>NZ_JBITJH010000013.1:24679-131641 GCF_044459745.1 Micromonospora sp. NPDC050187
GAAGGCCCCGGCCGGTAAACGGGGCGGCAGGGAAATCAACTGGTCGCGGACCTACTCTTGTGGTCCCCACCCCTTGGGGGGGGGCGCCTCGCGCTAACGGCCGACGCCCGGCGCCGCGGGGGGGGGGCGCGGGTCGTCCGTCCGGGGGAGGGTCAGCGGTCGAGCCGAAGCCGGGTGGCCAGTTCGCTGCGGGAGCTGACATCGAGCTTGCGGTAGATGCGGGTCAGTCGCTGTTCGATGGCGCTGACCGTGAGGAACATCTTCTCGGCGATCTCCCGGTTGGTGTGCCCCTGCGCGGCCAGCGCCGCCACCCGGGACTCGGTCTCGTTGAGTCCGGTGAGCAGGACGATCGCCTCGTCGCCGGGGTCGACGGTGCCGTTGCGGGCGGCCCGGGACGCGGGCCGCAGGACCGGAATGCCGCACTCCTCCGCGATGACCCGGGCGCACCGGGACACCTCACGCGCCTGCCGCAGGTCCCCCGCCTGCTGGTACGCGTGACCGAGGTCGGTGAGGGCGTGGGCCAGTTCCACCCGGTCACCGGACTGCCGCAGCAGCCGTACGGCGGCGCGCAGGTGCCGGATGCGGTCGGTGCCCTCCTCGACGGTGGCGAGCACCCGCAGCGCGGCCCCCCGGTGCCGGACCTGGTCCGGGCGCAGCCGGTCCAGCTCCTCCCGGACGAGCTTCTCGGCCTGCTCGCGGCGGCCCATGTGCCGCAGCGCGCGGGCCGCCTCGGTCCGCCAGGGAACGAGGGACGACAGGTCCAACCGCCACGACGTCATCAGCTGACCGCAGAGCTGGAAGTCCGCCAGTGCGACCTCGGGGTTGCCCGAGGCCAGCGCGTGCAGTCCACGGGCGTGCAGGTAGTGCAGGCCGAACGGGGTCTCGAACAGGGCCGGCGGCACCGGCGTCCGCAGGCAGGCGGCGGCCTCGTCCCACTCCTGGAGGCAGGTCAGCACCCGGAGCCGTACGGCGAGCGGCATGCCGATCATGACGCCCCACCCCTTCGGGGAGAGCCGGCTGAGGGCGACCTCGGCCAGCTCCCGCGCCCGGGTCAGGTCCCCGCGGCGGCCAGCCACCGCGGCGGCGAGGGCGGCGAGCAGCGCGCGCGGGGTGCGATGCCGGCCGGTGGCGCCGTGGTCCAACCGTTCACACCAGTCACCGGCGAGGTCGAGCCGGTCGGCGTAGATCAGCGCGATCACCGCGCAGACGGCGTTCCAGATGCTCGTCTCGTCGTCCAGGCGGAGCGTGGCGAGGACGTGGTCGGCGTCCTCGGCCGCGCTGGCGTCCCCCCGTTCCAGCACCGCGCCGAGCAGGGTGACACCCCGGAGCTGCCCTTTGACCCGGGCGAGGGTCAGCGGGTCCCGGCCCGCCGAGTGGGCGGTCGGGCCGCCGACCGGAGTCCCCGGGTAGAGAGTGGTCAGCCAGCTTCGCATGACGATCAGGTCGGTGGCGGACTGCGGGTCGTGACGGTCGGCGCGTTCCTCGAGATCCCGGACGAGTTCGAGCGCCCGGTCGGTCTGCCCGTGCCAGAGCAGGTACTGGACGGGACCTGCGGCCTGTCGGCTGCTGAGGTGCCCGGCCCGGACGGCGGTGGCGACACCGAGCAGGTGGGGAACGGCGGCCAGCGGATCGAGCCGCCACTCCGCGCGGGCGAGGAGCGAACGGATCCGCGCCCGGAGGCAGTCGTCGGTGGTGTCCCGGTTGGCCCGGCGCAGGTACTGTCGCGCCGCGTCGGCGTCACCGTCGGCGAGGGCCTGTTCTCCGGCGTCCAGCAGCACCTGGACCATCCAGGTCTGGTCGAGTTCGTCGACCTTGAGCAGGTGCGGGGCGATCCGTGCGGGTGGCGCGCCGTCGTCGTGGAGCAGGCAGGCGGTGGCCCGCTGCAACCGGCCGTGCTCCTCCGCCGTCATGCTGTCCAGCACCGCCCGGACGACGGCCGGATGCCGGAGTCCCTCCTCGGTGACCAGGCCCGCGCTGGTCGACGCGTCGACCGCACGGATGTCCAGCCCTCCGGGGAGGTCGAGGAGCAGGGGGAGCAGGGGGCTGTGCCCCGGCCCACCGACCACCGCGAGCACCCGGGCGGCCTTCAGGACGAGGTGCTCGCACCGGTAGAGGCAGCTCAGGACGGCCTCGCGGAAGGACTCCCCGGTCGCCGGTCGGTCGCCGTGCCCGCCGGTCAGATGGTCGTCGGCCAGAGCGTGCAGCAGCAGGGGATTGCCCCCGCTGATCAGGTGCGCCTCGTCGGTGATGCGGCGGGCCACCGGAACGCCGAGCCGGTCGGCCAGGAGGCGGTAGGTCCCGTCGGAGGAGAGCAGGGGCAACCGTATCCGGTGCGACCGCGCCGGCTGCATCAGTTCGGCGTGGATGGTGGGATGCCACGGCCGGGTGCGGTGGGCCTCGGTGAGGACGATCAGCACGGCCAGGCCGGTCACGCGCCGAGCCAGGTAGGCCAGGCAGCGCAGCGACGGACCGTCGGCGTGGTGCACGTCGTCGACCGCGACGACCAGGGGACCCTGTGCGGCGATCGCCACCAGCTCACCGCCGATCGCGGCGGTGAGCGGGGCGAGGGACTCCTCGCCGTCGTCGTGCGTCTCCGACCAGGCGAGGGAACCCCGGTCGAGCAGACGTCCGAGCCGGTCCCGGGTGGGGTCGTCCAGGGGTGCCCGGCGGACGAGCTGGCGGACGATCTCCAGCGGTACGGTGCGTTCGCTGCGGGAGGCGCTCGCGCCCAGGAAGCTGACGTCGGCCTCGGCGCACCGCCGGGCGAACGCCTGCAACAGGCTGGTCTTGCCGGTTCCGACGGGGCCGGTCACCACCGTCACCGGACCTGGCGTGGTGGAGGGGTGGTCGGCGCGCAGGAGATCGTTGAGCCGGTGCGTCAGGATGTCGAGCTGCCGGTCCCGCTCGGTCAGCGTCATCGGGCGGGTCCCGTGGTGGGCACGGTGACCGAGGTCGCCTGGTTGTCCATCCGCTGTGGTCTCCCATGTCACTCAACGAAGTCAGAGACCCACAAATCCTTGACCAATTCTGCTGCGAAGGCCGATGACGTTCGTGCGGCCTGCGCCTGAGCATTCCCTAATTCGGGAGCTGCTCGGGCGTGTCCCCGGCTATCGATCTCAGTGCATGGTGTGGAGTATGGCAGTCCAGCAATTGAGCGGCAAGTCGAACGATGTAAAGGATAGACAAACCTGGTCTGTCGCGCCACTGGCCGTACGGCGCGCCGCGCGGCCGGCAGCGTAACGTCATAGTGGCGATTCGGAGCGTGACATCGAGCATCCTTAGGTGGCTGGTCGGGGTGGTTTGGAGGCTACCCGCAATGTGTTTTCAGGGTACCGGCAATGCGTTTCGCGAACGCCTATGCCGCGTGCCGGAGCGCCGGGAGCGCTTCCGGGTCGGCGGTGTCGTCCGTCGGGGTCCGTCCCCGGTCGTCGGGCGTCGACGGATGTGGCGGTGTCGCGCGCTCCGTGCGGCGGAGGTTGCCCCGTGTGAGGTGCTGGCTGGTGGGGGGTCGGCCGTGGAGGTCGTCGCGCCATCCCGTGCCGCCGTGGTGGTCGGTTGTCACCGACGGTTCTGTGGTGGTCACCGAATGGAGCTGGTGGCCCCACGCCGACGTCCGGCCGCGTGCGGACGATGGGTGTCCGCGCTCCGGTGCGTCCACCGGGGCGATCCGGGCGCGCCCCGCCGCTGTTGCCGGGATCCGGTGTGCGGTATTGTTTCGTCGCCCGGTTCCGAGTCAAATTCGCGTTCCGAAATCTGTCGGCCCGTGATGTGCGGCGAAACCGTTCCCGAACCGGATCGTCATTCAGGTTGCCAAACCGTAATCAATGCCGATTGTGCGCGCCCGGCAACGGGATAGCGGATCCTCGGCCGCACTCCGCGCCGTGCCATTGTTTCCGTCCGGACTGTCCGAACCGTCGGTTCCGCCTCCCTAGCCGAGGAGCTATTGGTGGAAATAGGCGCACATCCGCATGATTATCCGCCCGTGGCGTCGCCTGCCCGCGTTCCGAACGGCGGTCGACCGCCCTCGGACGACGGCCGGCTCGTCGTCGACCGGGAGGTGGCAGCGTCCCGGCGGGGCCTCGCCTGTCCTGCGTACCGGGGTCGTTCCGGCACGGTCAGGGCCTTCTCCCGGACGTCCCGGCGGTCGGTCGGTCCCGACCAGCACAAAGATGATCATTAAGGGGTTGTTCCCGGCCGGCGCCGGGCAGCCCTCGGACGGTGGCGGCAGCCAGGGGAACGGACCGCCTCGATCGCGGGCGGCGCACCCCGCGTCGGACGGAAACGGGACCGGACACCTCCGGTCCACCCCGCCCACAGGCGACCAGGCTAGGGGTTGTCGGAGACCCGGGCGCAGCCTAATTTCGGGGCATCCGCTCCGATCGGGAGATGACCGGACAGCACGAGGCCCCCGCACACCCGGAGTACGAAGGGTTCCTGGCGCGATGCTCCAGCCACTGCCGAGACTCGTCGACGCCGCCGACAGGGGTTAACCCGGATGAATCTGCTGCCGGCGCTCCGTGGGTCCGGTGCCGACCGGGCCGACGCGCTTCGGGTCGCCGGCAGGACCCTGTCCAGTGAGCACCTCCAGGGCTGTGCCAACGCCGTCGCCGACCGGATCCGGGGCGCCCGGGCGGTGGCGGTGGACGCCACGCCGAGCCTCGAGGCGATGGTCGGCATGGTGGGAGCCCTTCAGGCCGGCGTACCGCTGGTGCCGGTGCCGCCGCTGGCTTCGGCCGAGGAGCGTCGACGCATCCTGCGCGAGTCGGGCGCGAGCCTGTTCCTCGGTGCCGCCGCCGACGACACGACCCTGCCCGTCGTCCCCGTCGACCTGCGACAACGCTCCTGGAACACCCAACCCGAGGCGGATCCGACCGCCGACGCGGTCGTCCTGTACACCGGTGGCACCGGCGGAACGTCACGCGGCGTACGCATCTCCCGTCGGGCGGTCGCGGCCGGACTGGACCTGCTCGCCGACGCGTGGCGGTGGAGCGCCGAGGACGTCCTCGTCCAGGGGGCACCGCTCTTCCGGGCCTACGGCCTCGTCGCCGGCCTGTTCGGCGCGCTGCGGGTGGGCGGCCGATTCGTCCATCTCGACCAGTTCCCGGCCACCGGCCCGGGCGGCACCATCTACCTTGCCGTACCCCACCAGTGGGCCCGGATCGCCCGGGACGTCCCGGCCGCCCGGGCGCTGGCCGGGGCGCGGATCCTGGTCTCCGGCGACGGGCCGCTGGCGCCGGCGGTGAACGAGCGGATCCGGTTGCTCACCTCGCACACCCTCATCCAGGGCTACGGCACCACCGAGACCCTCATCGCGGTGACCGGCCGCGCCGGCGTACGGGGTGTCCCCGGCACGGCCGGGACCCCCCTGCCCGGCGTGCAGACCCGCCTGCTCGGCGGGGACGGACGGCCGGTGCCCACCGACGGTGAGTCCGTCGGCGAACTGAGCATCCGAGGGCCGACCCTGTTCAGCGGGTACCTCGGCCAACCGGAGCAGACGGCCCCCGGCGACGGGTGGCACCTCACCGGAGACCTGGCCACCGTCGCCCCGGATGGCTGCCACCGGATCATCGGGCGACGCCGGGCCGACGTGGTGCACTGCCGCGACCGGCCGGTCCCCGCCCGCCAGGTCGAGGAGGTCCTGCTCACCCATCCCGGGGTCCACGACGCCGCCGTGGTGGGCATGCCACACCGTGCCCTCGGCGAGATGGTCGTCGCCTACGTCGTGGCGGCGGACGGACTCACCGCGCAGATGCTCATCGACCACGTCGGACGGATGCTGTCGGCCGCGCACCGGCCCCGTCGCGTGCACTTCGTCGCCGAACTGCCCCGCAGCGCCCAGGGCCGGGTCAGGAAATCCCTGCTGATCGCGCCCGGGTGAGTCACCGGAGCGTCCGGGCGATCCCGCTAACCCGTAGTCGACCCCTACGGCCACGTCGTACCCGCCGCTTCCGGGGTCGGCGCCGGACGGCGCGGCGCCTAGCATGCCGGGTGTGATCGAGCGGATCCTGCCCCCGGCCGTCGTGGTGGTCGAGTCCTTCACCGACCCCGCCGACCTGACCCTCCACCCCGACGAGGAGCCGCTGGTCGCGAACGCGGTGGAGAAACGCCGCCGGGAGTTCACCACGGTGCGGGACTGCGCCCGCCGCGCCATGGCCCAGCTGGGTCTCCCGCCGGCTGCGATCCTCTCCGGAGCGCGCGGCGCCCCCGTCTGGCCCGCCGGAGTGGTCGGCAGCATGACCCACTGCGACGGCTACCGGGGAGCGGTGCTCGCGCCCGCGACCTCGGTCGCCTCCGTCGGGGTCGACGCCGAACCGCACGCGGCGCTGCCCGACGGGGTGCTCGACGCGATCGCGCTGCCGGCCGAGCGGACACGTACGGCCGCGTTGCGCGCCGCCGACCCGACGGTGTGCTGGGACCGGCTGCTCTTCAGCGCCAAGGAGTCGGTCTACAAGGCCTGGTTCCCGCTGACCGGACGGTGGCTCGACTTCTCCGAGGCCGACATCGTGGTCGACCCGGACGGGACGTTCGCCGCCCGGCTGCTCGTGCCCGGCCCGGTGCTGGGCGGTACGGAGGTGGCCACCTTCCCCGGCCGGTTCCTCGTCGACGGCGGACTGGTCCTCACCGCCGTCACCCTCCCACCGGCCGGCTGACGACGCGCGTCCACCACAACCGCCACCACTGCCACCGCCGAGGGTCAGCCCTCGGTCAGCAGGTTCTTCTGCACCTTGCCCATCGCGTTGCGGGGAAGGTCGTCGACCAGGCGCACCAGCCGGGGCCGCTTGTGCACCGACAGCTGCCGGGCCACGAACTCGATCAGCTCGGCCTCCCGTACTCCGTCGCCCACCACGAACGCGGTCACCTGCTGGCCCAGGTCCGGGTGCGGGGTACCCACCACCGCGACCTCCCGGACACCGGGGTGGGCCAGGATGGCGTCCTCGACCTCACCGGCGCCGATCCGGTAGCCGCCGCTCTTGATCAGATCGGTGGCGGCCCGGCCGACGATCCGGTGCCAGCCGTCCGGGCCGATGGTGGCCACGTCGCCGGTGCGGAACCAGCCGTCCGACGTGCGGCTCGCCGCGTCGGCGTCCGGCCGGTGCAGGTACCCGTCGAAGAGGGTGGCCCCCCGGACCTGGAGTTCGCCCATGGCCGCCCCGTCGGTGGGTACGGCGTCGCCCCGTTCGTCCACCACGCGGGTGTGCACGCCCGGCAACGGCAGTCCCACGGTGCCCGCCCGACGTGGCCCGTCCGCCCGGGCGCTGACCGTGATCAGGGTTTCGGTCATGCCGTACCGTTCGACGACCCGGTGACCGGTCAGCCCGGCGAGGCCTCCGAAGACGCTCTCCGGCAGCGCGGCACTTCCCGACACCAGCAGCCGCGCCGGACGCAACGCCCGGGCCGCCGCCGGGTCCGCGGCGATCCGCGACCAGACGGTGGGTACGCCGAAGTAGAGCGAGCCGGCCGCCGCCGCGTACCGTTCGGGGCGGGGGCGACCGACGTGGTCCAGCCGGCTGCCCAGCCGGAGCGGGCCCAGCACACCGAGCACGAGACCGTGCACGTGGAACAGCGGCAGGCCGTGCACCAGCCGGTCGTCCGGCGTCCAGGCCCAGGCGTCGGCGAGCCCGTCGAGACAGGCGGCGACGGCCCGTCGGGAGAGCACCACGCCCTTGGGCGCGCCCGTGGTGCCGCTGGTGTAGAGGATCAGCGCGGTGGCCTCCGGCGCCGGCTCCGGATGACGGGTGTCCGAGCGTCGGGTGAGGTCGACAGGCACCGCCGGGGGACCCGGAACGGCCGTCGGATCGGTGGCGACCGGCCCGAGCAGGACCTCGGCCGCCGAATCCCGCAGGATGTGGTCGCGCTCCCGGGGCCCGGCGTCCGGCGGCACCGGTACGACCGCCGCCCCGGCCAGCAGGCCGCCCACCACGGCGACCACGGTCTCCAGGCTCGGTGTGGCCGTCACCGCCACCCGCCGGACGCCGCGCAGGTCGTCGGCGACTGCCGCGGCCTGTCGGCGCAGGTCCACCCAGGACACCGAGCGGCCGTCGACGCGGATCGCGTCCGGCCGCTCGTCGGCGGACTCGGACAGCCAGCTCAGCAGCGGCACGTTGGCGCTCCTTCTGCGCGGTCCACCCGGCGGCGTGCCGCCGGCCGGCGTGGGCACGGGCCCCGGTACGGTCGATGGGTGGCCGGGACGCCCCTCAGTGCGCGCCCGACCGGACGCCTGCGACCGTAGTCGGACCGCACGGGGCCGGCCACCCCTACCGGTTCGGGCGGCGCGGCGCGGTCGTGGTGAGGGAGGTGGCACCGGTGTCCGGAGCTGGAGACCCGGTGGGAGCCGACGTGGTGCGGGCGGCGCTCGTCCCCGGTGGGGTGCGCGCGGTCCTGCTCGACCTCGACGGTGTGCTCGTCGACAGCCTCGCCGTGGCCCGCACGGCGTTCGCGCTGGCGTACCGGGAGGTGGTCGGCGACGGTGCCGCCCCGGTCGACGAGTACTGCCGCCATCCGGGTCGCTACCTGCCCGAGGTGCTGCGGCTGATGGGCCTGCCGGCGGCGATGGTGGAGCCCTTCGTCCGGGAGAGCAACCGTCTGGCGCACCTGGTCACGCCGGTGCCCGGCGTGCCGGAACTCCTTCGCGAGCTGCGCGGACGCGGTGTCGGCCTGGCCGTCGCGACCGGTCGCAGCGGAGAGCGGGCCCGGCTCGTCCTGGACCTGGTCGGCCTGCTGCCCCTGGTGGACCACGTCGTCGGTGCCGACGAGGTGCCCCGGCCGAAGCCCGCCCCGGACATCGTCCGCCGGGCCCTCGACCTGCTGGACGTGCCACCCGACCGGGCGCTGATGGTCGGCGACGCCCCGGCCGACCTGGTCAGCGCCCGGAGCGCCGGGGTGCTCGCGGTCGCGGCGCTGTGGGGCGAGTCGGACGCGGAGACGCTGCGGGCCGCCGCCCCGGACGTCACCCTGTCCACGGTCGAGGAACTGGCGGCGTTCTGCCTCGGTGGCTGACCGGCAGGACGGACACTCTGCGTGAACCCGGGGAACCCCTGACGGGCCGGTTATTTCCGGGTCTACACCCCCAATTCATCGTCCGACGGGTTGATCACCGTCTCGGTTAGCCGGATGATGGGCGGCGTCGGCCCCCGAGGTCGACCTCGGACGTTTCACCCACCGACGCCGCGACGTCCCGAGGGTCCGCCCTCACGACGGCAGCCACACGTGACGGAGGACCACCCATGCCGGTCATCGAAGTCGAGCACCTGCACAAACGGTACGGCGACAAGGTCGCGGTCGAGGACGTCTCCTTCACCGTGGAGCAGGGCGAGATCTTCGGTGTGCTCGGTCCGAACGGCGCCGGCAAGACCACCACCGTCGAGTGCGTGCAGGGGTTGCGCCGCGCCGACGGGGGCCAGGTGCGTGTCCTCGGTCTCGACCCGGTGCGGGACCGCACCGAGGTGCGCCAGCGCGTCGGTGCCCAGTTGCAGGAGAGCCAGCTCCCCGACAAGCTGCGCGTGCGGGAGGCCCTGGACCTCTACCGGTCCTTCTACCGCAACAAGGCCGACATCGACGAACTCCTGGCGGACCTGGGCCTGACCAGCCAGCGCGACACCGCCTTCCACAAGCTCTCCGGCGGCCAGAAGCAGCGGCTCTCGGTGGCCCTGGCGCTGGTCGGCCAGCCGGAGATCGCGATCCTGGACGAGCTGACCACCGGGCTGGACCCGCAGGGCCGGCGGGACACCTGGGACCTGGTCGACCGGATCCGGGACCGGGGTGTGACGGTCGTGCTGGTCACGCACTTCATGGAGGAGGCGGAGCGGCTCTGCGACCGGCTCGCCGTGATCGACGCCGGTCGGGTCGTCGCCATCGACACCCCGTCCGGTCTGCTCGCCCGCGTCGGCTCGGAACACCGGGTGCACTTCCGTCCCCTCGATCCGCTCGACGAGGCCGCGCTCGACGCGTTGCCGGAGGTGACCGGCGTGCGTCGCAACGGCGACGAGGTGACCGTGACCGGCCCCGAAGGCGTGGCCCAGGCGGTGCTCTCGGCGCTGGCCGACCGGAAGGTCCGGTACGGCGGGCTGCGTGTGGAGCAGCCCACCCTGGACGACGCCTTCGTCTCCCTGACCGGTCGCTCCGTCCGGACCGGTGCCACCCAGACGATCGACGAGAGGTCATCGTGAACGCCCTGTCCAAGCTCGTCGCGGTCGAGGCCAAGCTGTTCCTGCGCGAGCCGGTGTCGTTGTTCTTCGTCTTCGCCCTGCCGCTGGGGCTGATGCTCGTGTTCGGGCTGCCCTCGCGTGGCTCGTCCGAGGGGGGCACCGGTCAGCACGGCGAGCTGACCTTCCTGCCGGCCCTCGCGCTCTCCCTGACCATCGGGATGCTCGCCCTGTTCACCCTGCCGATGGCGCTGGGTATCTACCGGGAGCGACGGGTGCTGCGGCGGCTCGCCACCACGCCGGTCAATCCGGCCCTGCTGCTCGTCGCACAGGTGGTGGTCAACCTGGCGATGGGCGTCGCCGGCGCGGTGGTGACCGCCATCGGCGTCCGGTTCCTGCTGGACCAGCCGGCCCCGGCCAACGTGCCGGGCTTCGTGCTGGCCTTCCTGCTCGGTGTGGCCTGTCTGTTCGGTCTGGGTCTGCTCATCGCCGCGCTCGCCCCGTCGGCCCGCGCGGCCCAGTCCATCGGCCCGACGCTCTTCTTCCCGTTGCTCTTCCTGGCCGGAGCCTGGTTGCCGCGCGACCAGATGCCGGACGTGCTGGCGAAAATCGGCGACTACTCGCCACTGGGGGCCACGGTGGACACGGTCGCTGCGGCGTGGGCGGGGGACGCCCCGGCCGTACCGCAGCTGGTGGCCCTGGCGGTGACCGCCGTGCTCGGTTGCCTGCTGGCGGTCCGCTTCTTCCGCTGGGAGTGAGGTGCGCGTGCCGCGCCGTCCGGTGGCCGGTGGCGGTCCCGCGCTGGTGGAACCCAAGCTAGGGGGCGACTAAGGGTTCTTGCCAAGTGTGACCTGGATTACGTTCGTGGCGGACGAGGGGCCGCTTCACCTGCGGCGGGACCACTGGTCCCGCCGCTTGCGTTTCCGGCCTCCCGGACGCTGCGGCCCTCTCGTCACACACGCGCCGCAGCAGGAACCGGCGCATGGCGAGGCGGAACGACGAGCGACGGAGGTCGTGCGATGACAGGTTCTTTCGATCCCGCCCCGACAGTCCGGACGGTGGATCCCGTCGTCAACGGTGACGACCGGATCGCCTCCTCAGCACAGGTACGGACCGACATCGGCCGGGAGGCCGGCGGTATCGTCGACGCGGTTCTGGAGGGTGGGCCGACCACTCTGCCGGCCGAACTGCGCAGCCACCGTGTCCCCCTGGTGGAGCACAAGATCAAGGTACGTCACCACGGAGGGTACGAGCACTTCGAGCGGGACATCGCAGGCGTCGCCGACGGCACGCCGCTGGTCTTCCGCTGGAGTGGCCGTACCCGGATCGCCGAGTAGCCGAGGGCAGGTGGTCGCGTCCAGGATCCGGTGTCCGGCGGGGACCGTCCCGGGTCGCGTCGCCGGCACCGGATCCGGCGGATGAGGCTGAGGGAGGACGATCTCCGCCGGGCTTCTCAGCCCGGTTGCGCGGTGGCCCGGGCGGCCCGACCGGCCGCGCCCGCCGCGAGCACGAGGAGGACCGACTCCACCGTCAGACCGGCCATCCCCACCAGGACGGCCCAGGGCACGCCGGCCGCGACGTGGGTCGCCACGGCCAGCACGACCGCGACGACGGCGACCCACACGGTCCTGGTCACCATGGGCAGGGCCGCGGCGTGACCGGCCTGCCACGCCGCGTCGGAGACCTGGGTGTCCCGGGTACGGATCCCGACCGCGCCGTTGCGCTCCAGCCGGCCGGTCGCGCCGGCGCGGGTCACCGCCACGCACACCAGGGGAACCGCCACCACGCCGAACAGGAGAGGCACCAGGCCCACGATCCCGGAGTCCATCGGCGTTTCCTCCCAGGTCGTCACGTGGGGCGGGACGCGTCCACGGTACGACGTGCCCTCACCTGCCGAAGGTGCGGGTCAGGCCCCCGCTGTTGCGCCGGTGCCGCCAGTACATGTCCCGCCGGGCGCCCTTGGGGAAACCGGGCTGCCACGGCTTGACCGGTCCGGCCATGTGGAGGATGGCCGAGTCGCTGAGCTTGCCGCCGAACTCCGGCTCCAGCCGCCAGGCCATCAGGTCGTTCCACCGGTGGGGCAGGCGCAGCCAGTTGTCGTAGGTGGCGAAGTTCAGGGCGTCCTGGTCCGGGTAGCGCGACTCGTGCGCGTGGCGGACGAGATAGGCCAGCGACTTCTCGCTGACCTCGCACTCCTTCCACCGGGGGACGTCGATCAGCAGCACCCCGGAGTTGAAGTAGTGCCCCCGGGGGTCGAGGTTCTCGTACGACGACAGGCCCGGGATGCCGCCCATGTCGTAGAGCCGGCGGTTGAACGGGTCGCGGACCGCGCCGAGCGGGACGCCACCCATGTCCAGCTCGAACAGGGGTTTGATGCTGTTCGTGCACAGGGTGTCGCAGTCGAGGTAGAGCAGCCGGTCCACCTCCTGCGGCAGCGCGGCGGGCACCAGCAGGCGTAGGTACATCGCCGGGGAGAGGTACGCCATCACCGGGTCGTTCCCCTTGGGCAGGTCGACCGAGGAGGTGTCCACCTTCAGGTACTCGACCGAGGCGTGCGGTCCCGCCGCCCGGGTCAGAGCGGCCCGGGAGGAGGCCGACACGTCGTCCGCGGCGATCAGCCAGTACCGGAGCCGCTCGCCCGGGTTCGACTCGGCGACGGTCGACACGACGACCGCGGCGTGCGCCGCGTACGCGGCGTCAAAGGTCAGGGTGAGGTCCACGGCCGCTCTCCTCCGCACAGGTTGCGCAAAACTCGGAGAAATTAGCCCGAAAATTGCGAAAGAGGCAAGGCTTCGCGATTCTTCTAGGGGTTCGGAAATCCACCCCCAGAAGAAACCCTACAATTCGGCTCCATCACTGGACACCGCCGTCTGGACCATGCGGTCGCGGTCGCGCGAGCCCACTCCGGGCAGCCGGTTGGGCGGTCGTAGTTGCTCGTGGTCGTGCCGCGACCGTCGTCGGCGCTGGTGGGAGGCTCCGGCGGGCCCGTCGCCCCTGCACGGTACGGCAGGCTCATCCACCGTGGGGCCTTCGTGGCGCGGTTTCCCGACCGGTCGCGGAATACGTCCGGAAGGCTGTTCCGGAAGATCCAGACGGTCGATTCGGTGCCGTTCTCCGGCATGACCGCCGGCGCCTGCTGGTCAACAGGGTGTTGCTGCGGCTGCTGCCGCCGCGAGCTGCGGAGACCGTCAGGACAGCGTCCCCAGCACGGCTGCCGCCGCGTCCGCGTTGGTGACCCGCCCGGCCATGGCCCGGCGGATCCGCTCGGCCGCGGCGAAGGCACCCGACGGGTCGCGCAGGACCCGGGTGGTGTGGGCCGCCCAGAGCCGGGTGGTGGCCCCGTCGTCGGTGTCGATCGGCAGCACGGCCAGCGCCGCGTCGTCCGGCGGCAGCACCTCGCGCAGCAGCATCCCCAGCCCGCTTTTCGCGCTGACCAGTAGCGGGGTGCCGGCGACGACGGCCTCCAGACCGACCAGGCCGAAGCCCTCGGCCCGGGAGGGCATGAGCACCAGACTGGCCCGGCGCAGGTCGTCGCGGACGTCGGCGGTGTCGGTGGAGTAGGTCCGGGGAGTGACCTGCAACCCGGGCCGGTCCGCCCACCGCAGGACCGTCTCCCGTAGCCGGCCGTGTTCGGTCGGCGGCACGCCGCGCAGCAGCAGTTCGATTTCGGTGCCGCCCGGACTCAGCAGCTCCACGGCGGCCCCCACCGCCCGGGCCGCCAGGTCGAGGCCCTTGACCTGCCAGTCGTCGAGCCGCCCGGAGAGCATGACCTGGCGCTGGTGCCAGCGGGGCGGCGTCCGGGGGGTGTCGTCGTCGAGGTCGAAGCCCGGGTCGATCCGTCCCGGAGCGGCGACGTCGGGATGGACGGACAGGTCCCGCTCGAGCAGACCGTGCAGCAGCGGACCCACCCCGAAGGCCCGGGTCGCGGTGCGGGCCAGCTCGATGTCCTCCTTCCAGCGCCGCTCGGCGATGGCGCCGGAGTCGGAACGGTCACCGCGCTGCCACTCGATGTGGTCCGACCAGGTGTGCACGACGTGCGCACGGGCCGCCGAGCGGAAGTGGTCCTCGACCAGGATCCGGGCGTGCATACCGGTGATCCGGCCGTGTCCCACGACGAGGTCCGGCTCCCAGCCGTCGGGCAGGGGCGGCCGGCGGAGCAGCGCGTCCCGTGCGGCGCTGTCGGCCGCCGCCGGGGGAGCGGCCACCAGGGTGACGCCCACCGCCCGGGCGTGGGCGGTCTCCTCCGGTGCGGGCCGGAGGACGACGCAGACGACGTCCGCGCCGGCACGGACGAGCGCGGCGCACAGAGCGCGGTTGAACGTGCTCAGTCCGCCCTTGGCCGAGAACCAGTGGGTGTCCAGCGTCAACACCCGTGGCGACGAGCTCCCGGTGGGGCCGGCCGCCGCCTCCTCCGGCTCCGGGCCCCATCCGTTCCCGGTCCACCCCACCGGGCCGGTGGTGGCGGTGGGCAGGGCGGCGGCGAGCAGTCGGACCGCCGTTTCGGGATCGCGCGCCCGGACCCGGACCACCTGGTCGGTGGCACGCAGTTCCACCTCGACGAAACCCGACTCGGCCGTGGCGACCAGCCAGTCCCGGACGATCCGGGTGACCCCGGCGACGACCTCCGTGCCCGCTGCGGTGAGGTCGTCGAGGAGGGTGACCACCGCCACCGGGGCGAACCGTTCCCACCGGGGACCCCGGTCACCCAGGTCGAGCCCGGTCCGTGCCGACAGCCCCAGGTGCTCCAGCCGGGACGTGAGCTGCGCCCGCGCGGAGTCGTCGACGTCTTCGACGAACTTGACGACCGCCTGCCCGGGGGCTGAGTGTGTCATGGCGACCATGATGACAGTCCACAGTCGATGGTGGGAGTGGATGGTGACACGGTGAGCCCTCCCGGACGGTCGGACCTCCTCGACCACCTCGTCGATCCCGTGGCCGCGTTCCCGTCGGACCATCCCCGCCGGTCCGCCGCCGTGCGCCTGCACGCGGAGCGCGACTGGCCGCTCCTGGCCGACCTCTACCAGCAGCAGTCGGAGGCGGCCTGGCGGGAACACCACCGGGCCCTGACGCTCCGGCTCCTGCTGGCCGAGAGTCGGGTGGCACTGCGGATGGACGACCGGCGACGGTTCCACGAGGTGGTCCTCATCCTCGGCCAGAGGCACCGGCTGACCGGGGGATCCACCGCGGCCGAGGCGTGGAACCACGTCCTGCTGCGGGAACCCCTCGGTGCCGACACCGCCCGGTTCCACGCCCACGCGTGGCGGGAGGTGGCGGCCCTGCGGGAGCTGACCCGCCGGTACGACGAGGGTCTGTCCTGTTGCGAGCGGGCCCTCGCGGTGTGCCGCCGGTACGCTGACGCGCCCGGTGTCGCCGGGCGACACGTGCGGGCCCTGATGCAGACGGCGGCGATCCGACGACTCCGGGGCGAGTTGATGATCGCCCGGGAGCTCCTGCGCGAGGCCCACGAGCTTGCCGAGACCCTGGACGTCGACCCGTTCACCCGGGGGCTGGTCGCGCTCCGGGAGGGTGGTCTGGAGATCGTCCTCGGGAGGCCGGAGGTGGCGCTCGCCGCGTACCGGCGTGCCGCGACAGCGTTCGAGGGGGTGAGCGAGAACAACCTCCTGTACACGCGGTTACGCGAGGTCGCGGCGTTGCGCGAGCTGGGGCGGTTCGACGGCGCACTGCGGATCACCGGCGACCTGGCCGACCGGTTCCGGGCCCGTGGCGACGCGTACCGGCTCGGTCAGGTCCTGCTGGAGCGGGCCGAGGTCCTGCAGAGCCTGGGGGACACGGCCGCCGTCGCGGCCACCCTGGAGGAGACGAGGTCGTACTACGAGCGGGTCGACACGCTGGAGGCGCTGCGCTGGCACCGGCACGTCGCCCGCACCCTGATCGCCTCGGGTGGTGACGGGGTGACCGCCGCCGGGCATCTGGCCCTGGTGCTCGACCGGGCCGGCCGACCGGGCGGGCGGGACCTCAACCGGACCATGCTCGCGCTCCACGACCTGCACCGGATCCCGGAGACCGACGTCCTGTCGCCGTCGCTGCGGCACGCGGCGGGGCGGGGCGCGCTGCTCGCCGCCGACCTGCAACGTGACTCACTGCACGAACCGGACGTGCGGTGGGCGAACCATGCCCGTCGGGAGGAGGTGTACCAGGCGGCGGTGCTGGCCCACACCGTCCTGGACGAGCCGGAGAGCACCGCGCGGATCGCCGAGACGGGCCGTGCCGACCTGCTGAACCAGCTGCTCGTCACCCGCTCCGGCGGGTCGGCCGGCACCATCGCCGAGTCCCGGATCGACGTGCCGCCCGCCGATCCCGGACTGGCCGACGAGGTCTTCGGGGTGGCCCGGCTCGCCGCCGGGTCGATCCGTTCCGGACGGGCACCCGACCGGGTGACGCCGCCGCCGCTGCCGGGTCGCCTGCCGTCCCCGGCCGTGCTCGACACGATGGCCGACGTCGTGGTGGTCGTCAACCTGGGTAGGGGCCCCGACGGCTGGTGGTCGTCGGTGCTGACCCGGCCCCGGCACGGTGCGTGGCGGGCGGCGTTGCGCAGCGCCTCCCCGGAGCTGGCATCCCGGCTCGACAGCCTGGTCGCCGGCGTCCAACTGCCGCCCCGGGGCGTGCCCCGGAGAGTGTGGGCGGAACTCGGCGCGTTCCTGCTGCCCGATCCGGCCATCTGGGCCGGGTCACCGGAGCGACCCCGATCGGTGGCGATCGCCCCGGACCCACGGCTGTGGCATCTGCCGCACGTGGCGCTGCTCCGGGACGGCGTGTACCTCTGTGACGTGGCCGAGGTGAGTCTGACGCCGAGCCTGCGGACGCTGGAACTGCTGCTGGCCCGCCCGGCGTCCGCCGACCCCGGCACGGCGCCGGTCGGTCCGGCGGTGAGTCTGCTCGACCGTGGTCTGGGCGGCCACCTGGTGGAGCGGGCCGCCCTCGACGACTGGCCCGGGGACCACCGTGCGGTCGGCGGGCTGCCGGAGGTCGACGAGGTGGCGGATCCCGCGCTGCTGTACGTCTCGGGGCACGGCGACCGCGCGGGTGCCGCCACCCTGCTGGGGCCGGACGGTGTCACGATGGACGCCCTCGCCCCCCGGCGGATGCCGCCGCTGGTGGTCCTGAACGGCTGCTGGAGCGGCACGGCGTCCAGCCGGTACGGTCACGACCCGCTGAGCCTGGCCGTGGGCGCGCTGCTCGGTGGCGCCGACACGGTGGTCGCCGGCATCGCGAAGATCGGCAGCGTGGCGTCGGCGCACGTCGGCGCGCGACTCGTCGGGCAGGTCGGGCGGGGTGTTCCGGTGATCACGGCACTGCGGCACGCGCAGCGGGAGATCCGTGCGGAATATCCCGACCTCGGACCGTTCGAGTGGGCCGGGCTGTGCGGCGTGGGCGCCGGCAGGTGATCCTCCGGTCGCCGTTTCCCGTCGGTCTCCACGGTGTTTCCTCGCCCGCGCGAACTGGATACTACGGTCCGTGGTGATCGCGTCACCCCCGGGGGAGACTGGACGTGTGGAATGGATCCCGGTTGTCGGTGTGGTCTGCGGGGCGGTCATCGCCCTGGCCAGCGCCCTGACGGTGGAGGCGCAGCACAATCGCGCCCAGCGTCGCCAGCATCGTGAGGCGGAGCGGGTTCGCTACTGCCTGGAGTTCGCCCTGGCGCTCGACTCGGCGCACAGCGGGTTGCGCGAGGTCGCCCAGGACCACGACGATCCCCGGGACCGGCTCCGGCCCGCGAACCGGGCGGTCCACCGGGCGGGTGTCTTCGCCGCCCGGGAGCGGCTGCTCGTGGCCGGCACGGTGGATCTCGTCAAGACCGGGGAACTGGCCTACGACCGGCTGATCGCCGTCCGCAACGCGGTGCGGTCGGGTGCGACCCTCCAGTCGAGGGAGTACCACCAGGCATACCACGCGTTCGCCGAGGCGATCTGGCAGCTCAGGATGGCGGCGCGCGCGGATCTCGACCAGGCCGTGCTGGAGCCGGCGGACCTGGACCGCCGGAGCTGGTCGGAGCGGGAGGGCTGCCACCGGTGCCTCGAACCGGCGTCCCGGGAGCCCGACCCGTCACCGGCCTGAGGCACCCCGTACCCCCGCAGGGAGCCGGTGTGGTTCTCCAGCCGGTGGATCGTCCGGCGGATCTCGTCGGCGTACGGGGATCCGGTGATGGCGGTGGTGATCGGCAGGTCGGTGGAGACGTGTTTCCTGTGGCCTGGCGCAACGGGAAACAGCACCGTGCTCGGGCACCCGGAGGATCATCCGCAGCGACGGCGACGTCAGCGCCCGCACGGGTGCTGGCGTCGCCGTCGGCGGGGCGTCGGTCAGCCCCGGGCCTCCCGCTTGGCCATCTGCGGTTCGGCACCCCGCCCGACCTTGCGCAGAGCCTCGCGCAGCTGATGCTCGGTCATCTTGGAGTTCCCCTCGATGCCGGCCTGATGGGCCTGACGGCGCAGGTCGTGGATTTGCTCCCGGTCTGCCATGTCAACCTCCCCGTGTCCCGTTCCCGGCCCGAGAGCGGCTCGGACCGTCTGCCGCTGGCTTCCCGGGCCCGGGGCCGGCAAACCGTCGTCCCGGTGGTCTGCCGGGCGGCTGCCCCGTCACTGTTCGTCGTCGACGACGTCGGTCTGGTCGTCGTGGGTGACGGTGGCCGGAAGATGCTCGTCCGGCTGGGACGCCTGTGCGGTGGTGTGGTGGGGGTCCCCGTCGGGGGAGTACAGCACCCGGTCGGTCTTCGGGGTCTTCCCCTGACCCTCCTCCGGCTCGGTCACGTCCGGTCCCCCTGTCTGTCGGCGGCGACCTCGCCGCTGGGCCCTGTCTCGCGGATCTTGTCGCCGGGTGCCGGCGGGGCCGTCAGTCCGGCAGCAGGCGACGCAGGACACCCCTGGCGGTGGCGACGCTGCGGTAGGACTGCACGAGATACGAGCCGAGCACGATGTTCGCGCCGGCCAGCGCGGGTACCGCGTACTGGGCGACGCGCTGCCGGCGTTGCCATACCGCGATCTCCTCGGGGGTGCCCGTGGTGGGCAGGGTGGCGTCCTTGACGTCCACCTGGCTGCCGCGCTGCCGGGCCGCCTCGGCGAGTTGCCCGATACGGGTGCCGCAGTAGGCGGCGTAGCCGGTGGCGGCCGCCCCCAGCACCGCTGTGCCCGCCTTCGCCATCCCGACGGACGCGAAACCCTTCTGCAGCGCCATCCGACGACCACCGGTGCGGGCGAGGTAGAGCCCGGCGAGCAGGGTCGCGCCGATGCCCGCCCATTGGACGGGACCGAACCGGCTCCACGCCGACTCCGCCACCCGGATGCGGTCGATGCCCTGCGCCAGGTCGCTGCCGGACTTGTTCACCCCGGCGACGCCCATGACGGTGCCGCCGAACCACAACGCCGATCCGACGTCGTGGACCGCCTGGGCGACAGCGTGGTTGTCGGTCACTGTCATCTGCATGGTCTGACTCCTCCGCCCGTTGGCGACACTGGTGCCGATGACCTCACCGTAAGGCGAGGAAGCCGGTCTCCTCCCGCGTTTGGCGTGAACGAACCGCCTCGGGTGCCCCTGCCGGGGCCACCGGTCGTGATCCGTCGTCAAACCTCGTCGGATGGAGGGCCGGCCATCCCGCCGGTGGACCGGGGAGCCACCGGCGAACATGGCGGGTATGGGCCTACGCCGGACCGGGAAGTGGGGGCAGGACCTGCTGCACCGTCGGGAGGACGTGCGGCAGGCCAACTTCCTGGAACTCTTCGTCGACCTGGTGCTGGTCTTCGCCCTTTCCGGGGTGGTCAACCGGGTCGTCCAGGACATCACCGACGACGAGGCGCTCGTGCGGATACGGTCGCTGGGCTACCTGCTGATCCTGGCGCTGCCGCTGATCTGGCTGTGGGTCACCACCGCGCACATCACCAGCTGGTTCGACCCCCGCCGCCGCAGGATCCAGGCGATGGTGCTGGCCAGCGCCTTCGGGTTGCTGGTCATGTCGTCGTCCCTGCCGGCCGCGTTCAGCGGACGGGAGTGGGCGTTCGTGCTGCCGTACGTGATCCTGCGCATCGTACGGCCGCTCATCCTGATTCCCGCGCTGCGCGGGCTCGCGCTGCGGGACCTCTACGTGCGGTCGGTGGTGTGGTGCGCGATGTCCGGGGTGATCTGGCTGGCCGGTGTGACCGTCACCGGTGGGGCACGGGCCGCCGTCTGGGGGGTCGCCATCACGGTGGACCTCGTCGCGGCACAGGTGCGTTGGCCGTTGCCGGGCATGCGGCGCCCGCCGGTCAGCGCGTGGGCGATGGACAGCGGCTACCACCTTCCCGAGCGCTACCAGCAGCTGTTGCTGATCGCCCTCGGCGAGAGCGTGCTGGCCGCCGGTATCACCTTCACCAACCAGCGTCTCGATCTACCGACCTGGACGGCGCTGGTGGTGGCCTTCCTGTCGACGGTGCTGTTGTGGCGGATCTACTTCTACCGCTCCGGAGAGGTGCTCGCCGAGGCGGTCACCGCGTCCGGCGACCGCCTCGCGGCCGGTCGGGCCACCGGGGTGGCGCACCTGGTGATGGTGGTCGGCATCGTCGCCATCGCGGTCGGCTTCGAGGTTGCCCTGAAGCATCCGGGCGGTCGGCCCGAGCCGTCCTGGCTGGCGGTGATCCTCGGCGGGCCCGCCCTCTTCCTCTACGGCCGTATCCGGCTGGAACGCGTCGTGTTCGACCGGCTGTCCATGCGCCGGGTCGTCGCCATCGTCGTCCTGGCGGTGGTGGCCCTGCCCCTCGCCTTCGCCCCGCCGCTGGCCGCCTCGGTGGTCGCGGCGATCGTGCTGCTCGGCGTCGCGGTCGCCGACGCCCGGCACGCCGCCGGTCGTCCCGCCGAGGCACCCTCGCCGGCCCACTGACCACCGGACCCCGTACGGAGTTCCGGCGCGTCACCCGGTGCGGGCGTCGGTCGACTCCCGCGCGGACGACCGGCCCTCGGTCCGGGGGCGCGGTCGCCTCCGGACCGCGTCCGGCCGGTCGTGCTCGTCGGCGGGACCCTCGATGCGGGTGACCGGGGCGACCACCAGGTCGTGGATCCGCCAGTCGAGGTCGCGGACCCAGGCGCCCAGGTCCTCCAGCCGTTCCACCAGCCGGTCGGTGCCGGGCACCGGCACGACGAGCAGTTCGCCGACGAAGACGTGGCCCTCCTCGCGCAGCCGTAGCCAGGCGTCGGCGATCCAGTCGTGGTCGCGGACGGCGGTGAGCAGGTCGTCGGGCAGGGGGTGCGGCCGGCTGCCGTCGACCACACGGGGCCGGCTGTCCATGAGGTTCGCGACCGCGCTGCGCAGGGTGCGGATCCCGTCCCGGACGATGTCGCCACCGATGATCAGCGCGGCCACCGCGTCGGCCCACCACAGGCCGGCACCGATGCCGAGGACGCCGAGGATCGCCGCGCCGGCGGTCAGCCAGTCGGCCCGGTTCATCTCCGCGTCGGCGTGGAGCACCTTGTCGTGCAGTTGCCGGGCGATGCGCTGCTTGATCCGGCCGAGCAGGATCGCCGGCACCATCGTGGCGAACAGCACCACGATCATCAGCCAGCCCAACCAGAACCGGTGACCGAACAGCTCGATCAACCCGATCGGCGGGCGTTCCCGGGCGAGCAGCCGGACGGCGGAGTCGTAGACGACGTACCCGCCGAGGCCGAGCAGGGCGACCGAACCGGTCAGGAAGGCGATGCTGACCGAGCGGTGGTAGCCGTACGGGAAGCGGGGGTTGGGTCGGCGGTTGCGGAACCGGGCCGCGACCAGGAAGGCGACCGGCGGCACCAGACCGAGCATGTCCTCGATCCAGGCCGCCTTCATGGCCTGGGACTGGCCGAGGGTGAACGCCAGCAGGGTGATCGCCACGACGAAGAACCCGATGGTCCACCATTCCAGCCGCACCGCCCGCCGGTGCAGCTCGGCCTGCTCCGGTGGCAGCTCGAACCGGTCGTACACCCTCATGACGCCGCCTCCTCGTGCTCGGCGTCGACCAGCAGCTTCTCGACCTCGCCGTGCGACAGCGCCAGCAGGAACCGCTCCACCTCGACCTGCCAGCCGTTCTCGCCCAGCGGCACCGCCCACACGTGGTCGTGCTCGGCGAGGTCGTGCCCGCCGTCGCGCAGCCCCAGCTCGGTCAGCCGCCACTGGCCGACGACCACCGGCAGCCCCTCCCGACCGGTCACCTCCGGGACGGGCACCGGTACGGCGTCCTCGCCGCGCAACACGGCGATCTCGGCGGTCCCGGCCGGGGCGGCCACCCGGGCGCCGGCCAGGTCCGACGGCGCGGTCACCCCGTCGGGCACCGCCACGACCGTGCGCATGGTGACGTAGGGCCGGGTCAGTGCGGCCTGCTTCGTCCAGGGCGCCTTCGCGTCGAGTCCGCCGACCACCAGGTCGAGGACCCGGTCCTTCAGCGCCGCCATCAGCGTGGACTCCGAACCGGGGTACCACTCGACCCGGGCGTCCAGCCGGTCCGCCAGGCGCTGCACCAGCCGTATCTCGGCTCCGGTGACCGTGCCGTCGTCGGCGACCCGGGTCCAGGGCGGCGCCTCGCTCACCCCGACCCGCAGCACCCCGCCACGGACGTCGCCCACCGTGGTGCTGGCGTCCTGCGGCCACCGGCAGCCGGACAGCGCCAGCAGCAGGACGACCCCGGCCAGTGCCGTCGTCGCCCGCCATCTCCGCCCGCGCCCACGGCCTCCGGTCACCACGTCCACCCGCCTCTCCCGTCCGCGCGGCCGGTCCGGGCCCGGCCCGACGTGCCGCCGATTCCAGCCAATCCCGAGCGAGGTGCCCCACGCCCTTGCCCGCGAAACCTGGGCGGCCGGGTGGGGGGAGGGCGGTGCCGAGGACGCCCGGCGGGCCCACCGACCTGCCGCCACCAGGGCTGATGCCGGTCAACGGGCGGGTCGTCCGTGGTCAGCTCTGCCGGTCGGGCGTGGCCACGTCGGGGGCGAAGTGCGCCAGGGACACCTCGGTCGCGGCGCTGATCTCCTCGGGGCCGGCCGTTCCCGAGGCGGTGACGACGTCGACCCAGGCGAGCACGGAACCATGGGACAACCAGGGAGAACGTGAGCCGCGGTCAGGCCCGCCGATGTCGGTTGGTTTGTTCGCACGGACGGCCTATGGTGGGCCGATGCGTCCGCCCGTCCGTCCGGTCCGTACCGTCGCCATCCTGGTGACGCGTACGGCGCTGCGCGGGGGAGCGGGGCGGAGCGTCGGTGTCACCTGCCCGCCCGCAGCGGGTCGCTGCGGGCTGCCGAGCCCGGTGCCGGCCGGTCGTGGCCCTCCCGGAGATGACCACCCAGTGGTCCACACGGTCATCTCCCCCAGGGCGAAGCGGCATACCGCTTCGGCCCTTTTCTTTTACCCGGACAAGAGGGCATCGACATGAGCATCCAGACTTCCGGCACGACCCAGCCGCACTGGCTGACCAAGGTGCACGCCACGCTGGTCTCCCAGTTCGAGGAGCAGAGCGCCAGGCTGACCCAACTGACCGCGGACACCGGCGACCCGCAGCAGGCCCACACCCAGGCGGCCCTGGTGGCGGCCACCCGACAGAGCCTGGAGCAGATCACCGGCGCGCTGCGACGGATCGCCGAGGGGCGCTACGAGGTGTGCGAGAAGTGCGGCGGGGCGATCCCCGTCGAGCGCCTGCAGGCACTGCCGCACGCTCGGTTCTGCGTGCCGTGCCAGCAGAGGCACGGTCACTGACCACGGTCCGCCACGGGTGGCGGGGCGCCGACGCCCCGCCACCCGGTGCCGCTCGCGCCCGTTCGGTCGCCCAGGCGCGCCCGCAACCACTGCCCAGGTCCACCGCGACAGCGGTCGGCGACGCGGTGGTGGCCGGCCTGTTCCCGGCCGGCGGCACGCTGGTTCCACGGGCATCGCCCCGGCCACGGGTTTGACATTGGTTTGTCATGGTTGTCGCCGAGCCGGCCCGGCTATGGTGGCCCCATGCAGACCCGGCCGGCCCGTACCGGCGTCGCCCAGCGCAAGCCGCTGCCGACGCTGACCGTGCTGGCTGTGCTGGTGATGGTGCTGTGTGCCGCCCGGTCGGTTGGCCTGTGCATCGTGTTCCGGCTGACCCGGCGGGCCATCCCCGGCTGCGTGCCGGCCTGGTCCGCGGATCGCGCCCCGCCCGTCCTGGCGCCGCGCGCCTGACCGCCACCCACCCGACCGGCTCGCACCGCGTGCCGACCTTCTCCGCCGGAACCCGGGCCACCGGCGCAGGTTCCGGCGGACGGTGCCGTGCGCCCGTGGAGCGGGTCGTGGGCGGACCGGTCGGGTCTGTGGCGGCCCGCCTCCTCGGATGACGGGTCGACCACTGCCGGACCCGTTCGCCCCGTCCCGGACAAGCGGCGGTCGGGTCGGCGTCGACCCATGCGCCTGGTTGGGCGGGGCTCCGCCCGGCGCACCCCTGTCGTCATCACCGCTGTGGAGCTGTCATGGACCTCGAGCTGACCCCGCTGCCCGGTATCGGGCTTCGGCATTCGTTCACCACCGGGGAGGGCCGCCGGATCGGGGTGGTCGTCCACCACGTCGGTGGCCGCCGGGACCTCGTACACGACGACGGCGTCGACCCGGACAGCGCCTGCAGCCTGACCCTGACCCGCGCGGAGGCGATCGCGCTGGCCCGCCTGCTCGGCGTCCTCGACGTCGTGGCCGGCGCCAGTGCCGGGTGTGCCACCGGGGAGCCCGGCCGGGAGGCGTGATCGGCGTCCAGCGGTCGACGACGACCGTGGCCGGTGTGGTCCACCCCGGTTGCGTCGCGCGCCTCCGGTCAGCTCCGACGGCGGACCGCCCGACGCGACGGTCGGCGGGCAAATGCCGGAACGGTTACCGTACGAGATGCCGGCGTCACTGCGGCGACGCTTTCTGTCGCGTGGCCGTTCGCATTACCGGTCGAACGTCGGTGCGCGATCAGTCAATTTTCGACAATCGATCGGCCGAACCGGCGTCGCCGATCGGTCAACTGTGACCGGTCGTATTGGACGGTAGAGTCGCGGTCTAATTCGTGGGCATCACCGCACCGGGAGAGTGGCGATGGAAGAATCCGAGGACCGGCGTCGGTACCAGGTCGTCGTCAACGACGAGGAGCAGTACTCGATCTGGCCGGACGGGTCGGACATTCCGGTTGGCTGGCGGCCGGTGGGCGTCGGCGGCGACCGGGCCAGTTGCCTCGCGCACATCGACGAGGTCTGGACCGACATGCGTCCACGCAGCCTGCGTGAATGGCTGGCCGCCCGGGACTGAGTCGGCCGACAGGCCCGCCACCGGACGGGGCGTACCGGTACTCCGGTACGCCCCGGGCCGGCGGTCGTCGACCGGCGGCCCGCCGCGTGCCCGTGGCCGCACGTCGAGGCGCCCTCCACCGGCGTTGATCCAATATGGAATAGCCCCTCCGGTCCCTGCGGGAATGCGGGAAACCCCTCCCGTCGGGCAGATCAGTGGCGGTCCGTCCGATGGCGACCGGCGGACCCCGGACAGTGACTGTTGACATACCTGAATCACCCTCGTAGCTTCTTGTCTGCCGTCGCCGCCGCTGGAAAACCTGCTGACCAAGGCGGATAACGGGCGTCTGAAATCCGCTTTCCCGACGGTCCTCTCTGGTTTGTCGGGTGTTTTTTGTCCGGTCCGCCGGATGTGAAGGAGTGCAGGTGCCAGCAATGTCCTCCGACGCAGACACCGACGGCCGGTACGGCACGGTCACGTTGCAGCCGGGCATGCTCTTCAGCCAGGAGCAGCAGCCCGGCTCGGGTATCGACATCCTGCAGGTGGTCGTCGACTGGCCGGTGCCGTTGGATCCGACCGCCATGCGGACCGCCTGGCAGCACGCCACCGCCCGGCATCCGGTGCTGCGCACCGCCTTCGTCTGGCCCGGTGACGGTGACCCGGCGCAGGAGGTCCGTGCGCAGGCGAGCCTGCCCGTGGTGCACCACGACTGGTCCGACCGGCCGCCCGTCGGCCGCGCCGAGCGGCTGGCCCGCTACCTCGCCGCCGACCGGGCCGCCGGCTTCGACTCCTCGACCGCGCCGCTGGCCCGCGTCACCCTGATCACGCACGGGGCGGAACGGCACACCCTGGCGGTCACCCTGCACCACGCCATCCTCGACGGGCGCTCGGTGTCCATGCTGCTCGACGAGGTCTGCGCCGAGCACGACGCGCTCGTCGCCGGCCGTTCGTACGCGGCCCCGTCCCGGCCGCCGTTCCGTGACTACGCGGTGTGGGCGGCCGGCCGGCCGCTGCACGCCGACCGCCGGTTCTGGAGCACCCGGCTCGCCGGGATGCCGCTGCCGACCCCGTTGCCGCTGACCGGCCGTCCGGACACCCCACCCCGCGACGCGTCGTCGGTCCGCGAGGCGGCCCGGTCCCTCGACGCCGGCACCACCGCCGCGCTCGTCGCCGCGGCCCGGACGGTCGGCGTGTCGCTGGGCACCCTGGTCACCGCGGCCTGGTCGGTGCTGCTGCACCGCTACGCCGGAGTCGACGACGTGGTGTTCGGCTCCACCCGCACCTGTCGACGGGACACGGTGGACGGTGCCGAGCGGATGCTGGGCCTTCTCATCAACACGGTGCCGATGCGGATCCGGGTCGAGCCGGACCGGCCGGTACGCGACTGGCTGCTCGACGTCCGGAGGCAGATCGACGAGGTCCGTCCGCACCAGCTCGCCCCGCTGGGCGAGATCCAGCGCTGGAGCGGCGTGCCGGCCAGCACCCCGCTCTTCGACAGCCTCCTGATGTACGAGCACCAGGACCTCCAGACCGCGCTGAGCCGGTCGGTGCCCGACTGGGGTGACCGGGTCGCCCGCGTCCACCGGCACCCCGGCCCACCCGTCACCGTCTGCGTCTACGGCGAGCCGACGCTGACCGTGCTCCTGTACCACGACCGCCGCCGGCTGACCGAGGCCGGCGCGGACGCGATGCTGCGCCAGTTCCTGCTCGTCCTCACCGGGCTGGCCACCGGACCGGACCGGCCGGTGTCCGCGCTGCCCCTGATCGACCCGACCGACCGGGCCCTGCTGGCCGGCTTCCGCACCGCCACCGACCCCGTCGGGGAGTACCCGGCCGACGCCACCGTGCCGGAGTTGGTCGCCGCCGTGGCGCGCCGGCAGCCCGACGCGGTGGCCCTGGTCGGTGCCGACGGCAGCACCCTGAGCTACCGCGAACTGGAGCACCGCGCCGACCGCCTCGCCGACCGCCTCGTCGTGGCCGGAGTGCGACCGGACGAGCCGGTCGCGGTGGCCCTGCCCCGCTCGGTGGACCTGGTCGTCACACTCCTCGCCGTCCTCAGGGCCGGCGGCGCGTACCTGCCGCTGGATCCGGACGACCCGCCCGCCCGGATCCGGCAACTGCTCACCGTCGCCGGAGATCCGCTGGTACTGGCGACCGGAGAGGTGCCGGGCGCCACCCGCCTGTTCCGCCTGGACCAGCCCACCGCCGCCGACCGGCTGGCCGCCCCCGACGAGCTCACCGCCGCCGACCGGCCGGCTGCCCCCGACGGGCCCACCGCCGCCGACCCGGTCTTCGCCGCTGATCGGCGCGGTGCGGCGCCGGGCGGGCGGGCGCACCCGTCCGGACTGGCCTACGTCAGCTTCACCTCCGGGTCCACCGGCACCCCCAAGGGGGTCGCGGTCCCGCACGCCGCCGTGGTCCGCCTCGTCCACCAGCCCGGCTACCTGCGCCTGGGCCCGGAGGAGACCGTGCTGCACCTCGCTCCCGTGGCGTTCGACGCGGCCACGCTGGAGATCTGGGGTGCCCTGGCCAACGGCGCCCGGTTGGTGGTGGCCCCGGCCGGTGCGCCCGACCTCGCCGAGCTGGCCCGGCTGCTCCGTCGGGAACGGATCTCCGTGCTCTGGCTGACCGCCGGACTCTTCCACCAACTGGTCGAGTTCGACCCGGAGTGTCTCGCCGGGGTCGGCCAGCTGCTCGCCGGTGGGGACGTGCTCGCCCCCGAGGCGGTCCGCCGGGCGCTACGGGTGCGCGGCGGAGCGCCCCTGGTCAACGGGTACGGCCCGACCGAGAACACCACCTTCACCTGCGTGCACCCGATGACGGACCCGCAGGCCGTGCCGGACCCGGTGCCGATCGGCCGTCCGGTGCCCCGGTCAACGGTCTACGTCCTCGACCCACAGGGACGTCAGGTGCCGGTCGGGGTGCCCGGCGAGCTGTACACCGGCGGCGCCGGGCTGGCCCGGGGCTACCTCGGCCGTCCGGGGACGACCGCGGCGGCGTTCCTGCCCGACCCGTTCGACCCGCGTCGGGGCGCCCGGATGTACCGCACCGGCGACCTGGTCCGCTGGCGGCCGGACGGCACCCTCGACTTCCTCGGCCGTATCGACGGGCAGGTCAAGATCCGGGGCTTCCGGGTCGAGCCGGGCGAGGTGGCCGCGGTGCTGCGTACCCACCCGGACGTCGGGGACGCCGCCGTGGTCGTCGACGGGGAGGGGGAACGACGCCGGCTGCTCGCCTACCTGACGCCCCGACCCGGCCGGGGAACCCCGCGCCCCGAGGAGCTGGCCCGGTACGCCGCCGAGCGGCTTCCCGCCCACCTGCGCCCGGCCGCTCACCTGGTCCTGCCGGCCCTGCCGCTGACCCGTAACGGCAAGATCGACCGTCGGGCCCTGCCCCTGCCGGAACCGCCGCCGGTCCGGCCGCCCGCCAACCTGACCGACCCGACCCACCTCCGGCTGGCCGAGGTCTGGGCCGACCTGCTCGGCACCGCACCGGCCCGGGCCGACGACGACTTCTTCCTCCTCGGCGGGAACTCGCTGCTGGCCACCCGGCTCACCTTCGTCGTGGCCGACCGGTTCGGCGTCGACCTGCCGGTCCGCCTGGTCTACGAGCGGCCCACCCTCGCCGCGTTGGCCGACGCCGTCGCCCACCGCGCCTCCGGTGTGCGGGTCGCGTCCACGGGAGTGGTCCGACGGGATCGGGGCGGGTACCGGTCGGCGCAGGGCCAGGTCGCCGTCGTGTCGTCCGTGTCGCTGGTCCCTCCGCCGCCGATCGTCCCGTCCGTGGCGGGGCCGGTCATGGCGCCTGCGCCGACCGTACCGCCCGGGCCGGCCCACCTGGTCCGCCCGGTCCCCGGGCCGTGGGCGGTGTGGCGCTGGGTCGGGTTGCGCGCTGCCGGATTCCCGGTCGAGACGCTGACCGCCCTGGGGGACGTGGACCTGGTCCGGGCCGCCGACGCGCTGCTGGCCGCCGGGGAACGGCTCACCGGGGCCCGACGGGACCTGGCCGAACGGCTGCGCCAGGTCCGGGCGGCCAGCCCGGCGGGGGAGCGGACCGGCTGGAACCGGGCGGTCCGTCAGCTCCGCCGGGACACCCCACCGGAGCCGTTGCCCGCCGGTGCCGCGTCGGTCGACGGCGGGGCGCTCGTCCGCGCCCACGCGGCGCTCCGCGCCGCCCACGCCGACCGGGACGTCGCCCTCGTCGGGTACCGGGCCGCGTACGACCGGGCCGCCGCGGAGCGGACCGCCGCGTTGCGGGCCACCGCCGCCGACCCGCTGTTCCGGGAGGCGGTGACCTGGCAGAACCGGCACGCGTTGCGCACCGGCGTCGACCCGGTCCGGTCCGCCGGGGACCGGCGCGACTCCCGGCACCGCCAGCACGAGGCGCTGGTCGCCACCTACCTCCAGCGCTACTGCGTCAAGAACGACACCATCGGCTTCTTCGGCCCGGTCGGCTGGGCCCGGATCACCGACGCCCCGTCCGCGCTCGCCGTCCACCACGGTGACTCACCGCTCGCCCGCCGCACCGTCTACCTGGAGAACTGGGCGGTGGTGGAGGTGGCCGAGGCCCTCGCCGCCCGCGACCCGGGGCTGCGACCGTGGCTGGTGCCGCGTCGGATGCCCTTCCTGGCCGTCCTCGGTGACGAGCTGCACATGCCGCTGACCCCACCGGTCGAGCTGCCGGCGGCGACGGCCCGGCTGCTGCGCGCCTGCGACGGCATCCGGCCGGCCGGCGAGATCGCCGCCGAGCTGGTCGCCGACCCCGCCAGCGGGATCGCCACCCTCGAGCAGGTCTACCGGATGCTCGCCGAGCTGCGCCGGGAACGCCGGATCTCGTGGTCGCTGGAGGTGCCCAAGGAGGACCTCTTCCCGGAACGCGCGCTGCGGGCCCGACTCGCCGCGATCGGCGACCCGGCGGTACGGGAGCCGGCCCTGGCCGCCCTCGACGACCTCGAACGGGCCCGGGACGAGGTGACCGCGGCGGTCGGGGACGCCGACCGGCTCGGTGCCGCGGTCGAGGCGCTGGAGGAGCGCTTCACCGCGATCACCGGTACCGCGCCGACCCGCCGCGCCGGCCGGACCTACGCCGGGCGGACCCTGGTCTACGAGGACTGCCGGTCCGGCACCGAGGTCACCCTCTCCACCGACCTCGTCGCCACCTGCTGGCCCGCACTGAGCCTGCTGCTGGAGAGCGCCCGCTGGTTCACCTCCGCCGGGGCGGCACTGTTCCGGCGCGCCTTCGTCGAGCGGTACCGGGAGCTGGTGGCCCGCACCGGCAGCGCCACGGTGTCCTTCGCCGACTTCTGGCTCTGGGCCAACGACCTGCTCTTCGACCCGCCGGAGAAGCTGATCGCGCCGGTGGTGCGCGCACTCCAGGACCGGTGGGCGAAGATCCTGCCCGAGGCCGTCGACCACCGGATCACCGCTGCCTCCGCCGAGCTGCGGGAACGCGTGGCGGAGGCGTTCGCCGCACCCCGCCCCGGCTGGGTCGGCGCGTACCAGCACAGCCCGGACGTGCTGCTCGCCGCCGACGGCCCGGAGGCGGTGGCGCGCGGGGACTTCCACTGGGTGGTCGGTGAGGTGCACCCGGGCGTGAACACCCTGCGTTCGGCGCTGTTCGTCGCCCAGCACCCCGTTCCCGAGGAACTACGTGCCGCGATGGCCGCCGACCTGCCGTACGGCCGGATCACCCTGGCCGCCTCGGGGGAGGAGGGCGGCGCGTCGTCCCGGCTGACCGACAAGCTGGTCACCGACCGGGACCTGCACCTGGTCTTCGGCCATGACAGCTGCGGGCTCGATCCGGTCACGTCGTTGCCGGTGGCCGACTGCCTCCTCGGACCGGTCGACGGGGTGCTGACCGTGCACAGCCGGGACGGCCGGCACCGGCTGCCGCTGACCGAGGTGCTGGGGGAGGCGCTGATGGTGCAGCTGGTGCAACGCTTCGACATCCGGCGATCCGCCGACCACCAGCCCCGGATCACCGTCGACCGGGTGGTGCTGGCCCGGGAGAGCTGGCGGTTCACCGCCGCGGGGCTGGACTTCGCCGGGCTGCCCGACGAGGGCGAGCGGTTCCACCGCGTCCGGCGCTGGCAGCGGGAGCACGCCCTGCCCCGGCACGTCTTCGTCAAGACACCGGTCGAGGAGAAGCCCTTCCACCTGGACTTCGCCAGCCTCGCCTCGGTGGACGTCTTCGCCCGCGCGGTGCGCCGCACCGTGGGTCACGACCCGGACGCCACCGTACGGATCACCGAGATGCTGCCCGGGCCGGAGCAGGCCTGGCTCACCGACGCGCAGGGCCGGCACCGGACGGCGGAACTGCGCCTGGTCGCCGTCGACACGCGCACCCCCGGCCCGGTCGAGAAGACCGTGCCCGGCACTCCGGCCGCCGACCGGCGGTCGGACCGTCCCCACCGCACCCAGGCGGGATTATGAACACCGAAACCTATGTCCTGCCGTCGTCGTTCACCCAACGTCGACTGTGGATGATCGATCAGATGGCCCCGGGCTCGGTGACCTACCACATCGCCTGGGCGGTCGAACTGCACGGCCCGCTCGACGTGGCCGCGCTGGAGGCCACCCTGAGTTGGCTGGTGGAGCGACACGAGGCGCTGCGCACCCACTTCACCGCCGTCGACGGGGAACCCGCCCAGGTGGTCGGCCCGGCCGCGCCGGTACGGCTGCCGGTCGTGGACGGCGGCGAGCACTGGACCGACCTGGTGGACGCCGCCGCCCGGGAACCCTTCGACCTGGCGACCGGCCCGCTGGCCCGGTTCGGGCTGATCCGCCGGGCCGCCGAGGCGCACGTGCTCACCGTCGTGGTGCACCACGGCGTGGCCGACGGATGGTCGTTCGGGGTCCTCTTCCGCGAACTCGCCGCCGGGTACGCCGCCCTGGCCGCCGGCACCCGACCCGACCTGCCCCCGCCGCCGGTGCAGTACGCCGACTTCGCCGTCTGGCAACGTGAGCAGGACGAACAGGGTGCCTTCGACGCCGACCTGGACTTCTGGCACGCCGAGCTGACCGGCGCGCCGACCCTGCTGGAACTGCCCACCGACCGGCCCCGCCCGGCCGAACAGTCCGACGCCGGCGGTGAGGTCCGGTTCGCCTTCCCCGACGCGCTGGCCGCCCGGCTGCGCGCCGGCCGGGACGGCACCCTGTTCACCCGGCTGCTGGCCGGCTTCCAGGTGCTGCTGCACCGGCTCACCGGCGCCGACGACCTGCTGGTGGCGGTGCCGGTGGCCGGTCGGACCCGGCCGGAGACCCGGGACGTGGTGGGCTTCTTCGCCAACACCCTCGCGCTGCGGGCCCGGTTCACCGACCGGCCGGACTTCGCCGGGGTGCTCGCCCAGGCCCGGGCCTCCGCCACCGCCGTCCAGTCCCGCCAGGACGTCCCCTTCGACCGGATCGTGGACCGGCTGGCCCCGAGCCGCAGCCTCGCCCACGCGCCCGTGGTGCAGGTGATGTTCGCCCTCGACGAACCGCCGGCCCCGGACACCTCGGCCGGCCTGCGGCTCACCCCACGCCTGTGGGAGAACGGCACGGTCAAGTTCGACCTGACGCTTACCGTCGAGGACCGTCCGGACGGCCTGACCGGCCGAATCACCTACCGCACCGACCTCTACGACCCCACCCGCGTCGCCCGCCTCGCCGACCGGTACCTCACCCTCCTCGACGTCGCTCTGGACCGGCCCGACACCCCCGTCGGCGAGCTGCCGATGCTCGACGCGGGAGAGCGGGAGCGGCTCCTGCGCGCCGGCAACGACACCGACCTGCCGCTGCCCCCGGTGGCGACGGCCGGTGAGCTGCTCGACCGGTACCCGCCCGCCGTCGGTGACGCCGTCGCGGTCGCCGGCCCGGACGGCGCGCTCAGCCACCGGGACCTCGCCGTGCGCGCCAACCGGATCGCCCACCTGCTGCGCCGCCACGGCGTCGGCCCGGACACCCCGGTCGGGCTCTGCCTCGGTCGGGGCACCGACCTGGTCGCGGCGGTTCTCGGCGTCTGGCGGGCCGGCGCCGGCTACCTGCCCCTCGACCCGGGGCTGCCGACCGACCGCCTCGCCACCATGCTGGCCGACGCCGCCCCGCCGGTGGTGCTGACCGACGCCACCGGTGCCGACCCCGCCGCCGGGGCGGTGGCCGCCGCCGGCACCACCGCGCCGGTCGTGCTCCGCCTCGACCAGCTCGACCCGACCGGCCTCCCCACCGACCCGCCGCCGGTCGCCGGTCACCCGGACGCGTTGGCCTACCTGCTCTACACCTCCGGTTCCACCGGCCGCCCCAAGGGCGTCGCGGTCACCCACGGCGCGGTGGTCAACCTGCTCGTCGGGTTCCACCGGCTGCTCGATCTGACCCCCGCCGACCGGGTCGCCGCCATCACCACCCCGGCGTTCGACATCTCCGTGGTGGAGTTGGTGCTCCCGCTGCTGGCCGGTGCCCGGATCGAGATGCTCGACGCGGACACCGCGCTCGACGCCACCGCCCTGCACGCCGCCCTCACCGACCGGGGCGTCACCGTGCTCCAGGGCACCCCGGCGACCTGGCGGATGCTGGTCGCCGCGCGGGGCGTACCGGCCGGGGTGCGGCTGCGGATCAGCGGCGGCGAGGCGCTCACCCGCGACCTGGCCGACCGGCTGCGCGCCGACGGGGCGCGGGTGCTCAACGGGTACGGGCCGTCGGAGACCACGATCTACTCCTCGGCCGGTCCGGTCGATGCCAACGGCCCGGTCGACCTGGGCCGACCCTGCGCGAACACCCGCATCCACCTGCTCGACGCGGCTGGCGAGCCGGTGCCCGACGGAGTGGTCGGTGAGATCCACATCGGCGGTGCCGGGGTGGCCCGGGGCTACCACGGCCGGCCGGGGCCGACCGCCGACCGGTTCCGGCCCGACCCGTTCGGCGACCGCCCCGGCGGGCGGCTCTACGCCACCGGAGACCTGGCGCGGCGGCTGCCCGACGGGCGGATCGAATACCTCGGCCGGGCCGACCAGCAGGTCAAGGTACGCGGGTTCCGGATCGAACTGGGCGAGATCGAGGCCGCGCTGCGCGACCAGCCCGGCGTCCGGGACGCCGTGGTGACCACCTGGGGGACGGGGGCGGACGTCCGGCTCGCCGCGTACGTGGTCACCGAGCCGGCCGGTGCCGACGCCGCGTCGCTCTGGCCGCAGGTGCGTGCCGCGCTGGCCCGCCGACTGCCCGAGTACATGGTGCCGGCGACCCTGGTCGTCCTCGACGCGCTGCCCCGCACCGCCAGCGGCAAGCGGGACCGGCGGGCCCTGCCCGAGCCGACCTGGCGGGAGACCAGCGGCGACGGGCCCACCGCACCGCGCGACCCGGTCGAGGAGCAGCTCGCCGCGCTCTGGCGGGACGTGCTCGGCCGCGACGAGGTGGGCGTGCACGACAACTTCTTCGCCCTCGGTGGGCACTCGCTGACCGCCACCCGCCTGATCGCCCGCGTCCGCACCACCTTCGGCACCGAGTTGGCGCTGCGCAGCCTCTTCGCCGCGCCCACGATCGCCGAACTCGCCGTCATCGTCGCCGCCGGGGGTGGGGCCCCCGTCGGCACCGACCGGATCGGTCCCGCCGGGCCAACCCCGCAGGACCTGCTCGCCTCGCTCGACGACCTCTCCGACAGCGAGGTCGACGCGTTGCTGGACACCCTGATCGCCGAGGAGGGCATGTGACCCCGCACAGGGAACGGGTGGTCGTCATCGGAGCCGGCCTGGCCGGTTCACTCGCCGCGCTCTACCTCGCCCGGCGGGGCTACACGGTCGACGTCCACGAGCGACGGCCCGACCCCCGCACCGCCCCGCCCGGCGCGGGCGGCCGGTCGATCAACCTCGGCCTTTCCGCCCGGGGCATGCGCGCCCTCGACGGGGTGGGTCTCCTCGCCGACGTGCTCAAGCGCAGCGTGCCGATGCGCGGCCGGGTGGTGCACGCCCCGGACGGGTCGGTGCGCTTCCAGCCGTACGGGGTGCGGGAACACGAGATCCTCCACTCGGTGCTCCGCGACGAGCTGATCGCGCTGGTCGTGGAGGCCGCCGAGGCGGAGCCGGGGGTCCGGTTCCACTTCGGCAGCCGTCTGCTGCGGCTGGACCGGGAGACCGCGACCGTCGAGGTCGCGCCGACCGGCGGTGGGGAACCGACCCGGATCACCGCGGACTGGGTCGTCGGCGCCGACGGGGTGTTCTCCACCGTCCGGCAACAGATGCAGCACGGGCTGCGCAGCGACTACGCCCAGGAGTTCCTGCCCTGGGGATACAAGGAGCTGACCATCCCGGTCGGCCCGGACGGCCGCCCCCGGGTCCGGCTGGAGGCGCTGCACGTCTGGCCCGGCCACGAGGCCCTGATGGTGGCGCACCCCAACCGGGACGGCTCGCTGACCTGCTCGCTGTTCATGGCCCACGAGGGGCCGGTGAGCTTCGCCGCGCTGGACACCCCGGCGGCGGTGCGCGACTTCTTCCGTTGGCACTTCCCGGACGCCGAGGACCTGATGCCGAACCTGGTCGACGAGATCGCCGGACACCCGACCGGGCACCTGGTCACCGTCCGCACCTCCCCGTGGCGGCACGCCGACCGGGTGGTGCTGATCGGGGACGCGGCGCACGCGGTCTACCCGTTCTACGGCCAGGGCATGAACTCCGCCTTCGAGGACTGTCTGGTCCTCGACGGCTGCCTCGCCGACCATCCGACGGACCGGGCGGCGGCGCTGGCCGCGTACGAGGCGGCCCGCAAGCCGCACACCGACGTGCTGGCCGACCTGTCCACCGCCAACTTCGTCGACCTGCGGGACCGGGTGCACCGGACCGGATACACCCTCTCCGCAGCCGCCGACCGGGTGCTGTCCCGACTGCTGCCGGGGCGCTGGGTGCCGCTGTACACGATGGTCGCCCACACCACGACCCCGTACGCCGACGCGCTGGCCCGGGCCCGCCGCCAGGAACGTGTCCTGCGCGGCGCCGGTGCCGGTCTCGCCCTGGGCGTCGCGGTAGCCCTCGCCGCCGGGGTCCGCGCCGGGCGCCGGGTCGGGGGGCGGTGGACATCGTGCTGACCCACTCCCTCCTTCCCGGACAGATCCTGTTCACCGCGGCCGACCTGTCCGCCGACCCGCCGCACCCGTTGCTCGACGGGGCAGTCGACCAGTTGCGGGCGGTCGTCGCCTGGGCCCGGGAGTACCTCTGCGAGCCGCACCCGGAGTTGGGCCGCAAGGGACCGGTCTGTCCCTACGCCCAGGGCTCGCTGGACCGGGACACCTTCTACCTGGCCGTGCACCGGGGCGGCACCGTCGATCCGGTCGAGCTGGACACGGTGCTCGCCGGGTACCGGGACTGGTTCGCCGGGCTGGAGCCGCTGGCCGGGCCGGCCGCCCAGTTCAAGACGATCCTGCTCACCCTGCCCGACCTGCCCGTCGACGTGGCCCGGGATACGGTGGACCGCACCCAGGCGCGGCTCAAGCCGGCGTACACCGAGCAGGGTCTGATGCTCGGCGAGTTCCACGACGGGCCCCCGGCCAAGGGCGGCCTGTGGAACACCGAGTTCCGACCCCTGCACAGCCCGGTGCCGATGCTGGTGGTCCGGCACATGGTCGCCAGTGACCTGCCGTTCCTCGTCGACGATGCGGTGACCTGTGCGGCGTACCTGCGGTACTTCGCGCACAGCGCACCCGGCGCGCTGCGCCAGCAGATCGCCGCGGCGGCCGCCCGGCACGGCCTCACCGTGCCCGAGGCCCCCGCCGGCCCGCCGCCGCTGCGCCGGCTCCTGAGCCAGGAGGTGTGATGAGCACGACCGACTCCGCCGCGGACAAACGGGCCCTGCTCGCCCGGCTGCTGGCCGAACGGGCCCGCGCACCCCGCCGGCACCCGGCCTCCTTCGGCCAGCGTCGGCTGTGGTTCCTGGACCGTCTCACCGGCGCCGATCCGGTCTACAACATCCCGGCGGCGTTCCAGGTGTGCGGTCCGCTGGACGTCGACGCGCTGCGGACGGCTCTGGCCGCGATCGTGGCCCGGCACGGGGCGCTGCGGACCACCTTCGCCGAGTCCGGCGGGGAGCCGGTGCAGGTGGTCCACCCGACCGGCGTGCCGGACCTGAGCGTGGTCGACCTGACCGGGCTGCCGGCGGCCGACCGGGACGCCGAGGCCACCCGGCTGGTGTGGGAGCAGGCGCGGCAGCCGTTCGACCTGGCCACCGGCCCGCTGCTGCGGGTGGTGGTGGTCCGGACCGACACCGACCGGCACCACCTGTCGCTCTGCCTGCATCACATCGTCTCCGATGCGTGGTCGCTGAGCGTGCTGTTCCGGGAGTTGGACACCGCGTACGCCGCCGCGCTGGCCGGCGAGCCGGCCCAGCTGCCCGAACTGCCCACCCAGTACGCCGACTTCGCCGTCTGGCAGCGGGAACGGCTGGCCGGGGACACCCTGCGCGGGCAGCTCGACCACTGGCTGGCCCACCTGCGTGGGGCTCCGGCCCTGCTCTCCCTGCCCACCGACCGGCCCCGCCCGACGAGCCGCTCCCAGCGGGGCGCGGCGCACTACCTCACCCTCCCCGTGGAGGTCACCCGCCGGGTCGAGGAGTTCAGCCGGGAGGCCGGGGTCACCCTGTTCATGACCCTGCTCGCCGGGTTCCAGGCGGTCCTGTCCCGGCACAGCGGGCAGGACGACATCGTCGTCGGCACCCCGGTCGCCGGCCGGGACCACCCGGACCTGGAGGGGCTGATCGGGTTCTTCGTCAACACCGTCGCCCTGCGGGTGTCGACGGCGGGGTCACCGTCGCTGCGGGAGCTGGTCGACCGGGTACGCGAGGTCGCCCTCGCCGGCCTCGGCAACGCCGAGCTGCCGTTCGAGAAACTCGTCGAGGAGTTGCAGCCGGACCGCAGCCTGTCCCACGCGCCGGTCTTCCAGGCCCAGCTCGTCCTCCAGAACGCGCCGTACGACGGTTTCCGGCTCACCGGCTGCACGGTCACCACGCTGGAGGTGGACAGCGGCTCGGCCAAGTTCGACCTGACCCTGGTCGGGGAGCGGATCGCCGACGGCGCGCTGCGGCTGGCGTTCGAGTACGACACCGCGCTGTTCGACGTCGCCACCGTGGACCGGCTCGGCCGGCACCTGTGCACCCTGCTGGCGGCGGCGGTCGCCGACCCGGACCGTTCCCTGGACCGGATCCCGCTGCTGGGTGGTGCGGAACTGCGGCAGGTCCTCGTCGACTGGAACGCCACCTACCGGCCGTTGCCCCGGGTCTCCTCGGTGCTGGAGCTGCTGCCCACCGGCCCGTCGGCCCCCGGTGCCCCACCGGCGGTCACCGGCCCGGACGGACGGCTCGACCGGGCCGAGCTGCACCGGCGGGCCGGCCGGATCGCCGGTCGGCTGCGCGCCGCCGGGGTCGGCCCGGACACGCCGGTCGCCATCTGCCTGGACCGGGAGGTCGGGATGGTCGCCGCGGTGCTCGGGGTATGGCGTGCCGGGGCCGGCTACCTCCCGCTCGATCCCGCCCTGCCGGCGGACCGGCTGCGTTTCATGCTGGCCGACTCCGGCACCCGGGTGGTGCTGACCAGCCGCGCGGTCGCCGACCGGCTGACCGGGGTGCTGGACGGGGTCCCGACCGTCCTGCTCCTCGACAGCGACACCGACAGCGACGCCAATGCCGATGCTGACACCAATGCCGACGCCGACGCCGTTGGCACCGCCGAGAAGGCAACCGGCACCGGGACCGACGCTGGCATGGACCAGCCGGGGCCGGCGGTCGTCCCGCACCCGGACGCGCTGGCGTACCTGCTCTACACCTCCGGCTCGACCGGCCGCCCGAAGGGCGTCGCCGTTCCGCACCGGGCTGTGCTCAACCTGCTCACCTCGTTCCGCGCCGACCTCGACCTCGGGCCGGGTGACCTGCTCGCGGCGGTCACCACGTGGTCGTTCGACATCTCCGTGGTGGAGTTGCTCCTGCCGCTGATGTGCGACGTCCCACTGCTGGTGGTCGGCGCGGACGAGACGGCGGACGGGCCGGCCCTGCGCCGCCGGCTGGCCGAGAGCGGGGCGACCGTGCTCCAGGCCACCCCGGCCACCTGGCGGCTCCTGCTGGCCGCCGGTGGGGTGCCCCCGTCGGTGCGGCTGCGGCTCACCGGCGGCGAGGCGCTGCCCCGGGACCTCGCCGACGCGCTCCTCGCCGACGGGGCGTCGCTGTGGAACTGCTACGGACCGACCGAGACGACGGTCTACTCGTCCGCCGGCCCGGTGCCGCCCGCCCCGGCCGCCGTCACCATCGGCGGGCCGATCGCCAACACCCGGCTGCACCTGCTCGACGGGGCGCTCCAGCCGGTGCCGGTGGGCGTGGTCGGCGAACTGTACGTCGGCGGGACCGGGGTGGCCCGGGGCTACCACGGCCGGCCCGGCCTCACCGCCGACCGGTTCGTGCCCGACCCGTTCGCCGACCGGCCCGGCGCCCGCCTCTACGCCACCGGCGACCTGGCCCGGCGCCGGCCGGACGGCACGGTGGAGTACCTCGGCCGCGCCGACCACCAGGTCAAGGTGCGCGGCTTCCGGATCGAGCCGGGCGAGATCGAGACCCTGCTGCGGGCCCGTGACGAGGTCGCCGACGCCGTGGTCACCGCCTGGACCGGCGGGGACGGCGACGTCCGGCTGGTCGCGTACGCGGTGCCGGCCGCCGGGACCGACCCGGACACCCTGTGGGACCGGGTCCGGCCCGCGCTGGCGCGCCGGCTGCCCGAGTACATGGTCCCGGCGACCCTGGTGCCGCTGGCCGCCCTGCCGCTCACCGACAGCGGCAAGGTCGACCGGAAGGCGCTGCCCGCTCCCCGCTGGACCAACTCCGCCGCCGTCCCGGTCGCCCCCCGCGATCCGGTGGAGCGGCTGGTCGCCGAGATCTGGCAGGAGGTGCTGCGGGTCGACACGGTCGGTGTGCACGACGACTTCTTCCGCCTCGGCGGGCACTCGCTGCTCGGGGTGCGGGCGCTGGGCCGGATCGGCGCGGCGGTGGAGATGGAGGTGCCGATCCCGCTGCTCTTCGCCGCCCCCACGGTCGCCGCGATGGCCGACGCGCTCCGCGCCGCCGAGCCGGCGCCCGGTCACGTCGACGCCGTCGCCGCCTTCCGGCAGGAGATGGCCGGCCTCTCCGACGAGGAACTGCGGGCACTGGTGGAGGGCCGGGAATGACCGACCGGGAACGGCTGATCCGGGAGCTGATGGCCCGCCGGGGGCTGGGCACCGCGACCCGGCCGGCGGGCATCCCCCGGCGGGCTCCGGGCACGCCGGTGCCGCTGTCGCCGACGCAGGAGGGGATGTGGTTCCTCGACCGGCTCCAGCCGGGCAGTCCGGCGTACGTGATGAGCCACGCCGTGCGGCTCACCGGGCCGCTGGAGCCGACGGCGGTGCAGGCCGCACTGGACGACCTGGTGACCGCGCACGAGGCGCTGCGGACCCGGTTCGTCGACCGGGACGGTCAGGTCGAGCAGGAGGTGCTCCCCGCCGACGATCCGGCGGCCCGGTGTGAGCTGGTGGTCGAGGACCTGACCGGCGGGTCCGTCGCGGAGCGCGAGGCGGCGGTCGCCGACGCCGTCCGGCAGGAGACCGAGACCCCCTTCGACCTCGGCCGCGCGCCCCTGCTGCGGGTCCGGCTCGGTCGGCTGGACCGCGACGAGCACCTGCTGGTGGTCAGCCTGCACCACATCGTCGCCGACGAACGGTCCGTCGACATCGTCCTGACCGGACTGCTCGACGGACACCGCCGGCACCGCACCGGCACCGGCACCGCTCCCGGCCCGGTCGCCCAGTTCCCCGACCACGTCCTGTGGCAGCGCGAGCGGCTGGCCGGCGGCGTCGCGGACCGGGCGCGGGAGTTCTGGGCCACCCGCCTCAAGGGCTCTTCCGGCCTGCTCGACCTGCCCACCGACCGGCCCCGACCGGCCACCCAGACCTTCGCCGGACGCACCCACGGCTTCACCGTCGCCGACGACCTGACCGCCGCCCTCGACGCGCTGGGCGGGCGCACCGGCTGCACCCGTTTCATGGTGCTGCTCGCCGGGCTCCAGGTGCTGCTGGCCCGGATCGGCGGCACCGACGACGTCTGCGTCGGCTCTCCGGTGACGCTGCGCGCCGACGCGGCCCAGCAGGACATCGTCGGCCTGCTGGTCAACACCCTGCCGCTGCGGACCGACCTGTCCGGCGACCCGACACTGGCCGAGGTGGTGACCCGGGTCCGGGCCACCTGCGTGGAGTCGCTGGCCCACGCCGAGCTGCCGTTCGAGCGGATCGTCGAGACCGCCCGGCTGCCCCGCGATCTGAGCCGCAACCCGCTGTACCAGGTGATGCTGGTGGTCAACCAGGGCGGACCGGAGGGCCCGAGCGGTGATCTCACCGTCCGGCCGGTCCCGGTGGTCCGGGAGACCTCCCGCCTGGACCTGACCGTGGCGGTGCGCGCCGCCGGCTCCGGCCTGGCCGGTCTGGTCGACTACAACACCGACCTGTTCGACGAGGTGACCGTCGCGCGTCTCGTCGACCGTTTCACCGCCGTGCTGTGGGCGCTGGCCACCGAACCGGAGCGCCGGCTCGCCGACCTCGACCTGACCGGTCCGGCCGAACGGCGGGACCTGGCCCGGTGGAACGCCACCGACCGGGCGTACCCGACGGGTGGCCTGCACGACCTGGTCCGGGCCCGCGCGGCGCTCGACCCGGAAGCGCCCGCGCTGCTGGACGTCAGCCCGGACGCCCCGGCCCGGCCGCCGCTGACCTACGGCCGGCTGGTCGCGGACGCCGACCGGCTCGCCGCCCGACTGCGCGACCTCGGCGTCCGGCCGGACCAGCCGGTCGGGCTGGCCCTGCCGGCGGGAGCCGCCGCGCTGACCGGCATCCTGGCGATCCTCACGGCCGGCGGCGGCTACCTGCCGTTGGACCCGGGCCACCCGCCGGTCCGGTTGCGCGGCCTGCTCACCGCCGCCGGCACCACGGTCTGCCTCACCGACGCCGACCTCGCCCGGACGTTGACCGCCCCGCCGGACCCCGACGATCCCGACGACCGGCCGTACCCCGGCACGCTGCTCGTCGTCGACGCCGACGGTCACCCCACCGACGGGTGCGACGGTGCCGAGCCGGCCGACGGGGTGCCCACACCGGTCCACCCCGACCAGCTCGCCTACGTCATCCACACCTCCGGCTCCACCGGCACGCCGAAGGGCGTGACGGTCGGCCACCGCACCGCCGTCAACCTGGCGCTGGCCTTCGCCGACCTGCACCGGATCGGCCCCGGCGACCGGCTGCTCATGCTGCCCCCGCTCAGCTTCGACGCCTCCGTCGGCGACCTCTTCCCGGCCCTGGCCAGCGGGGCGGCGCTGGTGGTGCACCGGCAGCCGGCAGCGATCACCGGTCCCGGCCTGGCCGAGCTGTGCCGCACCCACGGGATCACCCTGGTCGACACCGCCGCGCCGCTCTGGGCACGCTGGGTGGACGACCTGGCCGCCCGGTCCGGGCCGGTCGACGCCGGGCCGCTGCGCGCCATGATGGTCGGCGGGGAGGCCGTCGACCTGGACACCGTCCGCCGGTGGGCCCGACTCACCGACGGCCGGGTGACCATGTACAACCACTACGGTCCGACCGAGGCGACCGTCTGCGCCACCACCTACGCCACCGTCGACGGGGCGGAACTGCCCGGCCTGACCCGGCTGCCGATCGGCCGTCCGGTGCCGAACGTGCGGGTCCACGTCCTCGACGCCGACCTGCGGCCGGTGCCGATCGGCCTGCCCGGCGAGGTGTACGTCGGCGGCACCGCGCCGGCCCGGGGCTACCTCGGTCGACCCGCCGAGACCGCCACCCGCTTCGTGCCCGACCCGTACGCGTCCGGGGCCCGGCTCTACCGCACCGGCGACCTGGCCCGGCACCGCGCCGACGGCACGCTGGAGTTCCTCGGACGCACCGACCGGCAGGTCAAGATCCGTGGGTACCGGGTCGAGGTCGGCGAGGTGGAGGCGGCCTGCGCGACCCTGCCCGGGGTGGGCCGGGCCGCCGTGGTGGTCGACCACGCCGCCACCGGTTCCCGGCTGGTCGCGTACCTCGTCGGCGACGCGGACGCCCCGGACGGCGCGGCGGCGCGCGCCGCGCTACGGCGGCGGATGCCGGAGCACCTGATCCCGGCGGCCTTCGTCCGGGTGCCGGAGCTGCCCACCAACCGGCACGGCAAGCTGGACCTGGCCGCCCTGCCGGCCCCCGACGACGCCACCGACCGGCCCGCGCACGAACCACCGGCCACCCCGACCGAGAAGACCCTCGCGGAGATCTGGGTCGACCTGCTCGGCACCGGACCGGTCGGCCGCCGGGACAACTTCTTCGACCTCGGTGGACACTCGCTGCTCGCGGCCACCGTGGTCACCCGGATCCGGGCCGCCCTCGGCGCGGACCTGCCGCTGCGGGCGCTGTTCGAGGCCGCCGACCTGGCCGGGCTCGCCGCCGTCCTCGACGGCGACGGGCCGACCCCGGCCGACCACGGCGACCTGCTGCGCGCCGAGGCCCGCCGCGCCGACGACCTGCCCGTGCCGGCCGGCACCGTCCCGGCGGTGCCGGAGCAGGTGCTGTTCACCGGGGCCACCGGGTTCCTCGGCGCGTACCTGCTCGCCGACTGGCTCACCCACACCCGGGCCACCGCGCACTGCCTGGTCCGCGCCGACACACCGGCCGCCGCCGTCGACCGGGTCCGCGCCAACCTGCACCGGTACGGCCTCTGGCGACCGGAGTACGCCGACCGCCTCGTGGGCGTCCCCGGGGACCTCGGCGCACCCCGGCTCGGGCTGACCGGGGTGGCCTTCGCCGAGCTCGGCGAACGGCTCGACGCGGTCGTCCACAACGGCGGCGTGGTCAACTTCGTGCAGCCGTACCCGGTGCTGCGTCCGGCCAACGTGGACGGCACCCTGGAAGTGCTCCGGCTCGCCACCACCGCCCGCCCCAGCGCGGTGCACTTCGTCTCCACCCTCGGGGTCTTCGTCACCCCGTCGCGCATCCGCACCCTGGTGTACGAGGGGGACGTGCCGGACGACTGCGACGGCCTGTACGACGGCTACAACGCCAGCAAGTGGGTCGCCGACGCGCTGGTCCGCGCCGCCCGTGACCGGGGCCTGCCGGTCAGCGTGCACCGGCCCGCCCGGATCACCGGCGACGCCCGTACCGGGGTGGGCAACGTCGACGACTTCTTCAGCCGGCTGCTGAAGACCTGCGTGCAGCTCGGTGCCGTACCGGACATCGACGACCCCGCCGACCTCGCCCCGGTGGACTACGTGGGGGCCGGCATCGGCCACCTGACCCGGACCGGGTCCACCGGCGACCACCACTACTACAACAACCGCACCATCACCTACGCCGCTCTCGCCGAGGCGATCACCGACTTCGGCCATCCGGTGGAGCTGGTGCCGTACCCGCGTTGGCGGGCGGCGCTGCTGGCCCGGCCGGACGTCGCCCTCGCCCGGTTCACCCCGCTGTTCGGCGCGGGCACCCCGGTACGCACCCAACCGGACTTCGACTGCACCGCCACCGAGAACGCCCTCGCGGCGGCCGGCATCACCTGCCCGGCGGCGGACGCGCACCTGCTGCACACCTACCTGGCGGCGTTCGTCGCCGCCGGGTTCCTCGACTCGCCGGGGAGGACCCGTGGCTGACCGTACGCTGCCGTACCACCGCTGGGTGGCCATCTGGCTCGGCCAGCTCGTCTCGCTGATCGGGTCGAGCCTGACCGCGTTCGTCCTCGGCGTCTGGGTCTACCAGCGCACCGGCTCGGTCACCCAGTTCTCGATGATCTTCCTGGCCGCCACCCTGCCGGCGGTGCTGGTGGCGCCGTTCGCCGGAGCCCTCGCCGACCGCCGGGACCGCCGCCGGTTGATGCTCGCCAGCGACACCCTCGCCGCGGTGGGCACCGCCGCGCTCGCCGCGCTGGTCGCGGCCGACGCGCTCCAGGTGTGGCACATCTACCTGGCGACGGTGCTCAGCGCCGGGGCGTCCACCGTGCACCAGGTCGCCTACCAGGCGATGACCCCGGCACTGGTCGGCAAGCGGCACCTCGGCCGGTTCAACGGGCTGATGCAGGTCTCCCGGGCGGTGCAGATCGCCGCGCCGCTGGTCGCCGGGGTGCTGGTGGTGACCATCGGGGTCGGCGGGGTCATGGCCGTCGACCTGGCCACCTTCGTCGTCGCGGCCGGCACCCTGCTGCTGGTCCGGCTGCCCGCCGAGGTGACCCGCCCGGCCGGGAGAGGCGCCACCGACGAGCCGGTGCTGCGCGGGGCCGCCGCCGGCTGGCACCACCTGCGGCAGCGCCCGGGCCTGCTCCGGCTCATGCTGGTCTTCGGGGCCTTCAACTTCCTCTTCGGCATCGCCGGGGTGCTGGTCCAGCCGCTGATCCTCTCGTTCACCTCGGCGGACACCCTCGGCGTGCTGATGTTCGCCGGCGGGGCCGGACTCTTCGCCGGCAGCCTGCTGATGGGTGCGTGGGGCGGGCCGACCCGGCGGGTGACCGCCGTGTGCGGTGGACTCGCGATCGGCGGGGTGGCGCTGGTGCTGCACGCGGCGGCCCCGTCCGTGTGGCTGATCGGCGTGGTCGCCCCGCTGTTCCTGTTCACCCTGCCGATCGTGAACAGCTCCACCATGACCCTGATCCAGACCAAGACCGAGCCGGCCGTGCTCGGCCGGGTGCTCGCCACCGCCCGGGTGATCGGCGACGCCAGCATCCCGTTCGCGTACGTGCTGGCCGGGCCGATCGCCGACGGGGTCGAGCCGCTGCTGCGCGCGGACGGGGCGCTCGCCGGCTCGGTCGGCTCGGTGATCGGCACCGGCGACGGCCGGGGCGTCGCGCTGGTCTTCGCGGTCACCGGGGCGTTGATGGTGCTCCTCGCCGGGTCCGCGTGGGCGTGGCCGGCGCTGCGCGGCGTCGACGACCTGCCCGACGCCCTCCCCGACGATCCGGCCGAACCGGTCGGCCCCGATGCCGACCCCGTCGACCGTGCCGGCTCCGCCGACGGTGCCGCCGGCCCCGAGACCGTCCCCGCGAACCGCTGACCCTGTCCCTGCATTCGTACCCTGACCCGAAGGAGCGCCCCGCCATGCCGGTGCCGCTGAGCCCGGACGAGGCCCACCTGTTCCTCGCCTCCGACGCCGCCCCCGCCGCGTACCTCGACCTGCTCGACGCGGTCTCCTTCCGCAGCGCCGCCGCCGGTCTGCGCCTGGGGGTGTTCGAGGCGCTGGCCGACGGGCCGCTGCCGGTCGACCGGCTCGCCGAGCGCACCGGCACCGACCCGTTGGGGCTGCGGATCCTGCTCGACGCGCTGGCCGGCTACGGCTACCTGACCCGGGCCGACGGGCAGTACGCCAACAGCGCCAACACCGCCCGCTGGCTGCTGCGCGACGCCCCGGGCAGCTTCGCCCCGGCGCTTTCCTTCTGGTCGACCGTGCTCACCGGCTGGTGGCAGGACCTGGAGTCGTCGATCCGCTCCGGCGGCCCGACCGGCGACTTCTACGCCTGGCTGGAGAAGCACCCGGAGGCCCTCGCCGACTTCCACACCATGCTGCGCGGCCTCGCCGACGCGCTCGGTCCGGAGATCGTCGACCTGGTCCCGGTCCCCGCCGGGGCGCGCAGCGTGCTCGACGTGGGCGGCGGGCACGCCGCGTACCCGGTCGCCCTCCTCACCGCCCACCCGCAGTTGCGGGCGACCGTGGTGGACCTCGACGGGGCGCTGGCCCAGGGCGTGCGGACCGTGGCCGATGCCGGCCTGACCGACCGGGTCACCCTGCGTCCGGGCGACCTCTTCACCGCCGACCTCGGCATCGACCACGACCTGGTGCTGCTCTTCAACATCGTGCACGGCTACCAGCGGGAGGCGGTGGGCACCCTGCTGCGCCGGGCCGCCGCCGCGCTGCGCCCCGGCGGCCGGGTGGTCCTGCTCGAACCCCTCGCCGAGGTGCCGGAGCGGCCGGCCGGGCCGGGGGAGGCGTTCGTCCGGATGTTCAGCCTGAACCTCTTCCACACCCAGGGCGGCCGGGCGTACGCCTACGACGAACTCGTCGCGCTGTTGGGCGAGGCGGGCTTCACCGACGTCCGCCAGCACATGCTGACACGTTCCGACACCGACCACCTGGTGACCGGCGTGCTTGCCGGCTGATGTCCGCTCCGCACCTGGTCCCGCTCGGCGGCGGGTGGGGGCTGTGGCCCTCGTTCTGCGTCCGGGCCGCCGGCTTCCCCGTCGACCTGCTCGAATCCCTGGCCGACCCGGAGTTGGCCGCCCTCGCCGACGCGGTCGACGCCGGGGCCGACGATCGCGCGTACCGCGCCCGGTTCCGGCACGCCGAGCGGGCCCTCGCGCGAGCGCTGCACTCCGCCGCCGCCGATCCCCGGATCCGGGAGGCGGTCGCCTGGCAGAACCCGAACGCTCTGGACACCGGCTTCGACACCCTGCTGCGCCGTGACCCGGAGACCGTGACGCGCACCGGCCGGCACCGCAAGACCGAGGCCCTGGTCACCAGCTACCTGCACCGGTACGCGGCGAAGAACGACACGATCGGTTTCTTCGGGCCGCTGCGCTGGGCGCGGATCGACCCGGAGCAGCCGGAACCCGTCCGCGCCGTGCACGACGGCACCGCCGGGGACCGCACCCTCTACCTGGAGGGGTGGGCGCTCGCGGAGCTCGGCCGGACCCTCGCGCCGCCGCTGCGCCCCTGGCTGGTGCCCCGGCTGCTGCCGCTGCTCGGCGTCGACGGCGACACCCTGCGGGCGCCGCTGGCCGACCCGGTGCCACTGGACCCGGTGCAGGCGGCCGTCCTGCGGGCACTGCGGCCGGGGCGTACCGCCCGGCAGGTCGTCGCGGCGGTCCACGCCGACGCCGGAGGAGACCCGGACCGGGTGTGGGCGGCGCTGGACCGGCTGCACGCCGACCGCCGGATCGAATGGACCCTGGAGGCCGCCCCCGACGACCTGCACCCCGCCGCCACCCTGCGGGCTGTCGTCGCCGGAGTCGACGACCCGGCGGTACGCGCGCCCGCGCTGGCCGCCCTGGACCGGCTGACCTCGGCGGCGGCGACCGTGGCGGCGGCCCGGGGTGACGCGACGGCGGTGCGCGACGCCCTCGCCGGCCTCGGCACGACCTTCACCGACCTCACCGGCGCGGCTCCGGTCCGCGCGGCCGGTCAGCTCTACGCCGGCCGTACGCTCGTCTTCGAGGAGTGCCGGCGGCCGGACTCGATCCGGCTCGGCCGGGCGGCGCTGGACACCCTCGCCGGGCCGCTGGCCCTGCTGCTGGACAGCGCCCGCTGGTACACGGCGGCCGGCGCGGCGCTCTACCGGCGGGCGCTGCGCACCCTGCACGACCAGCTTGCGGCCCGACGCCCCGGCACGCCGGTGCCGCTGGCCGACCTGTGGCTCGCCGCCCGGAGCGTGCTGATCGACGACCCCGGCCCGGTGGTCCGCCCGTTGACCCGCGCCCTGCACCACCGGTGGGAACGGCTGCTCGCGGTCGGGGCCGGCGACCGACGGGTGCGGCGCTCCACCGCCGACCTGCGCGGTGCCGCTGCCGCTGCGTTCCCCGCCGGCCCGCCCGGCTGGGCCACGGCCGTCCAGCACAGCCCGGACCTGATGGTCGCCGCCCCCGACCTGGCCGCGATCGCCGCCGGTGACGTCGACTGGGTTCTCGGCGAGCTGCATCCGGGCTACCACACCATGCGCTACGCCAGCTGGGTCGACTGCCACCCGGACCCGGCCGCGCTGGCCGGGGCGATGGCTGCCGACCTGCCCGGCCCGGTGGTCCGGCTCGGCGCGACCGGCAGCCAGGGCGGCAGCGCCACCCGCTTCTCGCCCCGGCTGCTCGCCCCCGCTCACCGGCGGCTGGTCTTCGCCCCGGACACCTGCGGCCACGACCCCGACCACGACCTGGTGGTCGGCGGCTGCGACGTGGTCGACACCGACGGCCGGCTGCTGGTCCGCCGCCGGAACGGCGGCGACTGCCACGACCTGCTGGAGGTCTTCGCGGACCTGGTCGCCGCGAACCTGATGCCGCACTTCCGGCTGCTCTCCCCGGCACCGCACCGGCCCCGGGTGACCATCGACCGACTGGTGGTCAGCCGCGAGTCGTGGACGCTCCCGGCCACCGGCCTGGACTTCGCGGACGACCCGGACGAGGCCCGCCGCTTCCTGCGAGTGCGCTCCTGGGCGAATCGGGTCGGCCTGCCCCGGCACGTCTTCCTCCGCTGCAGCGGCGAGCGCAAACCGGTGCACGTCGACCTGGCCAGCCTGGCGTCGGTCGAGGTGCTCTGCCGAGCGGTCCGCCGGGCGCGACGCACCGGCGGGGCCGCCGCGGAGGTCACCGTGACCGAGATGCTGCCCGGCCCCGGGCAGCTCTGGTTCACCGACCCGCACGGCCGCCGGCACAGCGCCGAACTGCGCTTCGTCGCAGCCCCGCTGCCCGCCGACCGGCCCCCGTCACCCACGTGACAGGCGGACCGGTCGGACGGTGCGGACGTCACCCCGAGCCCGCCGTGCGGTGTCCGCGAGGACCCCCGTCAGCCGCCGACGTAGGCAGCGAGGTGCTCGCCGGTGAGGGTGGAGCGGGCCGCGACGAGGTCGGCGGGCGTGCCCTCGAAGACGACCTGGCCGCCGTCGTGGCCGGCGCCGGGACCCAGGTCGATGATCCAGTCCGCGTGTGCCATGACCGCCTGGTGGTGCTCGATGACGATGACCGACGTGCCGGACTCGACGAGTCGGTCGAGCAGGCCGAGCAGTTGCTCGACGTCGGCGAGGTGCAGGCCGGTGGTCGGCTCGTCGAGGACGTAGACGCCGCCGCTGGCGCCCATGTGGGTGGCCAGCTTGAGCCGCTGCCGCTCGCCGCCGGAGAGCGTGGTGAGCGGCTGGCCGAGGCTGAGGTAGCCGAGCCCGACGTCAGCGAGCCGGCCGAGGATGGCGTGCGCGGCCGGGGTGCGTGCCTCGCCCGCGCCGAAGAACTCCTCGGCCTCGGTTACCGACATCGCGAGCACCTCGCTGATGTCGCGACCGCCGAGGTGGTATTCCAGCACCGCCGGCTGGAACCGCTTCCCCTCGCAGTCCTCGCAGGTGGTGGCGACGCCGGCCATCGTCGCCAGGTCGGTGTAGATGACCCCGGCGCCGTTGCAGGTGGGGCAGGCGCCCTCGGAGTTGGCGCTGAACAGCGCCGGCTTCACGCCGTTGGCCTTCGCGAACGCCTTGCGGATCGGGTCGAGCAGTCCGGTGTACGTCGCCGGGTTGCTCCGCCGCGAGCCACGGATCGCGCCCTGGTCGATCGAGACCACTCCGGCGCCGGCCGGGATCGACGCGTGCACGAGGGAACTCTTGCCGGAGCCGGCGACGCCGGTGACGACGACGAGCACCCCGAGCGGGACGTCGACGTCGACCGACCGCAGGTTGTTCGCCGTCGCCCCGCGGATCTCCAGCGTGCCGGTGGGCGTCCGTACCTTCTCCTTCAGGGTGGCCCGGTCGTCGAAGTGGCGGCCGGTGAGGGTGCCACTGGCCCGCAGCCCCTCGACGGTGCCCTCGAAGCAGACGGTGCCGCCCGCCGTACCGGCGCCGGGGCCGAGGTCGACGACGTGGTCGGCGATCGCGATCGTCTCCGGCTTGTGCTCCACGACGAGCACCGTGTTGCCCTTGTTCCGCAGTCGCAGCAGCAGGTCGTTCATCCGCTGGATGTCGTGGGGGTGCAGGCCGATGGTGGGCTCGTCGAAGACGTAGGTGACGTCGGTGAGCGAGGAGCCGAGGTGGCGGATCATCTTGGTGCGCTGCGCCTCGCCGCCCGACAGCGTGCCCGCCGGCCGGTCGAGCGACAGGTAGCCCAGCCCGATCTCGACGAACGAGTCGAGGGTGTGCTTCAGCTTCGCGAGCAGCGGTGCCACCGACGGCTCGTCGAGGCCGTGGACCCACTCGGCCAGGTCGCTGATCTGCATCGCGCAGGCGTCGGCGATGTTGACGCCCCGGATCCGCGACGACCGGGCCGCCTCGCTGAGCCGGGTGCCGCCGCACTCCGGACAGGCGGTGAAGGTGACCGCCCGGTCCACGAACGCCCGGATGTGCGGTTGCATCGCCTCCCGGTCCTTGACGAGGAAGGACTTCTGGATCCTCGGGATCAGACCCTCGTACGTCAGGTTGACGTTGTCGACCTTGATCTTGGTCGGCTCCTTGTACAGGAGGTCGTGGAGTTCCTTCTTGGTGAACTTCCGGATCGGCTTGTCCGGGTCGAAGAAGCCGCAGCCGCTGAAGATGCGGCCGTACCAGCCGTCGACGCTGTAGCCGGGGATCGTGAGCGCACCCTCGTTGAGCGACTTGGTGTCGTCGTACAGCGCGGACAGGTCGAAGTCGGTGACCGACCCCATGCCCTCGCAGCGCGGGCACATGCCGCCCAGCCGGGTGAAGGTCGCCTTCTCGGTCTTCGTCTTGCCGGCGCCGCGTTCGACGGTGATCGCACCGCTCGCCTTCACCGAGGGCACGTTGAACGAGAACGCGTTGGGTGAGCCGATGTGCGGCTGCCCGAGCCGACTGAAGAGGATCCGCAGCATCGCGTTGGCGTCGGTGGCGGTGCCGACCGTGGAGCGGACGTTGGCGCCCATCCGCTCCTGGTCGACGATGATCGCCGTGGTCAGCCCCTCCAGCAGGTCGACGTCCGGCCTGGCCAGCGTCGGCATGAAGCCCTGCAGGAAGGCGCTGTAGGTCTCGTTGATCAGCCGCTGCGACTCGGCCGCGATCGTGCCGAACACCAGCGAGCTCTTGCCCGAGCCGGAGACCCCGGTGAACACCGTCAGCCGGCGCTTCGGGATGTCGATGCTGACGTCCTTGAGGTTGTTCTCGCGCGCGCCCCGCACGCGGATCAGATCGTGACTGTCGGCGGAGTGCGGCGCAGGCGACTGCGCGTCCGTGCTCGTGGCCATGCTCATCGTGTCTCCATCGGGTTACGCGGGGGCCGCCTTCGCGGCCCCCGTCGGCGTCGCCTGGCTCGAGCCCATCATCCTCGAGCGGTACCTCTGGTCATCCGTCGCCGTCGAGGTCGGGGCAGCGGTGCGCCGTCCACCTGACGGCTGGTCGGTGGACGACTCAGCTCAGTTCCTGGATGCGGACCATGTTGCCGGCGGGATCGCGGAAGGCGCAGTCGCGAACGCCGTACGGCTGCTCGGTCGGCTCCTGGACGACCTCGGCGTCGCCGGCCTGCAGCCGCGCGAAGACACCGTCGAGGTCGGGGGTGGCCAGCAGGATCATGGCGTAGGTGCCCTTGGCCATCATCTCGGTGATGGTACGGCGCTCGTCGTCGGTGACGCCGGGGTCGGCGACCGGCGGGTGCAGGACGATGGACGTGTCGGGCTGGCCGACCGGACCGACCGTGATCCAGCGCATGCCGTCGTATCCGACGTCGTTGCGGACCTCGAAGCCGAGGGCGTCACGGTAGAAGGCCAGGGAGGCCGCCGGGTCGTTGTGCGGGAGGAAGCTCGCGTTGATCGTGATGTCCATGGCAGTCACGCTAGGTGAGGATCGGGGGCCGGGGCTTCTCGATTCCTGACCGGTCTGGTCACCTTCTTCGCCACGCAGGACGGCATCCCCGCCGTCGCGCGTGCCGCCCGGCGCCGGTAGACGCTGGGCGGCACGCCGACCAACTCGGTGAAGCGGGTGCTGAAGGTGCCCAGCGAGGAGCAGCCGACCGCGAAACAGACCTCGGTGACGTTGAGGTCGCCACGACGCAGCAGCGCCATGGCGCGTTCGATGCGCCGGGTCATCAGATAGGCGTACGGCGACTCACCGTAGGCGAGCCGGAACTCACGGCTGAGGTGCCCGGCCGACATGTGCGCGCTGCGGGCGAGGGCCTCGACGTTCAGCGGCTGTGCGTACTCCCGGTCGATCCGGTCGCGGACCCGGCGCAGCCGCGCGAGGTCGTGCAGGCGCTGCGCCGTGGCGGATGTGCTGTTCACCTGCGAAATCGTGCCACATCGTCGGGGCCGGCAGCCGGGAGCCGCCGGTGAGGGCGGCTCCCGGTCCCGGTACGGGCGGTGTCAGTTGGCCGTGCAGGACAGCGTCGGCCTGCTGTTGGTGCCGTTCCAGGCGCCGACGAAACCGAAGGTGGTGCTGGCGCCGGCAGCGAGTGCACCGTTGTAGCTCATGTTGCGGGCGGCCACCGTCGCGCCGCTGCTGGTGACCGTCGCGTTCCAGGCCTGCGAGACGGTCTGCCCGTCGGCGAAGGTCCAGACCACCGTCCAGTCCCGGATCGCCGAGGTGCCGGCGGTCACCTTCACCTCACCCTGGAAGCCGCCCTGCCACTGACCGACGACCGAGTAGGTGGCGGAGCACCGGTCCGGTGGCGGCAGGGTGGGCGGCGGAGTGGTAGGGGGCGGGGTGGTCGGCGGGACGGTGGTGGGCGGCGGCGTGGTGGGTGGGGTGGTGCCGAAGATGCTGGCCTCCCGGGCGGTGGCCCTGATGCCGTGCGCCCCGTTGAAGATCCGCTCGCCCCAGGTGGTGAGCTGGTCGGGGTCGAAGTTCAGTGCCATGTCCAGGATCGGGTCGGTGTTGCCGCTCCAGGACCACCCGAGGTAGCCCAGCCCTCGGGCGTCCGCCTCGGCCAGCAGGGTCTCGTGGTCGACCTCGCCGTCGCGGAACCGCCAGCCGAACTCACCGATGACCAGCGGCCAGCCGTTGGCCTCGAACCGGTCGAGATAGTCGACGATGCTGGCGGCGGTGCTGTACACCGCGTACATGTGGATCGACAGCACCGTGTTGCGCTGGCTGTCGGCGTCGAGCACCGTCTGCGCGTTGTCCCGCATCACGTACTGCCAGTCCTGACCCCAGTTCGGGCCGTCGACCATGAGCAGGTGCGCGAAGCCGTTGGCCCGCATCTTCCGGATCGCGGCGACCGTGGCGTCGGTCCACTGGGCGGCGTTCACGTTGCCGATCGGCTCGTTGCCGATGTTGATCACGACATAGTCCTCCTCGCCGACCAGCGCGCTCTTCTGGCCGATCCAGTAGTCGACCGCCTCGTCGAGCGAGGCGGCGGCGCCCTCCTCGCCGTAGCCGGTGGTGTCGTGCACCTCCAGCACGCAGATGAGCCGGTTCTCCTTGCACAGGGAGACCACCTGGGCCACGTCGTTCGACGGGCCCCAGCGCTTGCCGGTGCCGAGCACCACCCGGACCGTGTTGGCCCCGAGTGCCTTGACGTCGGCGAAGGAGTCGGTGCGGCCGGTGAACCAGACGTGCGGGTGGTTCACCCCGCGCATGACGAACCGTTGACCGTTGGCCTCGACGATGTCGCTGCCCTCGACGTGCAGGCCGACCGCCGCGTGGGCGGGGGGCACGAACATCAGGACGGAGCTGACCAGCGTCAGCAACGCGGCACCGAGAAGGGTGAGTCGTCTCTTCATGACCTACCTCAGGAGTGGGAGGCCCGAGACCGGGCGAGCGCCGGGTCACAGGCGTTCAGGCCCCGACGACCCGTTGCCCAGACGGTCGTCGGTCGGCCCGGTGTGTGGACGTCACAGGACGACCCGGCTCGTGCAGAACGGTACGCAAGGGTGGTCGACGACGCAACGCGCCCGCCCGGCAACGGCGGGCGACCGTCGCCCCTCGCGGTGCCGTACGGTGTCCCGGATGGACGAATCGGTGGCCGGAACCGTGACGCCCCGCCGCCCGGGACGCGGCACCCTGGTGTTCCAGTACGTCACGGCGGCGATGTTCCTGCTCGGCGCGGCCTACCCACTGCTGGCCGCCGCGGCCGGCACCGGCGACTGGGCCGGGCTGGCCGATCCCCGCCTCGAACGCTACGGCGACCCCAAGGAGTGGTACCCGCCGTTCGGCGTCGAGGCGTCCTGGAACCCCCTTCTGTGGATCTTCGCGATCAGCAGGGTGCTCGTCATGGTCTCCGGGATCACCCTGCTGGGACTCGTCGGCGTGGTCGCCGGGGTGGCCCGGCTCGCCGGTGGGGGAGTGGGACGGGGCCGCTGGGTGGCCGTCCTGGTCGGCACCCTGCTCTGCGCGGCGGTCACCGTGGTCATGCTGACCCCGTACGGCGCGCAACTGCGCACCTGGCTGCTGGACTAGCGACCTCGTCGCTACTCGCCGCACCCCACGTCCGATGAGACGACGCGCCTCGTCGTGCGACCCACCGTGCACGAAGTCGTCAGCCGACACGAGGACGGGTCAGGCCGACGGTGGTGGCGAGGCGGGTCAGGTCGGCCGGGGTCGGGCCGGCGCGGAGGACGGCCGCCAGGGCGGCGTGGGCAGCGGGTCGGAGCCGGACTTCGGCGGGGGCGATGCGGTCGGCGGTGACGAGGGCGCGGCCGGCGGCACAATGGTCGCCGAGGTCGAGGTGGGCGCGGGTGATGTCGATCAGGTGGGCCGCGCGGTGTTCGGCGGGGAGCCGCTGCCAGGCGTCGCCGCAGACGGCGCGCTGATGCAGAGCGATGGCGAGGTGGTTGTCGCCGAGGCGCGCGGCGGCCAGTGCGCGGGCCAGGTCGACCACGATCGGCCCGAACCCGCCGCCGTCGTCGGCGTGCCGCGCGGCACAGTTGGCGGCGCGCTCGGTCAGGTCGTCCATCGCGGAGGTGTCCCCGCAGGTGGCGGCGGCGAGAGCGGCCTCCGTGAACAGGGTCGCGGCCAGGGCGGGATCGTCCGGAACGGTCGCGCGGGCCGGAACCGAGTCGATCGCCCGTACAGCGGTGGTCGCGACGGCCATCGCCAGCCGGCCCCGGTCGAGCGCGCGGAGTGCCTGCGCCAGAGGGACGGCGGCGAGGGCGGTACGACGCGGGTGACCAGCGGCGGCGGTCATGGCGCGGTCGGCGGCCAGCCAGGCGAGGTGGGGCTCGCCGAGTTTCACCAGCACTTGGGCGGTGAGCTGGTACACCCGCACCGGCAGGCCGGCGTCGGGGCGGTCGAGGTCACGGGTCGCGGCGAGCAGGTCGGGCAGCATCCGGAGCATCTGCGGGTGGTGGGCGTGCCGGTAGGCGGCCCAGGCGTACCCGATCTGGCGGTCGAGTTCGGCTGCCGATGGTGGCTGGTCGCCGGTGGGGTCGTGGTGGGCCAGTACCGCGCGGATCCGCTCCACGGCGGTGGCGGCGTCGGTGACCGGCGTCCGCCGGGCCGCGCGGCCGACCAGCACGCCGGGTGCCACGCCGAGGGCGGCGGCCACCGTCTCGATCACGGAAAGACGGTCGAGGGTACGCACGCCGCGCTCAACCTTGTCGACCCAGCTCTTGGACCTGCCGACGCGGTCGGCGAGGACCTGTTGACTCATGCCCCGACGGGCCCGTAGCTGCGCCACCCGCCGGCCGATCGGCAACTCCCGGCGGTCCTGCCGGCCAGGCGTGGTCACCGCTGGTCGCCGCAGTGCAGGGCCTCGGTGGACCGCCCACAGGACGGACACCACCGGGACTTGACCCGGAACGCCAGCAGCCCGAGCAGGAACCCCGGCACCAGCCCACCGAACACGATCGCCGCCACCATCTCGGAAACCACGAGCACTCTCACCTTCTGTCGAGGCTGGCTGGATGCAGGGCGTCAGGGCGACGCCCGTTTGCGGTTTCCAGTCGACCGGAGCGAATCCGTCGTGGGAGGAGGTGCGCGCGGTGCCTAAAGGTGCGAATCGGTGCCGTTGCGCGCGAGCCTCCATACGCCCGCTACTCTGCGTATGGAAGACCGTTACGCGGGAAGGGCCGACGGCGTGGCACTCAACGGAGAAGCGATCACCCGCCTGCTGGCCGAGGTGGGCTGGCAGCCCGAGCAACTCGCCCGGCGTCTCAACGAGTGCGCGCAGCGTCATGGCCGCGTGGAGCGGCTGCACCTCAAGACGCCGTACAAGTGGAAGAAAGGCGATGTCCCCCGTAGTCCGTGGCCCTCGCTGACTACGGCGTTGTTGTCCGAGCAGTTGCAGCGGATGATCACTCTCGACGAGCTGGGGTGGCCGGACGACGGGCTGGATGCTGTACCCGCCTCAGCCGGTCTCGAACTGCCCTGGTCGCCAGCCGGAGCCTTGCGGGCGGCCGAGGTGGTGAACGAACCTGAGGGAATGATGCACCGACGGATGTTCCTGACTCTGCTCGGTTCCGCACTCACGTCGTCGGCGCACGAGTGGCTGATCGCCCGGCCTCCGCGCGCCGTCGCGTCGATCACGGGTCGTCCGCTCTCCGGTGAGGTCGTCGATCAGCTTGACGCGGTCACCGCAAGCCTTCGACGCATGGACGACCATCTTGGCAGTGGGCAGACCCTCGGTCTGGTTCGCCAGCACCTGAGCACGGTGGTCGACGTGTTGCGCGGACGCAGCTACACCGACAGCGTCGGTCGACGCCTCCACGCCACCGCTGGGGAGTTGCTGCGGCTTGCCGGCTGGCTCTCGTTCGACGACGGCCATCACAGCCAGGCTCAGCGGTTCTGGATCGCCGGCCTCTACCAGGCCCACACCGCGGGTGACCGTGGGCTTGGCGCGAACATCCTCGGTTTCATGTCCTGCCAGGCCAAGGACCTCGGTCAACTACGCCAGGCTGTGACCCTCGCGGAGACCGCGCGAGCCAGCTACCCCGATACCAGCCCAAAGGTGTCGACCATTCTCGACCTGCGGGCCGCCGAGGCGTACGCCAACAACCGGTCGGTGACCGACACCCGCCGTGCGCTCGACACCGCCTTCGACCGGCTCACCGACAGTCGGCCAGCGCACGGCGACCCGGACTGGGCCTACTGGGTCGACGAGGCGCAAGCCCACGCCCAAGCCGGTTACTGCTTCGTCAAGCTTGAGGACTGGTCTCGCGCACGGGAGCACCTGAGGGCAGCGCTGCGGATACAGAGCAACGAGTACACCCGCGAGGGCGCGCTGCGAAACGCACTGCTCGCCACCACCTACGTCAAGCAGGTCCAACCCGACCTGGACAAGGCACTGGCTCTCGGCGACCAGGCCGTCCAGACGCTCACCGGCCAGGTCACCTCCGCGAGGTGCATCAAGCACGTACGTAACCTGGTCGACGCCCTCGGCCCATACCGACGCACCCACGCCGTCCGCCGGTTTTACCAGGACGCGAGAGAACTCGTCGCCGTTTGAGGTGGCCAGGAGGTTCGCCGACGCACGACCCCTGGCCATCACGTTGCCTGATGACGCACCCGTACGACAACGTCAAGGTGCCGGACGTCCGGTCAACTCAGCGGACCGAGCCGGACAGCATGCTTGATGAAGACGACGCCGTCGATCGTGTCGAGCTGGGCCGGGTCCAGCGGGAAATAGGCGAAGTCGGGGGAGACGCGCGGGGCGGGTTCGGTGACGGCCTGGGCCAGGCGGCGGGCGTCGACGAGGGAGTGGTCCCACGGGAGCGTGGACAGGATGCCCTCGACGGTGTCCGGGGACGGGGTGTCCCCTCCGGTCGTGCCGAGGGCTGAGGCCAGGAAGGCGTACCGGTCGCCCAGGTGCGTCGCGACGATCGCGCCCGCGCTCCACCACTCCAGCTGCTGGTCGCCGAGCGCCATGAAGCTCCTGTTCCGCTGGAGATGGAGGTTGGCGGCGTAGACCAGGGCCGGACCGTGCTCGGCGACGGCGCGCAGGTTGGCGGCCATCATCCCGTCTCGCAGGGCCGACAGCCGGGTCCATCGCGCCGGGGACGCGTCGGCCATCCAGTGGTGGTAGCGGAGCAGGCCGGTGGCGGTGCGTCCGTAGAGCGCCGCGCGCTCCCTGTTCTCCGCGCTCAGCTGCGGGGCCTGCGTGTCGAGCAGCGTCACCAGGTCGTCGGCGATCAACCGCAGCCGCTGGGCGTCGGCGGACCGGCCGATCGACCGGGACGGATCCCAGGCCGCGGCCTCGTTCGACCACCGGTCGTCCGGGCCCAGCAGCGTGTCGAGGGTTTCGCTGGTCACCACGGCGCAGGGGAGCGGACCATCGAGGAGCGCGTAGAGGGCGGTGAGCGCCTGGCGCGGACTCGCCGCCCAGTACTCCAGAGGGCCGTCGAACCCGAAGAACCGGAGCTTCTCGTCATGCTTCTCGTTGTAGGCCCGCATCCAGCGCACCAGCTCGCGGTTGGCCGGTATGGCGCCGAAGCCGTGGCTGAAGCCGCGTTCCATGACGTCATCGAGCGTGCCCGCGCCCGTCGTGACGTAGTCGTCCACCACGAGGCCCGCAAGGCAGTCGCTCTCGATGGCGAACGACCGGTAGCCCTCGTGCTCGACCAGGTGCCGGAAGATCTCGTTGCGCAGATCGCCGAGCTCCCCCACGAAGTGTCGGGCCTCGCCCAGACCGAGCAGCAGGGGCCGGGCGGGAAGCGACCGGAGGAACGCCGAGACGCTCGCACCGTCGAGCGGCCGGGCCGTGTCCTTGATATCCATTCCTTCAACGGTATCGTTGAACCTTCGGTGTGAACTTTTCCTGGAGTTGCCTGCTCTCGTCGCGATGTAACCTTCAAACGGTGATGCAGCCATGAGGCCGGTGGACCTGGCGCGCGAACACGGCCTGTCCACCCAGGCGATCAGGAACTACGAGGACGTCGGCATCCTGCCCACCGCCGACCGCACCGTCCACGGGTACCGCACCTACAACCCGCTGCACGCGCAAGCCCTGCGCGCGTTCCTCGCCCTCGCGTCCGGGCATGGTCACCGGACAGCCACGTCGATCATGCGGGCGATCAACCGGGGTGCCGCCGAGGAAGCGCTACGGCTCATCGACGAGAGCCACGGCCAACTGCTCGATGACCGTCGTACCGTCCAGGCCGTCGAGTCGGCGCTCCGCGATCTGGTGCCCGTGCCGCAGGAACGCGGCGACACGTTCATCGGTCCCCTGGCCCGACGGCTCGGCCTCCGCCCTGCCACTCTGCGCAAATGGGAGAACGCCGGGCTGGTCCGGCCGCGCCGCGATCCGCAGACGGGCTACCGGGTCTACGACGCGGCCGACGTGCGGGACGTCCGGCTGGCCCACCAGCTCAGGCGGGGTGGCTACCTGCTGGAGCAGATCGCCCCGCTGATCGCCGAGGTCCGCTCCGCCGGTGGCGTCGCCCCGCTGGAGTCGACCCTGCGCGACTGGCAGGCTCGCCTGTCCGCCCGGGGGCGCGCCATGCTCAGGGGCGCGGCCGACCTGGACGCGTATCTCCGCGCCCGCGAGTCCTGACGCCCTTTGATATCCATCGTGAGCTATCCGAATTCCATTGCGTCCGCCGAACCCGGCGGGATGGCGGAATGACGGATAGACATTGAGCGATAGCTGTTTGTAGTGTGTGGACGGATGTGGTCGTCCGTGTTAAAGTCGGCCCCCGCGAGTGCCTACGATTGGGGTGGGCGGGGGATGCGATCGAACTGGCGTGCATGGGCGCTCGTCGCCGTCGGCAAATTTCGTGGCTGATCCGGGACTGCCTGGTGGCGCGACTTATGCGGTCAGTCGAGCGGATGCTCCACCGTATCGACCTGCGGGTATGTTGCGTTGATCCGTGCGTCAAGCTGAATCCAGCGTTATTTGCGCGCCTATGGGCTGCGCGGAGGAGGCGTTTCTCCCGTCGTCGTGTTCGATACCTTCGAGATCTGATGTGAAGGGCAGAGGAAGCTGATGGCATCTCATGGTCGCTACGACGTGGTGGTAGTCGGGAACGGAGTCGTCGGCTCCTCCATCGCCTTCGAGTTGTCGCGCCGGGGGACACGAGTCGCCCGCATCGGTGAGCCGAACCGGAAGTACGCCGCGTCGACGGCGTCCGGCGCCATGCTGGGCTGCTTCGGTGAGGTGACCACCGCACTGCTGGCCACCGCACACGGCCGCGCCAAGCTGGCCGTCGACTACGAGGCCCGGGGCATGTGGGCGGGCTGGGCCGACGCCCTGGCCGACGCCGCCGCCGACGAGCGGACATTGGTGACCTCGCGGGGCACGCTGGTGATGCTCAACAGCACCGGGTCCAAGGCGGTCGACACCGGCAACTTCCAGGCCATCGAGTCGGCCCTGAGGTCCTACGACGAGCCCTACGAGCGGGTGGACCCGCAGAACGACGCCTGGCTCACCCCGAACGACCTGCACCGGTCGTTGGCGGGGCTCTACATCCCGGCCGAGCGGTCGGTCGACTCGGAGCTGCTGCTGACCAAGCTGGACACGGCACTGGGCAACACGTCGGGGACGATCATCGACGGCCGGGCCCGGACGCTGGTCACGCAGGGGGACCGGGTCACGGGCGTCACCCTCGAGGACGGGACGGTGGTCGGTGCCGACACCGTGATCGTCGCCGCCGGTGCGACCTCCCTTGACCTGCTCGGAACCTTCGAGGACGTCGCCCGACGCGTCCCGCCCATGGTCAGCGGATACGGCGTCTCGGTCGTCGTCGGGACGGCGGACGGCCGGGTGCCCGACTCCGTGCTGCGCACGCCGAACCGCTCCTTCGCCTGCGGCCTGCACTGCGTGCCCCGTGGGGACGGCAGCCTGTACATCGGCGCCACGAACATCATCTCCCCCGATCCCCGTCAGCACGCGCTGCTCAGCGACGTGAAGTTCCTGATCGAGTGCGCCGTCGACCAGCTGCACACCGAGCTGGAGGACGCCTCCCTCCAGAAGCTCCAGGTGGGCAACCGGCCGATCCCGGCCGACGGGTTCCCGCTCTTCGGCCGGCTCGACGGGACCGCCAACGTCTGGATGGCAACCGGCACCTACCGCGACGGCCTGCACCAGTCGCCGCTGCTCGCCCGGCAGATGGCCGACATGCTCGACGGCGGCGAGGCGCACCCGGCCCTCCGCGACTTCGTGCCGGTCCGGGCACCGCTGTCGTCCGGCAGCCGTGAGGAGATCGTCGAGACCGCGGTGGACCACATGCTGGGCACCGGGTGGGAGGCGAAGTGGACCGTCAACCGGGAGTGGCCCACGATCCTCTCGTCGAATCTGCGTACCACGTACCGGAGCATCGCTGACGCCCTGCATCCGACCTTCACGCCGCCGTCGGAGCTGTTGGTGGAGTTGGACGACGTGCTGGACGAGACCCTGCACGACCCGCTGCGGCAGGCGCTGACGTCGTACTACAAGGAGTGGGAGTGAACCGGTCGGACCGTCCCTGACCGCTCCGGCGCCCGTGCACACGCCGGCCGGTCAGCGGGGACCTGCCGCGGTGTACCACCGTCCGCGGCAGGTCCCCGTGCTCGACAGCCGGTCGGCCCCGGCGCCCGCCTCCCCTCGGGTGCCGGTCCGGTCGGGCTCGCCGTCGGGTCAGGTCAGCGGATCCATGTAGAGCAGGCGCAGGTTGTTCACCACGGTCGCCTGGGCGACCAGGTACGCCTCCACCTGGGCCGGTGTCCAGGCCGGATTGTTCTGCAGCACCCGGGCAGCCGCGCCGGTGACGTGCGGCGCGGCCATCGACGTGCCGCTCACGATGCGGGTGGTGGTGTTGCTGCCGTGCGAGGACGAGAGGATGTTCACGCCCGGAGCAAGGATGTCCACACAGCTACCGAAGTTGGAGAAGCTTGCCCGGGTGTCGTTGCTCTGGGCGGCCCCGACGACGATCGCGGCGCTGACCGACTGGGGTGAGAAGTTGCACGCGTTGGTGTTGCTGTTGCCGGCGGCGATCGCGTAGGTCACCCCGTCGGCGATCGAGTTGGCCACTGCGGCGTTGAGCGACGTGCTCATGCCGCCACTGAGGCTGATGTTGGCCGCCGCCGGCTCGCCGGGCTGGTGGTCGGCGGTCACCCAGTTGATACCGGCGATGAGCCCGGCGAGCGTGCCACCGCCGGCACAGTCCATGATCCGTACCGGAACCAGTCGCACCTCCTTGGCCACCCCGTACGTCCTGCCACCGACGATGCCGGCGACCTGGGTGCCGTGGCCGTTGCAGTCGTCGGCGGGGAGCGCACCGTCCACCGCGTCGTAGCCCTGACCGGCCCGCCCGCCGAACTCGACGTGGGTGTGGCGGATACCGCTGTCGATGATGTACGCGGTGACCCCGAATCCCGTACTGGTGTAGCTGTACCAGCCGTTCAATGGCGTCGTCCGCTGGTCGATGCGGTCGAGGTTCCACGGCGCGTTGACCTGCGTGGCGGTGGTCCGCACGGTGTGGTTCTGCTCGACGAGGGCGACCGCCGGGTCGGCGGCGAGGCGTCGGGCGGCGGGTTCGGGTAGTCGTACCTCGAAGCCGTTGAGGGCGTGGCCGTAGCGGTGGCCGACTGTTCCGCCGTAGCGGTGGGCCAGTGTGTCGGCTTGTTGGGACACGGCGGCGGGTCGGGTGCCGGCCGGGCCGCCGACGGCGTTGTCCCGGAGGACGACGAGGTAGCTTCCCGGGACGGCGGTGGCACTGCCGGCGTTCAGGATGTCGCCGACGGCCGGTGCCGCGACCGCCGGGCCACCGACCGTGGCGGCGACCATGGCCGATACCGCGAGCACACCGACGACGCCCGATCGGCGTCGACGGGGGTAGAGGGATGTCATCGATTCGGTCCTCCCTGCTCAGGCCGCCACGGCACGCACGGGGCCGGGCGGTGGTGTGGACGGTACCGACGACGCTATCCGCTCGATTCAGGACAGTCGATGGTGAGGATTTCGGGACGGCGGTGCGGGGTCGTTCACCGGGCGACCAGGGTGTGCGCCGTGTCCGGTGACAGCGGTCGGTCGCTGTAGAGCAGCCGAATGGCCGAGGCGTCGGGATTGCCCGCGTCGGGTCCCCGCCAGACCAGTTCGAGTCCCGCGCGCTCCACCGTCCGCCGGGAGCGGTCGTTGCCCTCCAGCAGGTAGGCGGTCAGCGGCAGATCCGGGCGCAGGTGACCCGCCACCGTGGCGGCTGCCGTGCTGATCTCCTGCGCGTAACCCCGCCCCCAGAACCGGGGCAGAAGGCGAAAGCCGAGGTTCCACGCGACGCCGTAGCGGACGAAGCAGCCTCCGATACCGACGAAGGTGTCGTCCGCGTCCCGCTCCGTGCGCCAGGCGGTCCAGATGCCGAGGCCGTCCCGGTGCCACGCGGCGCGCCAGTTCTCGATCATCCGAGCGGTCTGCCCGGTGTCGTGGTGGCGGCTGAGCGGGTCGGGCCCCCACACCTGCGGGTCGGCGTACAGTCCGAACAGATCCGGCAGGTCCCCCCGGGTGGGAGTTCGCAGGATCAAGCGCTCGGTGGTGAGGCCATTCGCGGCGTCCTCGACGTCAGACACCGGGTCATCGTGGCCCAGTCTGCGCATCTCTCCAAACGATTTGCCGGACCACCCACGCGCCAGGCGGACCGCGTCACGTAACGCGGCGCAGGCTCGGGACGAAGTACCGGTGTCACCAACCGCCGCACCGAGGAGCCGCCGATGGGTCGCCCGCCACCACTGACCGCCCCGGAGGTCTTCACCGCCTTCTACCGCGCGCACGTCGACGCGGTGCTGCACTTCGTCACCCGCCGGGTCGACGATCCGCACCTCGCCGCGGACATCACCGCCGAGGTGTTCTCCGCCGTCATCGCCTCGGCGGCGAGCTACGACCCGGACCGGGGCAGCCCGGTCGCCTGGCTCTACGGCATCGCCCGCAACCAGATCGTCGACGACGCCCGGCGGCGGGCCCGGGAGACGGCCGGACGCCGCCGCCTGGCCGGCCGTCGCCTGCTCGACGACGACGACATCGGCCGGCTCGAGGAGCGCATCGACGCCAACCGGACCGCCCGCGAACTGCACCGGCGGCTGCAACGGTTGCCGGAGTCCGAGCGGGCCGTCATCGAACTGGTCGCCGTCGACGGCCTCACGGTCACCGAGGCCGCCACCGCCCTGCGGATCCGTCCCGGCGCGGCCCGCGCCCGGCTGTTCCGCGCCCGACGTGCCCTCGCCGACACCACCGTGGAGGAACCATGCCTGAGGATCCCGTGACGACCACCTTCGAGGAGCGCCTGCTCGCCCACCTCAGGACCGAGCTGCCGCCGCCCTCGCGAGCCGGCGGGAGGCGGTGGCTGGTCGCGGCAGCCGCGACGGTGGCGCTGGCCGGCACCGGGGTCGCCGGACTGGCCACGGTCCGGCCCGCCTACGCCATCGAGGTCGGATCCGACGGCAGCCTCACGGTGACCGTGAACAGCATCGACGCGGCCGACGTGGCGGAGGCCGAGGCCGACCTGAAGCGTCGCGGCGTGCGGATCGAACTCGTCGCCGCGACCCACGATTGCCTCGGCGTGCTCGGTGCGCCGCTGGTCGTCCCGTCGCACCCGCCGCTGACCGGTCCACCGTCGCGGGAGCAGCGTCCCGAGCTGTACGCGTTCCAGGCGACCGGCGACGGTGTCTTCGTCGTCCGACCCGATGTCATTCCTGCTGCCGAGGTGCTCTGGGTCGCCCTGGCCGACGACGGGAACACCCTGGCCACGGTCGCCGGCTTCGTCCCCACGGGCGCCCCCGGACCGGACTTCTGCGCCTGAGACCCTAGCGTCTCGCCAGTTCGGCCAACTGGTCGAAGGTGCGCACGAGGACCGCACGCCGCTGCTCCCGGTATTCCGGACCGGGCTCCAGCCCGTCGATCGTCCGGTCCCAGACGGCGAGGTACCTGCTCTTCCAGTCGGCGATCGTCTCCGGGGCGGGCAGGTTGGCCCCCACGTACCTCTGCTGCGCGAGGAGGTGGAGCAACTCCAGGTTGCAGGGCACCGCGACGCCCCAGTACTCGTCGGGCTCGATGCCGACCGGGTCGCCGGACATCGCCTCGGTGACCTCGGAGATCAGCCGGCCGGTCAGATCCGCCAGGTGGTCGGCCGCCGTGTCGTCGTCGAAGTTGCCGCTACCCCAGGTGCCCATTGGTCCTCGCTCCACCGCGTCCGATCGTTCGCGGCATTGAACCAGGCACCACCGACACCGCGGTGGTGGGTCGGCGTGCCGTCGTGGCAGGGCTCCGAGCGCACGGCTCCGAGCCCTGCCACGCACCGCGGGCCGGCAACGCTAGGCGAACGTGTACGGCGTCAGGTACTCCGGCACCAGGATCCGGGTACGCGGCGCGGCCCGGCGCACGGCGGCGAGGAACCGGTCGAGCCGGTCCTTGTCACCCGGCGTGACCGTCGGCGGGTTCCGCAGCGCCACCTCGAAATGGTCCCAGTGCACCGGCACCACCGTGGCCGGCCAGTCGAGCGCGGCCAGCAGGCGCGGCACGTACGCCGGGGTGACGTCGGTGTTCGGCACCGCGATCATCGCGACGTCGGGGGCGAGGCCGGCGAGGTTCCGCTCGACGAAGTCGCTCGCGCCCATGAAGAACACCGACGGGCCGCCCCTCGGCGTCAGCAGGAACGCGAGGGTGTCCCCCTCCGGCAGGTCCTCGACCTTCTCCGGTCGGGCCGGCACGGCGACGCGGACGCCGGGGAAGGCCATCGAGTACGAGGCGTTGCGGCTGTGCAGCGCCGCCACCACCTCGACGGTGTAGTCGCCGAAGTCCAGCACCTCGCCGCCGGAGACCGGGCTGAGCTGCGAGGTGGGCAGGCCGTAGGCCATCCCGAGGTGGTACGCCGTGAGCGTGCCGAACACCCGGGCGCCCGAGCGTTCCGCGATGTGCGGCACGTCGTTGAAGTGGTCCCAGTGCGTGTGCGTCACCAGGATCGTCTTCGGGCTGCCCGGGTGGTCGGCGATGCGGGTGGTGTCGACGGTCAGCTCGGTGGCCGGATCGAACGCTCCGTCGAACAGTCCGGTGTCATAGCGGCTCAGGTACGGATCCACCAGCACGGTCGTCGCGCCGATGTCGACGCGCCAGCCGGAGGTTCCGAGCCAGCGGAAGGTGGCTCCGGGACCGGACGATCCACGGCGACGGGGCGCGGCGGAGCCGGCGGACGGAATCGCGGAGGTGGTGGCCACCGTGGCCAGGGCCGCTCCGGCGGCGGTACCCAGGAACCGGCGGCGGCCGAGTGTTGAGTCGGTCATGGCGCGCAGCCAACCACCAGCCGGCGGGGCGCGTCCAAGACGCTCGGGGCACAGCCGCGATACCCGATCGCATATCGGTCCTGCGTGGCACGGCCGGTGGCGGCGTCGGCCGAGGTGACGATCACATCGCGCGCAGCGTCTCGACCGCCGCCCGGGCGGCTTCGCCCATGGCGAGGTCGACGTCGATGCGGCGGGTGGCCAACCGCTGGGTCCGGGCGAACACGGCGATCGCGTACCGGCCGCCGTCGGGGTACTGCGCCACGCCGGCCTCGATGTGCAGCCCGGGCAGGGTGCCGGTCTTGGCGGCCACCGCCACGTCCGGCGGGAAGCCGGACGGCAGCCGCGTCCAGAACATCTGTCGCGACATCAGGTCACGGACCATTGCGCACGCGGCGGGCGGCCCGGCCTCGTCCCGCCAGATCAGGGTCAACAACCGGGTGATCTCCCGCGCGGTGCTGGACGTGGTCCGGTCGGGGTCGAACACCCGCAGAGCGCGTATCCGCTGCTCGGGCAGCGTGGCGAAGGTCCGGGCGAACTCGGCGGCGTCGCGCGCCCCGACGTCGGCGAACATGGTCTCCAGGAGTTGCCGAGGTCCGCCGATCACCCGGGTCCGGGTGAGCCCCAACTCGGCGGCGAGCAGCGGCAGCAGGTCCGGGCCGACCCGGCGCATGAGCAGGTCGGCGGCGGTGTTGTCGCTGACCGACATGGTGAAGTACGCCAGGTCGCGCAGGGACAGCTCCACGTCGTCCGCGCAGCCGGCGGTGCCCCAGCCGCCCAGCCGGTCCTCGGCGCGTACCAACACCCGTTCGGTGGGGTCCAACTGCCCGTTCGCGGCCTGCCGGGCGAACTCCAGCACCAGCAGGATCTTGAACACGGACGCGATCACGACCTGTTCGTCCGCATCGACACCGACCTCGTGGCCGGTGTCGATGTCGACCGCGTGCAGGCGCGCGTCGACCCCCACCCGTGCGAAGACGTCCCCCGGTAGCATGCCGTCACCCTAGCTATCGTCGGTCAGGTGGATCTTTTCCGGCACTTGCGCTATTTCGTCGTGGTGGCGGAGGAGCTGCACTTCGGCCGCGCCGCCGAACGCCTCGGCATCGCCCAGCCCCCGCTGAGCCAGGCCATCCAGCGACTGGAGCGGGAGTTGGGCGTCGAGCTGTTCGACCGCTCCCGGCGTCAGGTCGAGCCCACCCCCGCCGGCCGGCTGCTCCTGGACCAGGCGCGCGGGCTGCTCGCCGGCGAGGAGCGGATGCGGGCGCTGATGCGGATGGTGCGTGAGGGCACCCTGGGCACGCTGCGCGCCGGCGTACCGCCGGAGACACCCGCGGCCACCCTCCAGGCCCTCCTTCGGCGGCTGGCCGAACGGGTCCCCGGTCTGGACATCGACCTGCAGGAACTGACCACGGGCGAACAGGTGCGGATGCTCGCCGACGCCCGACTCGACATCGGGCTGCTCCACCATCCGGTCGACGTCCCGGACCTGCGGTTCGGCCCCGCCGTGCGGGTGCGGCTCGGGGTGGTGCTGCCCCGGGTGTCGCCGTTGGCCCGCCTGCCCGAACCGGCCCTCGCCGACCTCGCCGGCCACGACCTCGTCCTGCCACCGCGCGTCACCGCCCCGGGCTGGCACGACCACGTCCTGGACGTGTGCCGACAGCACGGCTTCGCACCGGCCCGGATCCGGCACGCCCACAACCCCGAATTCCTCATCGGTCTGGTGCTCGCCGGGCGGGGCGTGGCGTTCGAACCGGAGAGCACCGCCCGGCGGGAGCCGCGCGTGGTCTGGCGACCCCTCGCCGGCCATCCGCTGGTCCGGACCACGTCCGCCGCGTGGCCGGCGCAGGCGCCGCACCCGGCGGCGGAGCGGTTCGCCGACATCGCCGCCGAGACGCTGGCCGAGGCGGCGCCGGTACCGGCAGCGCTGCGGGCGCCCACGGCGCCGGATCCCTGGACGGTCGTGTACGCCCCACGCGCCACCGAACCCTGAAGGCACCACACGGTGCCGTCGCTCCCGTCGGGAGGGCTGCGCCGGGCCACAGGTCCGACTTGGCCTCGGACCGCCGGCCGAGGAAACCTGGTCCATAACGGCTAGATTTTCTCAGGGGATTGGGGTAGCCTTCTTCAGGTCGAGAACAGAGAACAGCAAAGACGCAGACGGACCGCCCGGCCGTGAGGTCACGACGGGCTTGGGGGACGGGAGCACGTTGCGCCGTCCGCCATCGAACGGAACCAGAGGTACGCCAGCCCCGGGGCTACACGCGAGGGGATGGTGCAGGTGTACGGGGCCATGAAGTCGCGTGGGCTCCGACGCCGGTAGACCGCTCAGCAAGGGAAAGAAGAGGAAAGGGAGGGCCTTACACCGTTGGATCGCCCGCCGTCAGCCGTGAAACCAGGCTGGGCGGACACCGCAGTTTCCATCGAACGAAAGGTGGTCTCCGGTCACGCTTATGCGATCCCCGCACCCGAAGCCTTCACATCGGGCCGGTGCGGATACGACTAGCCGACACTCCTGTCGGCAGATGGTGTTCTGACCCGTAAACCCTGGGCCCCGGCGCGCGAGCGCCGGGGCCCTCGACGTGGAGGTGACATGGGGCAAAACCCCGATGACATGTTCGGCGACGAGGACTACCCCGCCTACACCATCGGCCAGGCCGCGGAGATGCTCGACACCTCCCAGGACTTCCTGCGCCGGTTGGACGAGGCGAAACTGATCGACCCGCACCGCTCCGCCGGTGGCCATCGCCGCTACTCCCGCTATCAGCTGCGCCTGGCCGCCCGAGCCCGGGAGATGGTGGACCAGGGCACCGCTCTCGAGGCCGCCTGCCGGATCATCATCCTGGAGGACCAGCTCGAGGAGGCCCTTCGGCGCAACGAGGAGCAACAGGGGACGCAGCAACCCGGTTGACCGCCCCGCACCCGCGTGACCTCCGCGTCTGCCAGCGTGGGGTGTGGATGTCCGGCTCAAGTGGTTGCTCCCCGTGATCCCTTGAGCCGGAATCTCGTCGTACGGCGTCTGCCCACTGCTGGTCACGGCGACCGTGACCGGTCGGGCGGCCGGTCCAGAAGGTGTGCAGGTCCAGGGAGCCCGGCGCGGGCACGGGTAATCCACCTGCACTGTCGAGGGTGACCGGACATCATGGGGCTGTGCTCTGCATCGACGCGCCTCTGGAGACCGACCGCCTACTGCTGCGCCCGTTCCGGGTCGACGACGTGGACGCGCTCCACGACCTGCGTACCCGTGAGGAAGTGCTCCGCCATCTGTACTGGCCGCCGGCGACTGTCGAGCAGACCCGTCACGTCATCGAGCAACGGCTCAGCATGAACACCCTGGCCGGCGAGAACGACTCCCTGGTGCTGGCAGTGGAGCAGCGGGACACCGGACGCATGGTCGGCGAGGTGGACCTGCGGTGGCTGAGTGTCGAACATCGGCAGGGTGAGGTGGGGGCGATCCTGCACCCGGAGGCGCAGGGACGCGGGTTCGCCACCGAGACGGTGTCGGCCCTGCTCGATCTCGCCTTCGACCGGCTGGGGCTGCATCGGGTCACCGCGCAGACCAACGCGCGCAACGCGGCGTCGATCCGGGCGCTGCACCGGCTCGGCATGCGTCAGGAGGCCCACCTCCGCCAGTGCATCCACTTCGCCGGCACCTGGCACGACGAACTGGTCTTCGCGATCCTGGCCGAGGAGTGGGCGTCGAGGACCCCGGCCGGTGGGTGAGTCCGCCCTGCCTCTCGCCCCCGCCCGTTGCCCTTCCTGACGTACCAACCCGCCGACCGACGGCGTCGGTGACACGGTTCCCGGAGGTTTCCCACCATGACCCGCAAGACCTACCAGGTCATCGTGCGCGGCAAGTTCGCGCCGCTCGACGAGGAGCAGCGGGCCGCGCTGCTCTCCAGAGCCGACGAGCACGACGTCTTCGGGGCCAGGTTCACCGAGGAAGGCACCGTGACCTACGAGCGGTCCCTGCTGACGTTCACCTTCCGCTGTGTCGTCCCGGCCACCGAGGAGGACGAGGAGGCTGCCGTGATCGGCCGGGCGGAAGCGCTCGCCGCGTCCGCCGTCCGGGGACTCGGTGCCGACCACCGCGAGCTCACGTCGGTGTCGACCGATCTCGACAGCATCAAGATCCGGCGGCGCGGACGATGACACCGGCGGTGTTCGGGTAACTACGGATTCACCTCCTGCCTGCCCCGTACGTAGGCGCCTTCCCGGGCGGCGGCTGCGGCAGCTTCGGCGGCCCGGTCGGCGGCGGCGACGTCGAGGGGGTCGCCGCTGATCAGCAGGCGGTAGTAGAGCGGTGCCGACACCGCGCGTATGACCTCGTGGCTGTCGGTGCCGTCGGGTACTTCCCCGCGGCTGACGGCCTGTTCCACGCAGGGGGCCCATTCCCTGATGCGGATGTCGTAGAACCGGCGTAGCGCGTCAGCCGTTCTGGGGTCGCAGGTGGCTGCCGCGATGACCGCCTTGAACAGCGCACCCTGGCGTGGGTCGGTGAGGGTCCGCTGCACGAGCCGCGCGTTGGCCCGCAGGTCGGTGCGGAGTGAGCCGGTGTCGGTGCGGGGCAGTGACTGTTCGGCCATGTCCACGAGCAGGTCCGCGACCAGGCCAGCCGGTGATCGCCAGCGGCGGTAGAGGGTTGTCTTGCCCACGTCCGCGCGACGAGCGACGTCGGCGAGGTCCAGGTGGTCGAAACCGTGCTCCGCGAGCGCGTCCCCGGCGGCCTGTAGGACCGCCGCGCGCACCCGCGCCGTGCGCCCGCCGGGACGGACGGTTCCGACTGCGGTCTCGTCAGCACTCATAACGGGTCTCCCGTTTCGTTTAGGGCTCGCGGCTGTTATCGTAGCCAGCGTCTTAATGGAACGCCGGAACCGTTAAGGGTTCGGCGGATGGGCTACGGCGCTGCCGGGCCACGGAAGGGTCACGATGGAATTCCGACGATTGGGTGCATCCGGGCTCAAAGTCCCCGCGTTGAGCTTCGGTGCCGGCACGTTCGGCGGCCGAGGGCCACTGTTCGGCGCCTGGGGGACCACGGATGCCCGGGAGGCACGCCATCTCGTGGACATCTGTCTGGAGAACGGCGTCACGATGTTCGACACCGCCGACGTCTATTCCGACGGCGCGTCGGAAGAGGTGCTGGGTCAGGCGATCAAGGGCCGCCGGGACGAGGTCATCCTGTCCACCAAGAGCGGCTTGCCGATGGGCGAGGGGCCCAACGACGCCGGCTCCGCACGCCTGCGGCTGATCAGGGCGTGCGAGGACGCGCTGCGTCGACTCGGCACCGAATACATCGACCTCTTCCAGTTGCACGCCTTCGACGCAGGCACGCCGATCGAGGAGGTGCTGTCCACGCTCGACGGGCTCGTGCAGGCGGGCAAGGTCCGCTACCTCGGTGTGTCGAACTTCGCAGGCTGGCAGTTGATGAAATCGCTCGCCATCGCGGAGCGGCGCAACCACCAACGCTACGTCGTCCACCAGGTCTACTACTCCCTGCTCGGCCGGGACTACGAGTGGGACCTGATGCCCCTGGGGATCGACCAGGGTGTCGGCGCGGTCGTCTGGAGCCCGCTCGGGTGGGGCCGGCTCACCGGCCAGGTGCGCCGGGGAAAGCCGCTACCAGCGCAGAGCCGGCTGCACCGGACCGCCGACTACGGCCCACCGGTCCGGGACGAGGACCTCTTCCGGGTTGTCGACGTCCTTGACGAGATCGCTCAGGAGACCGGCAAGGCCATTCCGCAGATCGCCCTCAACTGGCTACTGCAACGGCCCACGGTGTCGTCGGTCGTCATCGGCGCCCGCAACGAGGCGCAGCTCCGCCAGAACCTCGGTGCCGTCGGATGGACGTTGACTCCCGCCCAGATGGCCAGACTCGACGCGGCGAGCACACGGACAGCGCCCTACCCGCACTTTCCGTACCACCGTCAGGAGGGCTTCGCCCGCCTGAACCCACCGGTCGTACGCAGCGCGGACCGACCGGCCGCATGACGCGCTCGTCGTCACCCCGGCATCCGCCCCGGCAGCGGGGCGGTGCAACTCAGGTGCCGCAGAACGTCCGGTAGGTGCCGAAGTCCGGTGGGGCGGGAGCGGCGTAGCGGTCGCGGCCGTCGCGCTCGTCGTAGGGGGCGGTCACGACCTCCAGCAACCGTCCGAGCGGAGCCAGGTCACCGTCGGTCGCGGCGGCGAGAGCCTCCTCGACGAGGTGGTTGCGGGGGATGTAGAGCGGGTTGACCCGGTCCATCGCGTCGGCGTCCGGACCCAGGGCACGCCAGCTCGTCAACCAGTCGTCGACCGTGTCGGGGTCGAGGAACAGGCGGCGCGTGGGCTCGACCTCGCCCCGGGCGGCGGCGGCGAGCACGCGGAAGAAGGACGTGAAATCGACCTGGCTCGCCCGCAACAGGCCGAGCAGCTCCTCGACCAGCGGTGCGACGACCGCCTGGTCGAGGCCGTCGGGCAGGCCGAGCTTGGCCCGCATGCCGGCGGACCAGACCGCGTCGTACTGAGGACGAAACCCGCCGAGTGACTCCACCGCCAGGGCGACCGCTCGATCCTCGTCGTCGTGCAGGAGGGGGAGGAGGGCCTCGGCGAGTCGGGCGAGGTTCCACTCGGCCACCTTCGGCTGGTTGCCGTAGGCGTAGCGCCCGCCGTGGTCGATCGAGCTGTAGACCGTGGCCGGGTCGAAGGCATCCAGGAACGCGCACGGCCCGTAGTCGATGGTCTCGCCCGAGATCGTCATGTTGTCGGTGTTCATGACCCCGTGGACGAACCCCACGAGCATCCACCGGGCCACCAGCGACGCCTGGGCAGCGACCACCGCCTCGAAGAGAGCGAGGTACGGGCGCTCGGCCCCGGCGGCACCGGGATGATGCCGGGCGATCGCGTGGTCGGCGAGGCGGCGCAGGAGGTCGACGTCGCCGGTGGCCCTCGCGTACTGGAAACTCCCGACGCGCAGGTGACTGTCGGCGACCCGGGCGAGCACGGCCCCCGGCAACGGGGTCTCGCGGTGCACCGTCTGCCCGGTGGCCACCACGGCGAGGGACCGGGTCGTGGGGATGCCCAGGGCGTGCATGGCCCGGCTGACGACGTACTCCCGCAGCATCGGACCGACCGCGGCCAAGCCGTCACCGCCGCGCGCGAACGGCGTACGGCCGGAGCCCTTGAGATGCAGGTCGCGGAGGCGGCCGTTCGCGTCGACCAGTTCGCCGAGCAGCAGCGCGCGCCCGTCGCCGAGCCGTGGGGAGTATCCGCCGAACTGGTGCCCGGCGTAGGCCTGCGCCACCGGGGTCGCGCCGCCGGGGACGGCGGTGCCGACCAGCAGCCGCACGCCGTCGGGGCTGCGCAGCCACCCGGGATCGAGGCCCAGTTCGACGGCGAGCGGCTCGTCGAGCACGAGCAGTCGTGGGTCGGGGGCCTCCTCGGCCTGCCAGGGGACGGCCATCTCCGCGAGTTCACGGGCGAAGCGGCCGTCGAGGGCGCCGGTCGGTGGCGGGGCGATACTCACCCCGACAAGGGTACGGGGGACCCGGGGGAGAGCCAGCGGTCGCTGCGTAGCGCGGCCCGCCGGCCGGTCCTGTCGTTTGTCAGTAGTGCGGCAGCAGGCGACCGAAGGCCCGCCGGGCGCGGATCATGGCAGCTCCGGGCCGGGTACCGGCCGGGATGTCGCCGTCGGGCCGGCCGACCCGGGGCGCGGGCACCATGTAGCCGAGCCGGACCGACGAGGGGTCGGTGGTGGCACAGGCACAACCGGTCCGCGATGTTACGGACCCACGTGGCGGCGAGAAAGTGCCCTGCGAGTTGAACAGCTGTTCGTCGACGACCGAGACGCCACAGCCGCGTGCCCGGTGGCCCGCTCCGGGCGGGGGTGGACGAGCTCGGCGACCGGCTCGACACCTACGGGGCCGGTGCCGGTGGACCGGGAGCGGGCGGCGTTCACCGTTGTGCCGGAGCGGGTGCTGTCCGCGCCGACCGTGCACAGCGTGCTCCGTCCGCCCCGCTGAGCCGCCCCCCACCGCCTACCTTTTAAGTCCTATGTGCTGACTTGCGCACTTCGGAGGGCCGAGTCCATACCCACTGAAGAAGCCAATCGGCAGTCGGAAAAGGACAGCTTCCTGACATTCCGAAATTGCTGATCTCGCCCTGTTCGTAGCATCGACGGCACTGGTCCGGTCGCAAAGACAATGAAGGGAGCAACCGTGACTGAGCAATTCTCGCATTCACTTCGGCGCCGTCGGGGGATTCTCGCGGGCGCATTGAGCCTGCTGCTGGCCGTCGCCGCAGTGGGGTCGTTCACCGCCATGGCCACCGCCAAGCCGTCTGCGGTCACCAGCACGAACACGGCGAGCGTGCCTGCTGGTGTCTCCGCACAGGGGATCGGTGTCCAGGCGATCCCGGGCAACTGGACCCTCGCTTTCGACTGGTACTGCGACGGCAGCTACAGCACCACCCCCATCGTTTTCAACGCCAATGGAACGTGGAGCGACGGTTCCGGATACACGGGGCCGTGGGTCTCCGTCGCCGGTATGTTGACGTTCACCTTCAACAATTCGGAGACGACATATTCCGGTGTCGTCGCCAGCAGGTCGGTCACCGGCATCCAGACCACCTTCACCGGACTCAGCGGGTGCTTCTACATGGTGCAGGGCGGCGCGCTGTCCGTTACCGGCACGCACGACGACCGCCGCGACGCGGCCGGCAAGTCCTGACCGGACAGACGCCCGCAGCTGTCTCCTGACAGTTGGCCGGAGCCGTGCTCACCGGCCCGGGTACGCGATCACCGCGTACCCGGGCCGGTCCCGGTGCCCGACATCCCACGCAGGATCGTCGCGTCGCAGAAGACCGGTTTCGGTTCGCCCGGCACCCGGACGAACGAGTAGCGGGGCAGCCCCCGCCGCCGGAAGAAGCCGGCCGCAGGCGGCCAGGTGAAATGCGATAGACGACGATCTCTTGGTGGCGTGGATCGACGCCGCGTGGGCAGGTGGACCTGCGGACGGCCTCTCCGACGAGTGCGAACGACGGCGGTTGCCGGAGACGGCGTCGGAGGTCCACAGTCTGAGGGTGTCGAACGGGTGTCGCTGGCGACCAGTCGCTCCCGGACCACCGCGATCGCGACGCCCCGGCGTCCGGGAAGGAACAACCGCGTGCCCACAGCGCCGTACCGCGACCCCGCCCTGCCGGTCGCCGACCGTGTCACCGACCTGCTCGCCCGCATGACCGTGCCGGAGAAGGTCGGCCAGATGCTCCAGCTCTCGGCCCAGGACGGGGTGCGCGACCTGGTCGAGCGGATGCACGTGGGATCGATCCTGCACGCCTCACCCGAGCGGATCGTCGAGGCGGTCGACCTGGCCGCCCGGACCCGGCTGGGCATCCCGTTGCTCGTCGCCGAGGACTGCATCCACGGCCACTCGTTCTGGGCCGGCGCGACGATCTACCCCACCCAGCTCGGCATGGCCGCCACCTGGGACCCGTCGCTGGCGCAACGGGTCGCCCGGGCCACCGCCGTCGAGGCCGCCGCCACCGGGGTCCACTGGACCTTCTCCCCGGTCCTGTGCATCGCCCGGGACCTGCGCTGGGGCCGGGTCGACGAGACGTTCGGCGAGGACCCCTTCCTGATCGGCGAGTTCGCCTCGGCGATGGTGCGCGGCTACCAGGGCTCCGGCCTGACCGATCCGACGGCGGTCCTGGCCTGCGCGAAGCACTTCGCCGGGTACTCCGAGACCCAGGGCGGCCGGGACGCCAGCGAGGCCGACATCTCCCGGCGCAAGCTGCGGTCCTGGTTCCTGCCGCCGTTCGAGCGGGTCGCCCGCGAGGGCTGCCGCACGTTCATGCTCGGGTACCAGTCCATCGACGGCGTGCCGGTCACGGTGAACGGCTGGCTGCTCGACGAGGTCCTGCGCGGCGAGTGGGGCTACACCGGCACCCTGGTCACCGACTGGGACAACGTCGGCCGGATGGTCTGGGAGCAGCACATCCACGCCGACTACGCGCAGGCCTCGGCGGCGGCGGTGCGGGCCGGCAACGACATGGTGATGACCACGCCGGGTTTCTTCCAGGGGGCCCAGGACGCGATCGTCCGCGGGCTGCTCGACGAGACCGACCTGGACCGGGCGGTCAGCCGCATCCTCACCCTCAAGTTCGAGCTGGGGCTCTTCGAGGACCCCCGCCGGCCGGACCCGGAACGCCAGGCGCAGGTCGTCGGCAGCGCCCCGCACGCCGCGCTCAACCTGGAGGTCGCCCGCCGCAGCCTGGTGCTGCTCCGCAACGACGGCACGTTGCCGCTGGCCGGCGGACGCACCGCCGACGACACCGGGCGCGCCGTCGCCGGAGACGACCCGACGCCCCGCCGGATCGCGGTCGTCGGTCCGAACGCCGACGACCCGCACACCCAGCTCGGCGACTGGGCCGGTGCCTCCGGGCAGGCCGACTGGCTGACCGACGGGCACCCACGCGACCTGACCCAGACCGTCCTGGACGGGCTGCGCGCGCACGTGCCGCCGAACTGGACCGTCACCCACGCCCGTGGGGCCGACATCCTGACCCTCGGGCCCGACCCGGCCGGTGGGTTCTTCCCCGACGGGCAGCCCCGACCACCCGTGGTCGTCCCCGCCGCGCCCGACGAGCGGCTGATCGCCGAGGCCGTCGAGGCGGCCCGGAACGCCGACTACGTCGTCGCGGTCGTCGGGGACCGCATCGAACTGGTCGGCGAGGGCAAGTCGACCGCCACCCTGGAACTGGTCGGCGCCCAGGTCGCCCTGCTCGACGCGCTCGCCGCCACCGGCCGGCCCCTGATCGTCGTCCTGATCGCCTCCAAGCCCCTGGTGCTGCCGCCCTCCGCGCTTTCCGCCGCCGCCGTGGTCTACGCCGCCAACCCGGGCATGCGGGGCGGTCGGGCGGTCGCCGAGCTGCTGCTCGGACTCACCGAACCGGAGGGCCGCCTGCCGATCTCCTTCGCCCGGCACGCCGGCCAGCAGCCCACCTACTACAACCAGATCCGGGGCCAGCACGGCACCCGGTACGCCGACCTCACCCAGAGCCCGGCGTTCGCCTTCGGCGAGGGCCTGAGCTACACCACCGTCGAGTACGCCGACCTGCGCGTGCTGACCCCGACGGTGGGCGCGCGGGACACCCTGCGGGCCCGGGTCGAGGTCCGCAACACCGGGCACCGCCCGGTGCGGGAGACCGTGCAGGTGTACGTCAGCGACACGGTCACCTCGGTCACCTGGGCGGAGAAGGAGCTGAAGGGGTACCGGAAGGTGTCCCTCGCCCCCGGTGAGGCGCGCACAGTCGAGCTGACCCTGCCCGTGGCGAGCTGCGCGCTCGTCGACGCCCGGGGCGCGCGGATCGTCGAGCCGGGCGCGTTCGACCTGCTCGTCGGGGCGTCCTCCCGGGACGAGCACCTGCTGCGGGCCGGCTTCACCGTGGTGACCTGACTGACCGGCCTGACGGCCAGCGGATGGTCTGCGGTGGCGGTTCACCCGAGGCTGCTTCTGATGATCGGTCCCTCAGGCCTGCCGGACCGGCCCAGGCGCCACTGTGGACGATGGGACATACTCCACGGACGGGAAGCGATAGGGCGCCTGTGCCGGGGCGTGGGCCCGGGTCCGGTGGGCGGGACTCCGGTGGGGTAGGGGCTTGCCCATCCCCTTCTGAGTGGTGGAACGGACGAGCGCCGTGCGGGACGACCTGGGGGCGTCACGCCTGCCCCGGGCCATCGCTCCCGCCGTACACATGCGAAGGGTATGGATTCATGCGACGACCAGCCGCATCGTTGGTGAGCCTCGCGCTCCTGGTCGGCATCACGTCGGCGTGTACGGACAGCGGCGAGACAACCGCCCGGGATGACGCGACCGACACGACGGTCACGGTCGGCGAGTCCGAGCTCGACGGCGGAAGCCTCAAGCTCACGACGGTCGAGCCGCCGACGGTGGGGACTGGCGGCTACAAGCTGTTCGGCGGCTCGGCGACCAAGGTCGAAGTCCAGGGCGGCAAGCTCGAGCCCGACGCCAACGCCACCATCACCATCTCGTACCCCGAGAACGCCACGCAGGAGCAGGTGGACAATCTGGCGATCCTGCGCCTGGAGGACGACGAGTGGGTGGCGCTGCCGCCGGACTCCGTCGACAAGAAGAAACACACCGCGACCGTCCGCACCGATCGGTTCTCGGTCTGGGACATCGGCTGGTGGGACGTCGAGCAGGCGACAGAGCGGGCCAAGACCACGGCCAGGAACCTGCTCAGCAGCGACAACCTCCTCCTGGGCGGAATCGGCCGGGCCGCAGGCAACCCGCCGGTGGCGCAGGACTGCAAGTACCAGGCCCTACCGCTCACGATCACGCTGAAGGCCTTCGTGCCCAAGACGATCGAGTGCGTCACGTTCGTCCGGGAGGACGCCACCCGGAAGACGTTCACGCTGCACCTCAGCAACCGCCACACCGAGCCGTACCTGCTGCGACTGCCCAGAGGGGTCACGTACGAGGCGGTCACCCCCGAACCAACCAACCCGTACAGCCTGCTGGTCGACCTGCTCGGTCGCCGCATGAACGACCAGTCGGTCGTCATGGCGGGCGGCAGCATGATCACTTTGAAAGTGGACGCCGCGCAGTTCGGCAGGGACAAGCCGTTGGTCATCAGCGGTTCGCTGGACCTTGCCCGCCCCATCCTCGACCTGATGTCGGCCTCGCTCCAGGTGGTCATGCCGGCCAAGCCGACCGACGCTGTCGTCCGGGCCATCGCCGCGACCGACCAGGCCGCCCGGGTGGGTTCCTGTGTCTACAAGCACTTCGAGAAGATCGCCCAGCTCAAGCCGACGACTACCCAGGCGCTCGGGGACGCCGTCGGTGATGCGTTCACGGACTGCGCCGAGGTCATGAAGAACCTCGGTATGATCCTGGCCCAGAAGATGGTCGAAGGCTGGAACCCCGCGCAGTACGCCTCGGCCGCAGCCAAGGCCCTGCTCGGGTCGCAGATCAAGGCCGTCGTCCTGATCTGGCAGAACTCGCACGTCATCCCGCAGATGATCGGCGTCGTTGACGAACTGGCCCGCAACGGCTTCCGTACGTACACCGCCGAGGTCACCTACCAGGACCCGCCATTCGACCGGCTCGACGACGTCATGCCGGTAGCCGGTGGTGCCTTCGACAACCCGAGCAGCCCGCACGCCTCGGTGCGCACCTTCCCGACGATCGGCACCCAGTGTGTCGACAAGATCGCCGGCAACGACTGGAACAACTGGCTGCACAGCCCGTCCCGGTTCGCGGGTAAGTGGTACACGCAAGGCAAAACCAGCTCCGCCGCCTACGTCACGTACGTGAAGCCGCAGTTCCGCAGCACGGTCAAGGACTACTTCGTCCACCTGACGGGCAACGGGGAGTGCAATGGCAAGCTCAAGGAGGAGCACGGCACCTACCACCAGGAATGGCGCAGCTACGACAGCAAGCCGGACCTGAACGGGTTCGTGGTCTTCCACCGAGTCTTCGTCTACCTTCCGAACAGCGACGGCTGGACGCCGTTCTTCAGTGCGACGCTGTTCGATCCGGTCACCGGTGCCCTGGTCTATCTGACCGTCTCCGACACCGTGCAGACGCTCGGGGAGGAGGTCCCGGCCGAGGACGTGCTGAAGTCGAAGCTGAGTTCCCAGCTCGAGTACCTCACCCACCGCACGGATGCACAACTCGGAACGAGCTTCGTCCCCGCCGGCTGAGACCCGGGTGCGGAAAGCGCCGGGCTCGACCGCGAGCACCCTGATGCCGAACGGCGCGACCTCCTGCCGCAACACCTCCGTCAGCCCCTCGACGGCGAACTTCGCCGCCGTGTAGAAGCCGAATCCGGGCGTGCCGACCAGGCCGGCAACCGAGGACATGTTGACGATGCAGCCGGCGCGCCGGGCCCGCATCCCGGGCAGCACGGCGCGCGTCACCCGCAGCACCGAGAAGAAGTTCAGTTCGAACGTCTTGCGTACGGCGGCCTCGTCCATGCCCTCGACTGAGCCGTACCAGCTGCGGCCGGCGTTGTTGACCAGTACGTCGGTGCTCCCGAAACGCCGTTCGGTCAGGTCCTCATGACTTCCTTTCGGATTTCCTTCCTGAAACGGTTCGATGGTCCGGGGGGCGTCAGGGTGCGATCTCCAGCTGACGGATCCGGTCGCCGGCGAGCGTGAACCGCCAGGTCAGATCGGCCGTACCGCCCGGGAAGTTCCCCTCGATGCGGCCGCTGACCAGGAAGGCGTCCGTCCCGGCCGGCTCCACCCGGCGCAGCTCGGTCGTGTACTCGTACCGCGACGCCGGCCCCTCCTGCCAGGCCCGGATCTCCGACCGGCCGCGCCGGGTCTCGCTCTCGTCGACGACTGCCGCGTCCTCGGCGAACAGACCGACCACGCTCTCGACGTCGCGCCGCGCGCTCGCGTCGAAGTACTCCTGGACGACCTGGGGAACTGCCGTGTCCATGTCTCTCCCTCCGCTGCTACATGCGCTACACAACTTACTGTAGCGCTACATGGCGTACCATAGCGCAATGCCTCGTCGTGTGCTGAGCGGCAATGCCCGGGACCGTCTCCTGCTGGCCGCCGCCGAGCTGATGGACAGTTCCGGCGACCGTGACCTGTCGACCCGGGCGGTCTGCGAGCGCGCGGGGGTGCAGGCGCCGACGCTGTACCACCACTTCGGCAGCAAGCAGGGCCTGATCGACGCGGTGATCAACCACGGCTTCAGCCAGTACGTCCATTCCCCGCGGCCCTCCGGCGACACCCGGGACGCGCTGGACGACATCCGCCAGGGCTGGGACGAGCATGTCCGGTTCGGGCTGGAACATCCGACCTTCTACGCCCTGCTCTACGGACGGGTCGAGCCCGGCCGGCCCTGCGCCATCACCGCGCCCGCCCACGCCATGCTGCGGGACCTGCTGGGCGCCGCCGCGCGCCAGGGGCTGCTGCGGGTACCGGTCGACGAGGCGGCCGAGCAGCTTCTCGCCGCCAACGTCGGCGTCACCCTCAGCCTGATCACGCAGCCTGAGGAGGCGCGCGACCCGGGCCTCTCGGACCGGGTACGGGAGGCCGCGCTCGCCGGCGTCCTCGACACCACCGCGCGCGGCGACTCCCCGGCGGCGACCCGCGCCAGCACAGCGCTGGCGCTGCGGACCCTGCTGGAGCAGGATCCGACCGGGCTCACCGCCGGGGAGCACGCGCTCCTCGGCGAGCTGCTGGACCGCCTCGGGCGCTCCTGAACCGTGCCGGTCCGGCCCGGAGCGGCAGGGGTTGACGGCGGTCCCTGCTGTCCCAGATGTGGCTGCCCCATAGGTGGGGCAGCTCGACAGTGTCGACGAAGTGCACTGTGCCCCGGTCCTGACGGCCAGCGCGGGCCACCTCTCTGGTCCCGTCCTCTTCGCCCGGTCGTAGGTTGCTACGCCCGGAACGATCTGATTGTCTTGCCAGGCTGGCGGGTTGATCTACAAAGGACGGTAAACGGGATGGTCTCGGCGCAGGAGACGACGCTGCAACAGCTGTTGGAGGGTGCGAAGCAGTATCACGTCCCGCTCTACCAGCGGACCTACTCGTGGACCGAGCTCCAGCTCGCCCGGATCTGGGACGATGTCTGCCAGCTTGCCAGGGACCGGGCGGACCACCCGACCGCCACCCACTTCATCGGCTCGCTGGTGCTCGCGCCCAGCCCCACCATGGGGCCGGTCGGGGTCGCCGAGTACCTGGTGGTGGACGGTCAGCAGCGGCTCACCACGCTGACGATCCTGCTCTGTGCCCTGCGCGATCATCGGGCCGAGCACGAGGACCCGAAACACCGGCTCCGGCTGGACCAGCAGTACCTGACCAACCCGTTCGAGGAGCAGCGCTGGCTCAAGCTGATCCCCACCCAGGCCGACCGGGACGCGTACGTGGCCTGTGTGAAGGCGACCCCGCAGGCCCGCGGTGACAACCCGGTGGGCCGGGCGTACCGGTTCTTCGCCAAGGCGCTGACCGCGCTCGGCTCCGCCGAGGACCCGGTCGACGTCGGGCAGATCGAGAGTGCCGTGGTCACCGGACTGGCGCTGGTGGCGATCACCGCCCAACCCAACGACAACGTCTACCGGATCTTCGAGTCGCTGAACAACACCGGGTTGACGCTCACCCAGGCTGACCTGCTGCGCAACTACCTCTTCATGCGGCTGCCGACCCGGGGCCAGACCGTGTACGAGTCGCTCTGGCTGCCGCTCCAGCAGCGGTTGACCTCGACGGAGCTGGTCCTGCTCTTCTGGCTCGACCTGGTCCAGCGCAACCCGAAGGTCAAGCAGACCGACACGTACGTCGACCAGCAGAAGCGCCTCGAAAAGCTGCACACCGAAGCGGACATCGAGGCGGAGGTACGCCGGTTCAGCCGGCTCGGCGCGCTGCTCCGGGTGATCCTGCACCCCGCCGAGGAGCAGGACCCGGGCGTGCGGCGGCGGCTGGAACGGCTCAGCGCGTGGGGCACCACCACCGTCTACCCGGTACTGCTGCACCTGCTCGACCGGCGGGACCAGGGCACCGCGACGTCGGCGCAGATCGCCTCGGCGATGCTGTACCTGGAGAGCTTCTTCGTCCGGCGGCTGCTGATCGGCCGGAGCACCATGAACATCAACCGCATCCTGCTCGCCGTGGTCACCGAGATGGACAAGGACCTGCCGGTGGACGAGGCGGTGCGGAAGTACCTGTCGACGGGCCGCAAACACTGGGCCACCGATGCGGGCCTGCGCGCCCTGGTACGGACCATCCCGTTCTACCTCAACGGCCGGGCCGGCCAGCGCAGTCTGGTGCTGCGCTGGTTGGAGGAGTCCCACGACAACAAGGAGCCGGTGGCGCTGGACAAGCTGACCATCGAGCACGTGCTGCCGCAGACCCTCAGCGACGAGTGGCGGAAGATGCTCGCCACCGACCTGGACGCGGACGAAACCCCCGATGAGGCGCACGACGCGCTCGTGCACACCCTGGGGAACCTGACCCTCACCGGCTACAACTCGGAGTTGAGCAACAAACCGTTCGCCGCCAAGCGGATCGCCCTGGCGAAGAGCGGTGTCCGGCTGAACCAGGACATCGCCGACCGGCAGCGGTGGGGCCGCTCGGAGATTCTGGCGCGAGCCGACGACCTCGCCGAGCGGATCATCACCATCTGGCCCGGCCCCACCGAGCAGACCGGCAACCAGTCCGACGTGCCCTGGGACGTACTGGCGAAGGCCCTCGCCGAGCTGCCAGCCGGCTCGTGGACCACCTACGGCGACCTGGCCGCCCTGATCGGCACGGCGCCACAACCGGTGGGGAACCGGCTGGCCAACCACCCGACCCTGAACGCCCACCGGGTGCTCCAGGCTGGCGGGATCGTCGCGGGCAACTTCCGGTGGCTCGAACCCGACCGTACCGACGACCCGCGTGACGTGCTGCGCGCCGAGGGCGTGACGTTCGACCAGCACGGCCGCGCCGACCAGGCCCAGCGCATCACCGTCGAGGAATTGGCGCAGCTCGCCGGGGTGACGCCGGCAGATCTGCCCGAGCCGTGGTCCCGCTCCAACAGTGACGTCGACCACGCCGCGCGGTTCATCGAGCAGCTCACCACGTCCCAGGGGCCGGCGGTCGCCACGGCCACCGCCGTCGTGCTCGACGCGTGGACCATGATGGGCGGAACCCTGTCCTATGGAAACGGCAACGAGACCTCCTGCTTCCTCATGGCCCGGGGGAAGGAACACGAGTACGGCAACATCTGGCCCGTGGCGCTCTACCCCAGCGGGAAGTGCGAGGTCGTCTTCCAGCACCTCAGCATCCGTACGCCGTTCGACGACGTGACCCTGCGGGAGGAGCTGCGGCAGCGGTTGAACCAGTTGCCGGGTGTCGAGATCGCCGCCGCCAAGCTCGCCCTGCGGCCGGGCTTTCCGCTGGCGGTGCTCGCCGACGCCGACGCCAGGGATGCTCTGCTCGACCATCTGCGCTGGTTCTATGACCAGGCACAGGCCAACGGCGACGACGAGCCGACGCTGGTCTGACCCTGCACCGCCCCGATCCACCGACCCGGAGGTCCGTCCGTGCCGCAGCTCGCCTTCGCCAACAGCTTCTGGCAGAGCTACGACGTCCTGGAGAACCCGGTCAAGGCCGGGGTACGCAAGGCGATGGCGAAGTTCCAGCAGCTCACCATCGCCGAGCTGCACGCCGACAAGGGGCTGCACCTGGAGTCGGTGCACAACGCCCGGGACCCCCGGATGCGGATCATCCGGATCAACGACTTCTGGCGCGGGGGCGGGTGAACTACCGCAGCACCGCGGAGATCCTCACCTGGTCGACCGGGGTGCTGGTCGGGTCACGGGTGGCGGAACTGGGCGGGGAGGGCGACGACAGCCTGGCCGGGTACCGGTCGCTGCTGCACGGCCGGCGACCCCCGGCGGCGGGACACCCGACGGGCGCGGCCGAGGTCGCCGCCCTCGTCGAGCAGGTCCGCGAGTGGCGGGCGCAGGGCGTACGGCCGGGCGAGATCGCGGGTCTGTGCGCGCTTCAACGGCGACGGCGGTGCCGTTCGCCAAGGAGGTCACCCCGCCCGAGGTGGACCAGGTGCAGCACGACAACGACCTGCTGCGGGAACGGTGTCTGCTCTTCGTGGCCAGCACCCGGGCCCGGGAGGCTCTACGTTTCCTGGAGCGGGCAGCCCAGCCCGTTCCTGTCCGTCGTCTCCTGAGACCCGGTCGACAGCATTCGAACGAACACCGGATGTCCCGCTTCCAGGTGGGCGGCGGGAAAACGGCGGCCGGCTGCACTCCCGGATCACTTGCCCCGTAAGCGATTCCGTGTCGGCAACCCGATCCGAATGAGCCTGTGGGCCGACTGACCCGGTGCGGGTGAGGTGGTTAGAGTGCACATGCTTCCGGAGGATCATGGCTTTCACGCATCGTGAGCCGGCCTCTGCCGTGAGCCCATAACCCGTCGACGCCTGCAGAAAGGCCCGAACCGAGTGGTACCTGAGATCGTGGGGCGCAAAGGGCCCCTTGCCGGGCGGCGGATTCCGGTCGGCGACACCCGGTTCACCTTCGGCCGCCTGAGTGACAACGACGTGGTGATCTCCAGCAGTGGAGTCTCCCGTTCCCACGCGGAAATGGTGCGCGAGGAGCGCGGCTACGTGCTGTACGACCGGGGCAGCCGTAACGGCACGCTGGTCAACGGCCGACGGATCACCTCGCACGTTCTCCAGCACGGCGACCTGATCACGATCACCGACGAGACGTTCTGTTTCGAGGTGACGGCCGACGTGACCACGATGATCTCCGATCTCACCCTCTTCCAGCCCTCCATCAAGCCGGCCGCCGTCGTCGATCCGGGTCCCGTCCTGCGGGTCACCGTCTCGGGTGGTGGACCGGTCGGGCTGAGCCTGGCCCTGCTCCTCGAACGCCTCCTGGGTCACCGGGTCGCCGTCACCGTGTACGACGGCCGCTGGACCCGGGACGGCTCGCGGGTCGTGTGGAAGAACGAGACGCAGGGCAACACCCGGCGGCAGCAGGTCGTAACCGTCCAGAGTCGCCAGTACCTCAATCTTCCCGAGGAGGCGCAGGACCGGCTCTTCGTCCCCGGTGCGTACTCCGAGATGTGGCCGTCGGGTCCCGACTCGATCCGTGGCTACGGCCCCCGCAACATCCGGATCGCCTACATCGAGGACAAGCTCCTGGAGTTGGCGAACGAGAAGTCCGACCGGATCCGGTTGGTGCCCGCCCGGTTCGATGCGGCCGAGCAGCACGAGACGGTCGCCCAGGAGCATGTGCTCGCCATCTGCGACGGCGCGCGGTCGCGGACCCGCGAGCACTTCACCACCAGGTTCGGCGTCGCCGACAGTTCGATCTACTCGGTCGACGGTCGGCACCTCCAGGACGTCGTCCTGGGCCTGCGAGTGAAGTCCGACCTGCCGGACGCGATGAGTGTCCTGCTGACCGTGGCCCAGAACCGCTTCCTGCTCAACTCCCTCGGCGGCGAGGGCTTCCTGAACATGCGCCTCACCGACGCCGAGGCCGCCGAGGTCGTCGGGCTCGACCCGGTCCGCCGTGAATTCAAGGACTGCATCGCCTCCCGGCCGTGTCTGATGGCCCGGGAGGACGACGGCGACTTCCAGTGCTCGACCCACGGCACGCTGTTCCTGCCCGCCCTGCTCAGAGGGTCGCCGTTGTGGAGGCGGGTGCTGGAGGGGCTGGCGTTCTTCGGCGTCAGCCCGGAGAATCTGAGCGCCGTCACCGCGTTCCGCCTGGACATGGTGCAGCGGCCCCGCTTCACCGGCCGGCTGTACGCCCCGACGGCGACCACCCCGGGCACCTACGGCTTCCTGCTCGGGGACGCCGCCAACTCGATCCACTTCTGGCCGGGGCGCGGGCTCAACAGCGGACTGGCGTCGGCCATCTCGCTGGCCCGGTCGCTCGCCAGCGGCTGGAACGGCAGACCCTTCCGGGACGCCGACTTCGTCCGGCACGAGGCGGCGATGTCGATGCTCCAGTACCGGCACAAGAGCCGCGCGTGGAACGCGATGGTGACCACCGACGAGCAGGGTGCCAACCGCGCCATCAAGGACGTGATCGCCGACGTGATCGCCGAGAGCGGCGGTGCACCGGCGACGGACGGTCCGGACCGCGAGGCGGACCTCGAGGCGCTGATGGAGCGGATGCGTGAGATCCGCGCCCGCCTGTCGTCCCGCCTCGCCGGCCTGCCCGACGATCAGGTCCTCCTGGACCATCTGCGGACGCTCAAGGGCGAGACCGTACGGACCCTGCTGGCCAGTGGCGCCTGGGACACGCTGACGGTCGGCGGGGAAGAGGTCGACATCGACATCTTCTACCGGCAGGAGCTGCCCGTCCCGGCCTGATCCGGTGTCGGCCGCACCGCTGCTCCGGGCCGAGGCGGTGGACCACCTCTCTGGCTCCGGCCACCCGTCACGCCGGCCGGAACGCGGCGCCCGTCGCGCTGCCGGTCTCCGGGCGGGCCAGGCAGTGCACCAGCCAACCCTGGTCGGTGGAGAGTTCCATCGGCCAGGCGTCACGTACCCAGCCCCGGGTGTCGTCCGGCACGGCGCTGCGCGCCGTCAGGCTCGACGCCGAGCAGGCCGTCCTGATCACGTCGTGGGTGAGCAGTTCGTCCTGCGGCAGGTCCACCGCGTCGTCGGGCCGCCGGATCGCGGCGAACGTCTCCCAGGTGTGCTCGCCGGCACAGTCCGCCTTCCGGGGCGGCATCGCGGTCCCGCTGATGCTGACCAGACCACCCCAGCACAGTGGGGTGGTCGGACAGAACGCCGCGGCGCAGGCGGCGAACCCGGCCGGCACGGACGGTCCGGCCGACGGCGTGGCGTTCTGCCGGAGCGGGCCGGCGTCGGCCGGTGACCCGGTGCCGTCGCGGCCTGTCGCCTGCCAGACCGCGACCCCGCCAGCCAGAACGAGGGCGACCGTCCCGGCCAGCACCACCCACCGTCGCCGCGTCGACCGTCCAGGGGCGGGGGCCGCCGGCCCCGGTGGAGGAACGGAGACCAACGAACCCGCGACCGGCGGGACCGGCAGTGGTGGAACCGGTGCCGGCCCGGCCGGCAGCGGTGGGGCGGCGACCGGTGGGGGCGCGGGCGGGTGGGCGGCCGTACCGGACGACCAGCGGGCGGCAGCGGCCAGCGCGGCGGCGGACGGCCAGCGGTCCGCCGGCTCGGTGGCCAGGGCCCGCTCGACAACGGCCCGCACCGGCTGCGGTACGTCGTCACCGAGGGTCCGGGGGACCGCCTGCACCCGTTGCAGGGCGATCGCGTACGGGTTGTCCCCGGTGAACGGACGCTGCCCGGACAGGCACTCGTAGGCGGCGAGCCCGAGCGAGTAGACGTCACTGAGCGCGGTGGCCGGCCGACCGAGCACCTGTTCCGGCGAGAGATAGGTCGGCGTGCCGAGAACCGCGCCGGACGCGGTCAGCAGTGACGCGTCGTGCCGGCGCGAGATGCCGAAGTCGGTGATCAGCAGCGACCCGTTGGGGCGGACCAGGAGGTTGGCCGGCTTGATGTCCCGGTGCACGATGCCGCATTCGTGGACCGCCTGGAGCCCGTCCGCGGCCTGCGTCACCAGGTGCATGGTGTCGGCGGGGGAGAGCCGGCCGTGCCGGGCAAGCAGTTGGGACAGCGACTGCCCGTCGACGAACTCCATCACCAGGAAGGTCAGCCCGTCGCTGTGTCCGTAGTCGTGGATCGACGCCACGGCGGGATGGTTCACGCTGGCCATCGCCTTCGCCTCGACCAGGAACCGACGGGCGAAGTCCGGGTCGTCCGCCACGTCCGGCAGCATGGCCTTGACCGCGACGGTCCGTCCGAGCAGCACGTCGACCGCCCGCCACACCTCGCCCATGCCACCGGCACCGATCCTGGCGTCGAGCCGGTACCGGTCGCCGAGTCGCAGGCCAGAGCGCAGCATTACCACTCACCGTCCGTACGTCGCAATGTCTGACGGCGGGCCGACCGTCGCGACATGATGCCACAGCGGGGGCTGCCCACCATCTCCACCACCCCGTCCCGACGACGACGGCGGCGGCCAGTTCCAGGATCACCCTCCGGCCGTGCCTCCGTTGACGATCCTCGCCGATGTCGACACCCGGGAGGCGCTGCTCGTCCACGTCCGCTGGTGCTACGACCAGGCGCAGCTCCTCTTCTGAGCTGCTGTTCAGCGTGGCGCCGACCGGGCGGACCCGTCGAGATCCGCGACAAGTCCGAGAAACGTACGGTCGGCCTGGGCCAGCGTCGGCGGGCCGTAGAGCGGCGAGACCAGGACCCGTCGACAGTGGTCGAGTTCGACGTACACGGTTCCGCCCGCTCCACCCGGGTTGGCGAGCACGGCGAACCGGTGCGCGTTGCCCGCGCAATCCGTCGCAGGGGGCAGCGTGGTCAAGGCCCGCTCCACGGACTTCCGTTGCTGCGGGGAGAGGGTCCGCCCGTACGCGAAGTCGCCACCGGGATCCGCCAGCCCGCGCTCCTCGGCGGGGACGCGGTATCCGCACAGCCGCACCGGGGCGGTGGACCGGAACGGGACCGATCCCCGGCCCGGCCGTAACGACGAGTCGGGATACCCGGTCTCGGAGGCCACCACGTTCCGGTGATCCTGCGAACAGCCGGCCCTGGCCGCGCCGGCCGACTCGATCTCGCGGACGACCCGCTCCGAGACAGTGGCCAGCCGCAGTCCTCGCACCGCCGGCACCAGGTCGGGGAGCGGCTTGCCGCAGCCGTCGACCGGGATTCCCGGCCGGATCCACCGGCCGCTAGCGTCGAGCAGCAGCAGGTTCGGCACCCAGGGCATTTCCAGGGTGCACGCTTCGGGGCCGGCCGACGTGTCGGGGCGGCGCAGCGCGGTGAGCAGGACCGTCAGGTCAGTGGCCCGACCTTCGGTGAGGACCAGGTCGAGACCACCGTCGGCACGTCGCCGGTAATCGAGCTGACAGTGGATCGCGGCCGTCGCGCGGAAACCGCCGTCGAGGCGCGGCAGGGTGAGTGCCTCCTGGGGCGGCTTTGGATCCATCGGCGCGTCCACCGCGCAGGAGGCCCATTCGGCGTGGACAGTCGGTGCGCCCGTCGCCGGGACGGGGAATCGTGCCCCCTGGTCGGCCGGTGACTGCGCGACGGTGACGGTTCCGCAGGACGACAGTGTGGCCACGGCCGCCACCAGGCCGAGCCCTCGGACGATCTGACGCATGGCACTCCTCGACGAGCGGTAGCCGACAGCGGCGAGGGGTGCCGATCGGACGACGTGGGGCCGAGGGGGCTTCCCGGCGGTCCGTCGACCGAGACTGGTCACCGAAGGTTATCGAACGTGTGGGAACTTGTCCTGCGTGCACCGGACGGCGGCACCTCGCCTCCTACCCGGGTAGGAGCGCTGACGGTACGGTGGCGGGCCCGACCGTTCCGGCGAGGATGTCGGTGGTGAGGTGGGCCCGGATGCCGGGTTGCGCGCTGCCGCCGGAGCGTGCGACGACGGCGCGGACGTGCTGCTCGGCGGCGTCGGCGAGGCCGTCGTAGACGGCGGCGAACACCTCCCGGGCCGGCTCCCGGAGCCATCCGGGGGGAAGCAGCTGGATGGGTAGCTGCGGATCGAGCGTGGGAAAGCGGCGGAAGGTGTCCATGACCTCGGTGCGGGCCCGCACCGCCTCCGCGCCGCTGACCTGCCCGGATCCCACCTGCGGAAGGAGTGGACGCCAGCGCCGGAGGAAGGTCTCGTAGTGCCGGGCGATCGCCGCGATGTCCCAGGCGTCGAGGGGCTGGCGGTTGGTGACGGTGTCGAGGTCGGCCGGTCGTCCACGGAACACCGTGACGGTGCCGGTTACCTGGCCGAGTCGGCTCTGGGCCTGCGGGGTCAGCTCGTGCGGTGAGATCCACAGGCCGTCGTACAGCGGCGCGAAGCCCAGCCACCGGAGCTGACCACGCAGGGCCCGCCGTTGGGTGCCGCGCTCCTGGGGCAGCGAGAAGGCGACGAGGGTCCAGCATCCGTCCCACGGCTGCGCCGTGGCGGTGGCGGTGAGGATCCACCTGCCACCGCCGGCCAGGTCGACGGCGGCGGCCCGGCTGAGCCGGTAGAAGCTGTGCCGTCCCTGTCGGCTGCCCTCCAGCACGCCACGGCGGACCAGTCGACTGATGGCGGCACGGGCACCGGTGGGGCTCACCCGGGCCTCGGTGAGCAACGCGACGATCGCCGCGGACGGGAGCCAGGCCAGGTCCCGCAGCGTGTAGTCGGCCAGCAGTGTCACCGCGAGCCCCTGTGGCGAGTTCCCGGTCTGCCGTCGGGGCAGCCGCGCCGAGTGGTCCCCGTCGTCGGGGAAGATCTCCTCGATGTTGAAAGGGCTGTTCACGAGGGTGCTCCGGGGCGGCTCGGGGACGGTGCCTCGACTGTAGACGGGGTCATTGGCGGCGACCGGTCGACGCTCCAGACGCCATCGAGCTAGTTCAATTGACACTTGACGGCCCGAGGGGGAGACTTTCTGTCACGCGACGTGCGCGGGGCCGGACAGGGCAACCCCAGATGTCGTAGGCCAGGACGTGCCAGCGCGGGGAACCGGGTGTACCCGTGCCGGGCACGCGGCCGATCTCAACCTGCAGAGGTGAGAGAACGTGCGTACGAGAATCAGGCGGAGTCTGCTGTTCGCCCTGGCTGCGTCCCTGGCGGTGGCCGGCCTCGTGATCCCCGCTCTCAAGCCGGCCCACGCGGCGTCGCTGGTCGAGGTGACCAGCTTCGGCGACAACCCGGGCCGGATGCGGATGCACCTCTACCTGCCCGACTCCCGCCCGGCCAGGCCGGCGATCGTGGTCGCCATGCACGGCTGTGGCGGGTCGGGCCCCGGCTTCTACTCCGGCAGCGAGTTCGCCTCGCTGGCCGACCGGTACGGATTCATTGTCATCTACCCGACCGCGACCCAGCAGGCCGGGTTCGGCAACTGCTTCGACACCTGGTCGGACGCTGCCAAGCGGCGCGGCGGCGGCAGTGACCCCGTTTCACTGGTGTCCATGGTCAACTTTGTTCAGCGTCAACACGGCGGCGACCCCGAACGGGTCTACGCCACCGGCAGTTCGTCGGGCGGCATGATGACCAATCACATGCTGGCCGTCTACCCCGACGTGTTCAAGGCCGGAGCCGCGTTCATGGGGGTTCCGTACACCTGCTTCGCCAACGCGGCCGACTACCCGCCCGGAGCCAGCCAGTGCACCGGCGGGAACATGAACCGGACCCCGCAACAGTGGGGTGACGCGGTCCGGCAGGCGTACCCCGGCTACTCCGGTCCGCGCCCACGGGTGCAGCTCTGGCACGGCACCAACGACACGCTGGTGCCGTACCAGTTGTTGCAGGAGACGGTCGAGCAGTGGACCAACGTGTTCGGTCTCAGCCAGACGCCCACCTTCATCGACACCCCACAGTCCACCTGGAACCGCCGCAGGTTCGCCGACCCGACCGGCACCGTCCAGGTGGAGGCGTACGCCATCCAGGGCGCCGGGCACAGCCTGCCCTCCGGCGGCATGGCGGCGGCCGCGATCCAGTTCCTCGGTCTGTCCACGCCGCCGCCCACCACGCCGCCGCCGACCACTCCCGCGCCGACCACGCCGCCGCCAAGTTCCGGTGCCTGCCGGGTGGCGGTCAGGGTCAACGCCTGGAACAGCGGGCTGACCGAGGACATCACCATCGCCAACACCGGCACCAGCGCCGTCGACGGCTGGTCCCTGGTCTTCACCCTGCCCGGTGGTCAGGTCGTCACCTCCGGGTGGAACGCGTCCTACGCGCCGTCCTCGGGGCAGGTGACGGCCCGGAACGTGGCCCACAACGCCGCCATCCCCGTCAACGGTTCGATCACCGTCGGTTTCCAGGCCACGCACACCGGTGACGCCGCCAAGCCGAGCGCCTTCACCCTGAACGGCGCGTCCTGCGTGATCGCCTGAACCGACCGGACGCGATCCGTCGGTTGACCCGGTGGCCGCGCATGCCGGTGACCGGGTGATGTGCCCACAGACCCTGTCGACGTGCTGCCGCCGCGGTCGGCGCCGGCACTCGGCCGAACCCGTCCGCTCCGAGCGGACGAGGCCCAGAGGAGCAGATCATGAGAACGATGGACGAGGCTCGTCCCGCCTTCACCCCGGGACGCCGCGGGCGGTCCGGACTGGCCGTCCTCGCGGCGGCTGTCGTCGCGACCGGCACGGTGGTCGCGGTGAACGCCGTCCCCGCCGACGCCGCGTCGGTGGACACCAACGCCTGGTACGTGGTGGTGAACCGCAACAGCGGCAAGGCGCTGGACGTGTACAACCAGGCGACCGGCGACGGCGCGCGGATCACGCAGTGGTCCCGGAACGACGGTAACCATCAGCAGTGGAAGTTCGTGGACTCCGGAGGCGGCCACTACCGGATCACGTCGCGGCACTCGGGCAAGGTCCTGGATGTGGCGAACCGGTCGACGGCCAACGGGGGGACGATCCAGCAGTGGACCGACCACAACGGGACCAACCAGCAGTGGCGGTTGGCCGACTCCGACGGCGGGCACGTCCGGTTGATCAACCGGAACAGCAACAAGGCGCTGGAGGTGCAGGGCGCCTCGACCGCTGACGGCGGGAACATCGTGCAGTACGACGACTGGAACGGTGCCAACCAGCAGTGGCAACTCGTCCGCGTCGACGGTGGCACCCCACCGCCCACCAGTGCACCGCCCACCACGTCACCCCCGGGGGGCGATGGATGTGGCAAGGCCCCGACGCTGCGCAACGGCACGCACCAGATCCAGAGCAACGGCAGGAGTCGGTCGTTCATCCTGCGGATGCCCGCCACCTACGACAACAACCACCGGTACCGACTGGTCTTCGCGTTCCACTGGCGGGGCGGGACCGCCAGCGAGATCGACTCCGGTGGCACGAGTGGACAGGCCTGGTCCTACTACGGTCAGTGGGAGCAGTCGGGCCACAACGCGATCCTGGTCGCGCCCCAGGGCCTCGGCAACGGTTGGGCCAACTCCGGTGGCGAGGACGTCACCTTCGTCGACGACATGCTTCGGCGCATCGAGGGCGACCTCTGCGTCAACCCGGCACAGCGCTTCGCCACCGGCTTCAGTTGGGGCGGCGGCATGAGCTACGCCCTCGCCTGCGCCCGACCGACCGTCTTCCGGGCCGTCGCGGTCATCGCCGGTGGGCAGATCAGCGGATGCAGCGGCGGCACCCAGCCGGTCGCGTACTTCGGCCTGCACGGCATCACGGACAACGTGCTCACCATCGCCCAGGGGCGGGCGCTGCGTGACACGTTCGTCCGGAACAACGGTTGTGCCCAGCAGAACCCGCCCGAGCCGGCGGCAGGTAGCCGGACGCACATCACCACCGCCTACTCCGGCTGCCGGGCCGGGTATCCGGTGCAGTGGGCCGCGTTCGACAACGGGCACCTACCCGCCCCGGTCGACGGGACCTACGCCGAGAGTGGCGTCACGACCTGGACCAAGGGCGAGATCTGGCGGTTCTTCGCGCAGTTCTCCTGACATCAGGCAGACAGCCGGGCGGCACGACGTCAGAGCGGTGACCGAGCGGGCGGGCTCCCGGCGGGCCGGGGTTCACGAACTCCGGCGGCCGGGGGTCCGGCCCGCCCCGGTGGGCCGGCTCCGGAGTCTAGTCCGGCGTCTCCGGGCCCAGCAGGCGGATCTCCTCGATGTCCAGTGCCGCCTGGAGTTCGCGCAGCACGGTGTCGTCGATCTCGTTGGTGTCGCGCAACCGGGTGATCTCGCGCCGTTTGCGATCGAGCACCTCCAGCCGTAGCTGACGCTCGACCTCCCGGGTCCCCGCCGAGACCTGGCCCTCCTTCTCGGCCTGGATGTCGTCGAGGTGGGCCTGGTAGTCGGCGCGTACCCGGTCGACGACGTCCGCCGCCGCGCCGAGCCGCCGGGCCACCTCCGGCAGCGCGGCGAGCCCGACCCGGGTGGAACTCAGCCGGGCGTGGTGCACCTCGTCGGCGCGGGGCTGGTCGCCGACGAGACCGGCCCACCGGACCACCAGTGGCAGGGTGGTGCCCTGCACCAGCATGATCAGGACGATCGCCACCACCGTGCAGAAGATGACCAGGTCACGGTCCTGGACCGGTTCGCCGGTGGCGGCGGTCAGCGGGATCGCGAGAGCTGCGGCCAGGGAGACCGCGCCCCGGAAACCGGCCCATCCGGCCGCCGTGCGTACCCGCCAGCCCACCTCCAGTTCCCGTTGGGAGCGGCGGCGGTCGACGACCCGGAGGACCTCGGTCGCCAGGTGCACCCACATCATCCGGGTCGCGGCCACCGTCACGGCCACCACCAGCGCGATGCTCAGGGCCCGCCCGATCGAGGTGCTGGTCTCGCCCCGCAGGGCGCGCGGTATCTGCATCCCGAGCAGGACGAACAGCCCTCCGTTGATCAGGAACGTGGTGAGGTCCCAGAAGGCGTAGGCCATCAGCCGGGAGGGGGCCCGCACGACCCGGGGACCGGCGTACGAGAGCAGCAGACCCGCGACGACCACGGCGAGCACCCCGCTGGTGTGCACCTCCTCCGCGATCAGGAACGCGACGAACGGGGTGAGCGCGCTGAGCGCGCCCTCCCGGAGCGGGTCGTCGAGGCGTCGCCGGATCAGCACGACCACGCCACCGACCACCAGCCCGGTCGCGACACCGCCGAGGAACGAGCCGCCGACCCGCCCGACGAGTTCCCAGGCCCCGGGCGCGGCACCCCCGCCCAGCAGGCCGAGGGCGACGGAGAACAGCACCAGCGCCGTGCCGTCGTTGATCAGACTCTCCGCCCGCAGGATGGTGAGGAACCGGCGGGGCATCCGTTTGGCCAGGCCGGCGACGGCCGCGGCGTCGGTGGGCGCCAGCACCGCCCCGAGCACCCAGGCCGCCGCCGGGTCGACGCCGAACGCCTGCGCGACCAGCGACACCGTGACCATGGTGACCCCCACCAGCACGACCGCGAGCAGCGCGATGGCCGGCAGGTTCGCCCGGATCTCCCGCAGGCTCGTGGTGAGGCTCTCCCGGTAGAGGATCGCCGGGAGGAACAGCAGCAGCACCACGTCCGGATCGAGCACCACGTCGGACAGCGGCGGAGCGAGGGCCAGCAGTGCGCCCATGCCGATGAGCAGGACCGGCGGCGCGACCCGGTACCGCCCACCGAGCGTGGTCCCGACCAGCACGGTGGCACCCAGCACCGCGATCAGCACGAGACCTTCCACGCCGCCCCTCGCCCCCCGTCCGGCCGTCGCCCCGGCCAGCCCTCCTCGTCCGCCCCCTCAGTGTGGGACGGCGGACCGGCGGCGCGTCGCGGAACGGCGTGAGCAACCCGGCGGAGCGCGGCGTCGGGGCGCTGCCTCCCGACGCCGACGGGTTCCGGCGGGTGCCGCCCGGGTCAGAGCAGCGTGTCCACGTACAGCAGGCGCAGGTTGTTGACCGGGGTCGCCTGGGCCGTCAGGTACGCCTTCACCTGGCTGTCGGGTAACGCTGGAGCACCCGGGCGGCGGCTCCCGGCGACGTGGGGTGCCGCCATGGGCGTGTCGCTGGAGAGGGCGGTGGCGACCGCCGCGGGCGAGTAGGCGCACGCGTCGGCGTCGTCGTTGCCGGCGGCGACCATGTAGCTGATCCCGGTGGAGATGGAGAACTGCACCGCGCTGTTCAACGCGGAGCCGTAGACGCCGACGACGCCCATCAGGGCCACCGCCGGCCGACCGGTACGCGTCGGCGACCTTACGGCCGCCACCAGCCGGCCCCAGGGCTGTGACGGTGTCCTGATGCTCCGTCACCCGGTGCGGTGCGGCGCCCCGGTCAGGGCGCGGGCCAGTTCCGCAACAGGGCGTCGAGGGCGTCCAGGACGCGTGCCCAGGTCTCCTGGGTGTCCGGGGCGCTGTGGCTGAACGCGCCGCCCATCTCCAGGCTGACGTACCCGTGGAAGACGCTGCCCAACAAGCGGACCGCGTGCGTCTGGGCCGGCTCGGTCAGGTCGTAGCCGCGCAGGATCGCCCGGGTCAGCTGGGCGTGTCTGCCGCCAGCGCTGGCCGCCGCCGTCTCGGGGTCGAGTCGGAGCTGGGCCGCCGCGTAGCGGCCGGGGTGCTCCCGGGCGTAGTCGCGGTAGACGTTCGCGAGGGCGGTGAGCGCGTCCCGACCGGCCCGACCGGCCAGGGCGTCGGCGGCCCGGTCGGCCATCTCCGCCAGGGCGAGCAGGGCGATCCTGGTCCTGAGGTCCTGGGAGCTGCGCACGTGTGAGTACAGGCTCGCGACCTTGACGTCGAACCGCCGGGCGAGCGCCGACACGGTCACCTGCTCGAAGCCGACCTCGTCGGCCAGCTCCGCTCCCGCCCGGGTCAGGCGTTCCGCGTTCAGCCCCACACGTGCCATGCCACCCCTCCCGCCTGCCTCACGAGATTATGCATTTGCCTAACTCCTTTAGGCAAATTAGCGTTGCCTGTCGTGAAGCCGTTGACCGAACACGAGATCCGTACCGCCTTCGTGAACTGCACCAAGGGCCAGGCGAAGCGGCTGTACGTTCCGCGCGACCTCGCCGACCGCCCCTGGGACGACCTGGACTTCCTCGGCTGGCACGACCCCCAGGCCCCCGACCGTGCCTACCTCGTCGCCGAGTTGGACGGCCACCCGAGCGCCCTCGCGTTGCGCCGTCCCAGCCCCGTCGTCGGGCAGACGCGACGCGGCATGTGCTCGATCTGTCTGACCACCCACAGCGGCGTCTCCCTTATGGTCGCGCCGAAGGCCGGCAAGGCCGGGCAGCAGGGCAACTCGGTCGGCACCTACCTGTGCGCCGACTTCGCCTGCTCGCTGTACGTGCGGGGGAAGAAGGACGCCGGTGCCGGCGCCCGGCTCCACGAGTCGCTCACCCTGGAGGAGAAGATCGAACGGACGGTGGCGAACCTCGCCGCGTTCGTCGCCCGGGTGACGGCGTGAACCGACGTCGTGGATGCGACAGCGGAGACGTGCGCGCGCCCGACAGGCCGCCTTGCCCCCGCGAGCCACGCGCTACGTCGTCGACGTGTTGTACCGATCGAGCGTCGCCTTGGACGTCGAAGCGTCCTGGAAGACGAGTTCCCACGGGCCGGTGTTGACGTCCATGTCCTTGCCGAAGCCCACCCACTTTCCGGCCATCCGTCGACCCGTGGGCTCGGCCAGAAGCTGGATCGCGCCGTGGTATCGGGCGCCCCGGTAGTAGCCGGTCGGGTCGGTCTGCTCCACCCACGTGCCGGTGACGACAGCGCCGTCCACGGTCAGATCCAGCGACAGCGACGATGCCGCCGACCCGGGCAGGCTGCGGGCGGTCAACCGGTCGCCGTGTTGAAGCACGACCAGGAAGTGCTGTCCGGCGAAGGACTCCCCCCGGCCGCTGGAGTAGTACTGGTAACGGCTGAGCCATACGCCCTCGTACGACCGGTGAACCGTGGCTGGCCTGGGCGTGGGCGTGGCCAGGTTGGACATGGGGGATGTCAGGTCGTGCCCACCGTGCTGGTCGTCGGCGACCTGGCCGTCGGGCACTGCGGCGAAGCCGAGCAGCGAGATGGGTAGGCCGGTGACGACCTCCAGCGCGCGGGCGTAGACGGGCCGCGGCGCGGCGATCGCGCCGGACTCCCATCGCTGGACGAGTCTCTTGTTGGCGTCGTTGGGCTCGCCGACGCGGTGGCCGGCGGCTTGGAGCGCGCGAGCGAAATCGTCCTGGCTCATGCGCATTCCGATGCGGACGGAGCGCAGGGCGGTGTTCGGGACGGTCATGACCGCCACCATAGCGTGATGTCGCCTGAATGTCGCCAGCCACGTGACCGGTTTGCCGCGTCTAGTGTCGTCGCGGTCGGTGACATCTCGGCGTCATGGTGGATGGCGCGCGACGGCTGAGCTTGCCGCCGTGCTTCTGCTGACGGAGGTGGGGATGCAGGGCGAGGGCGACGACCCGGCGGTGAGGCCGGGCGAGCAGGTCCAGGCGGCCGAGCGGGAGGCGGCGAAGCAGCGGATTCTTGCGCAGGCCGAGGCGGATCGGGTGCCGATCGAGGAGACGACCCGCGCGGTGCCGGATCGGCGGTGGCGTCGTGGACCGCACTGATCTGCTGCCGGTCGGTCGTCGGGTGGCGTACTGGCGAGGACGGCGGAAGCTGTCTCAGCAGGTGCTCGCGGATCGGCTGGGCAAGTCCAAGAGCTGGGTCGACAAGGTCGAGCGGGGTGTCCGGTCGCTCGACAAGGTGTCGACGCTTCAGAGCATCGCTGCCGTGCTGCGGATCGACACGGCGGTGCTGCTCGGTCGGGACGCTCAGCCGGCCGGGCTGATCGAGCGTGTCGAGGGTGTGGAGCAGATCCGGGTGGCGCTGTCGACGTACGAGATCGCGTTGGAGCGCCCGACGGCCCGCCGGGTGCTGCCGGGCGATCGGCTGGCGCGGGAGGTCGCGCATGTGTGCACGACCTTCCAGCATGCCCGGTACCCGCAGGTCGTCGATCTGCTGCCGCAGTTGGTGGCCAGCGCGCAGCGCAACCATGCCCACGATCCCGGCAGGGGTCGGGTGCCGCTGGTGGAGGCGTACCGGGTGCCGGCCGCGCTGCCGGTGAAGCTCGGTGCCCCCGACGTGGCGTGGCTGGCCGTCGACCGGGCGATGACCGCCGCTACCGGTGACCGGGTGTCGGTGGCTGCCGCTGCCGTGCAGCTCGGGCAGGCGTTGCGCGCTTCAGGGCGGGCGCGGGTGGCGAAGTCGGTGACGCTGACGGCGGCGTACCGCATCGCCCCGCCAATGATCGAGTTCGGCGACCCGTCGGAGCTGTCCCTGTGCGGAACGCTGCTGGTGCAGGCCGCCCTGGCCGCCGCCCGTGACGGGGACGACGGCACCGCCGTCGAGCTGATCGACGAAGCCGCCGAGATGGCGGCGCGAGTGGGGGACGGGCACGACTTCTACCGGACCGGGTTCGGGGCGACGGCGGTGGAGTTGGCCCGGATCGCCGTGGCCGTGGAGTCGGGTGACGCGGAGGAGGCCATGGCCCGGCACGAGAAGGTGACCAGGCGGGACGGCTGGCGGTGGCTGGCCGCCGAACACCGCGCCGCGTATCTGGTCGACGTCGCCCGTGCCTACCTCCACGCCGACGACCCGGTCAGCGCCGGCCGGGTCCTGACGGAGGCCGAGCGGATCGCACCGGCCGAGATCCGTCACCGACCAGCCGGCCGAGAAATCCTCGCCCAGGTCGCCCGCGACCCTGCTGCCCCGACGACGCTCAGCCACCTCGCCGCGACGCTCGGGGTGGGCTGAACGGTGACCGCGCCGTTCCTGTCCCTGGCGCAGATCCGCAACCGGCTGTCTGCTGCCGGTCGGGCGCGACGGGAGGTGCCGGTGACCGGTGGGCGCATGGACGGGGCAGCTCCACAGCGTGCCGACGAACTCCCCACCGAGCCGCGCGGAACCGGGCCGGACCACCGCTTATCGCCGATATGGAGGTGTCCTGCTGCCCGGACACCCCCATATCGCCGGAACGGAGTGGAGCGGTGCGGAACCGGACCGGGCCGCCGAACGGCGAGCGGGATCGTCGACCGTGGACGCGGCGGTCTGGAGCGCGTCGAACCGCCCGAGGTCGACACGCAGGACTCGACCGCGCCTGCCGACCTCCTGTTAAGTATTGACAAACTTTGTTTCCAGTTGCAGCCTGTGAGAGCGCTCTCTCAACCTGTCCCCCACGTCTGAGGTGGTCCTATGAGCGTTCGACGACACCTGTTCGCCATTGTCTCCGCCCTCCTCGTCACCGTGGCGGCGACCATCCACGCGACGCCCGCGCAGGCGGTCGGGCCAGCCCTGCTGCCCGTCACGGTCACCAACAGCACCGGCCGGGGCGAGGCGGTGCACCTGTACGTCATCGGCACCCAGCTCTCCAGCGGCCGGCTCGGCTACGTCACGGCGGGTGGCTCGTTCGTGCCGTGGACCGGCGGCCAGATCCCGCCGTCCCCCGCGCCCGACGCCTCCATCCCCGGCCCCGGCAACGGGGGCCGCACCACCATCCAGTTCCCCCGGGGCTTCTCCGGGCGGGTCTACTTCTCCTTCGGCGAGAAGCTCAAGTTCTTCCTCACCCCGGACGGCCTGGTGCAACCCGCGCCCTGGGCGGCCGGCGACGCGAACCGGAACATCCTGTTCGACTGGAGCGAGTTCACCTACAACGACGCCGGACTCTGGCTGAACAGCTCGCAGGTGGACATGTTCGCCGTGCCGCACGCGGTCACCGTCACCGGCGCCAACGGGGTCACCAAGCGGACCGGGGACGTCGTCACCAACGGCCGCGCCAACATCATCAACGGGATCCGGGCGCAGGCCGGCTGGGGGAACTCCGTGTACACCCGGTCGGACGGCACGGTGCTGCGGGTCCTGGCCCCGGGCAAAGCCGCCGGTGCCGGTCTGTTCAGCCCCACGTACCTCGACCCGTACATCAACTCGGCGTGGAACGCGTACACCACGAAGACGTTGACCGTGGTGCCCTTCGCCGACCAGCCCGGCATCCGCTACTTCGGCCGGACCTCCGGCACCACGATGACCTTCACCAACGGCTCCGGCCAGGTGGTGGCCTCCTTCCAGCGGCCCTCCTCGGCCAGCGTGTGGGGCTGCGACGGCCAGTTGCACGCCCCCAACGACCAGGTCGTCGGTCCGATCGCCCGGACGCTCTGCGCCGCTCTCAACCGGGGCACCCTCGGCACCATCGACACCCAGCCCAGCCTCAACCCGGCCGAGTTCTACCGCAGCAACCCCACCAACCAGTACGCCCGGGTGATCCACGCCAACATGGTCGACGGCAAGGCGTACGCGTTCGCCTTCGACGACGTCGGCGCTTTCGAGTCGCTGGTGCACGACGGTGACCCGCGCGCCGCCGGCCTGGTGCTCAGCCCGTTCGGTGGGGGAGGCACCCCGCCGCCGGCCGGAGTGCCGGTGCTGAGCACCTGGAACAACAAGTGCATCGACGTGCCGAGCTCGAACTTCGCCGACCGGGTGCCGCTCCAGATGTGGACCTGCAACGGCACCAACGCCCAGAAGTGGACGTTCTCCGGCGGGGCGGTGCGGAGCCAGAACAACAAGTGCATGGACGTCGACGGCGGCGCGACCGGCAACGGCGCGGTCGTCCAGCTCTACACCTGCAACGGCACCGGCGCCCAGCAGTTCACCCTCACCGCCAGCGGTGACCTGCTCAACCCGGCCAGCAACCGGTGCGTGGACATCAAGGACTGGAACAGCGGCGACGGCGCGCGGCTGCAGCTCTGGGACTGTGCCGGCAGCGCCAACCAGAAGTGGCGTACCGGCTGATCGCCCGACCCGGCCACCCCGCACCCGGCGGCGGGGCCACCCCGCCGCCGGGCAGCACCAGATCCCCCACAGGAAAGGACACCGATGAAGTCGTTCCTCGCCCTGCTCGCCACCGGTGTGGCGGCCGTCGGGCTGACCGTGCCCGCCGCTGCCGCGCCCCCACCCGATCCGAACTCCGCCGACCGGGGGGCCGCCCGCGTCGACGCGGCCAACCTGCCGGCCGGGATGGCCGAGGCGATGCGACGGGACCTCGGCCTGACCGACCGGCAGGTCGCCGACCGGTTGCGGGTCGAGGCCGCCGCCGCCGTGGTCGACCAGCGGCTGCGCACCGGACTGGGGACAAAGTACGCCGGTTCCTGGCTGGCCGCCGGAAACAAACTGACGGTGGCGGTCACCGACCCGTCCGCCGGGGCCACCGTTCGCGCCGAGGGAGCCGAGCCCCGACTCGTCTCCCGGAGCCTGGCCGCGCTCACCGCCGCCCAGACCGCCCTCGACGGGTACGCCGCCCGCCACCGCCCGACCAACACGGTACGGAGCTGGTACACCGACGTCGCCGACAACAGCCTCGTGGTGACGGTCGCCCCCGGCGGCACCACGTCGGCCCGGGACTTCGTGGCACGCAGCGGAGTCTCCGCCGCCCTCGTCCGCTACGTCGTCCAGGCGGAGGCACCCCGTCCGCTGTACGACATCCGGGGCGGCGACCAGTACGTGATCAACGGCAACACGCTCTGTTCGGTGGGCTTCGCCGTCGCGGGTGGCTTCGTGACCGCCGGCCACTGCGGGGGAACCGGAAGCCCCACCCTCGGTTACAACAACGTGTCCCAGGGCACCTTCGCCGGCTCGTCGTTCCCGGGCAACGACTACGGCTGGGTCCGGACCAACGGCAACTGGACGCCCCGGCCGTGGGTCAACAACTACGCCGGTGGCACCGTGTCGGTCGCCGGTTCGGCCGAGGCCGTGGTCGGCAGCGCGGTGTGCCGCTCCGGCCGGACGACCGGCTGGCGCTGCGGCACGCTCCTCGGCCGCAACGAGACGGTCAACTACCCGCAGGGCGCGGTGTCGGGCCTGCACCGCAGCAACGCCTGCGCCGAGGGCGGCGACTCCGGGGGCGCCTGGCTCGCCGGCAACCAGGCGCAGGGCGTCACCTCCGGCGGCTCCGGCAACTGCTCGACCGGCGGGACGACGTGGTTCCAGCCGGTCAACGAGATCCTCGGTGTCTACGGGTTGTCGCTGGTCACCACCGGTGGCGGGGGACCGGGCACCCGGATCATCAGCAACTGGAACAACAAGTGCATCGACGTGCCCAACTCCAACTTCTCCGACGGCGTACCGCTGCAGACCTGGAACTGCAACGGCACGTCCGCGCAGAGCTGGACCTTCACCGGCGGCACGCTGCGCACCCAGAACAACAAGTGCATGGACGTCGCCTGGGGCTCCCGCGAGAACGGCGCGGTCATCCAGATCGCCAACTGCAGCGGCAACCCGGCCCAGCAGTTCGTCCTCTCCGCCGCCGGTGACCTGGTGAACCCGCAGGCCAACAAGTGCGTGGACATGAAGGACTGGGTCAGTGGCGACGGCGGCCGGTTGCAGTTGTGGGACTGCGCCGGCACCGCCAACCAGAAGTGGCGCACCGGCTGAGGCATCGTCGGGGACCCGTCGGGTCCACCTGTCGGCCGCGCACCGGCCGGACCGGTCACATCCGGTCCGGCCGGTGCCTCCGCGTCGTCGGCCGGGTTCGATGTCGGTGGTGCCGTCTACGGTGTGGCCCGTGGACCACATCGACCCGCCCTGGGAGCCGCCGCTCGCCGGCAGTGAGGCCGCACACCTCGTCGGTGCCCTCGACCGCCTCCGGGCGACGTTCCGCTGGAAGACCGACGGGCTCGACGCGGCCGGCCTCCGTGCCCGTGTCGGCGGCTCCGTCCTGACCCTCGGCGGTCTCCTCAAGCACCTGGCGTTGGCAGAGGACCAGATCTTCACCGTCTGGCTGCGTGGCGAGTCGATCGGCGCGCCCTGGGCGGCGATCCACCGGACCGACGAGCCAGACTGGGAGTTCACCTCCGCGCAGCACGACAGCCCGGAGCAGCTCTACGCGTACTGGGACGACGCCGTCGAACGGTCCCGGGCGCGGCTCGCCGCAGCCCTGGCCGACGGCGGGCTCGACCAGCTCGTCCACATCGCCACCCCCGACGGGCGGCACGCCAGCCTGCGTCGCCTCGTCTGCGACCTCATCGAGGAGTACGGCCGCCACACCGGCCACGCCGACCTGCTCCGGGAGGCGGTGGACGGACGGGTCGGCGAGGACCCGCCGCCCGACTGGCGTCCCAGGCGGTAGGCCGGCGGACCGGATCGGGTCCGACGCCCGAGGACATCGGCTACGTCAGCCACTCGCGCAGGCGTGCGACGTTGGCGACCTCGCTCTCCACCCGCTGCTGGTCGGCGTCGGTCAACTCGACCGACCGTAGCTGGGCGACCCACTCCTCGGCCCGGTCGGGCTCGTCCATGGCGACCGCCAGCTCGGCCAGCGCCACCATGGCCAGGGCGCGTTCGACCGCCGGAGCCGTGTCGCCGTGCCGGCGCAGTGCCGAGGTGAGCGTCCGCACGGCCGCCCGGTCGTCGTTCTTGAACTCCCGGAAGATGCGGGCGTTGTCGAGGGCCCGGGGAATGCCCTGCAACCGCTTCGACCCGCCGTACTCCAGGGTCTCCTCCTCGTCGCGCTGGATGAAGATGATCGAGTTGCCCGAGGGGTCGACGAGTGTGAACCGGCTCGCCCCGGGCCGGAAGCGGGTGATGCGGGGCAGGCCCCGGGCCAGCACCTTGCCGTACGCGGCCCGCATCGCCGCGCTGAACGCGGCGTGGTAGGGGGCGACGGCGTCCACCATCACCAGACACCCGCCGGCGTTCTCCTGGCTCGGGTCCAGGTGCGCGGGCGCGGCCCCGTAGTGCAGCTCGAAGCCGCTCCACGCGAAGGCGAGGTAGAGGTAGGGGCGGGTCTGCCGGTAGGTGACCCGGAAGCCGAGCGCCTGGTAGAAGGCGAGGGTCTCCTCGGCGGACACGCAGGGCAGCAGCGGAACGGTGGTCTCGTTCGGACGTACCTCAGGATCGGTCACGGCGGCCATTGTGCCGAAGTGGAGGGCTCGGCCGCCTATGGAAATCCCCTGCGGTCAGTCCGGCCGCAGCTCGGGGTACTGCGTACGCTCCCAGCGGTTCATCGCGTGGATCCACTTGAGACCGGCACCCTCGCAGATCGGGCAGATCCGCCTGGTGAAACAGAGGTTGCACCGCTGTCGGCGTTGGCAGTCGTCTCGCGTGAAGCCGCGTCCCAGGCAGCCGGGGCACCAGCCGAGGCCGTCGCACTCGTAGCAGAGGAGTGCCCCGGTGGGCAGGGACCCGGTGGTGACGACCGGCTCGGGCGGGACGAACCCGACCGGCTCGTGGAGCAGGACGTGCGGGGTCTCGCCACCGATGCCGTAACTGTCCCCGTAGTGGCTGACGTCCTGCTCCCGGTGGACGGCGTACAGGGTGATCACGAATCCGTCGCGGCGGGCGACGGCACGGGCCTCGGCCGGGCCGGTGTCGTTCTCGACACTCCAGCCGAGTGCGGTGAGCAGGTCACCGCCGTACCGGACGGCGTGCGCGGCGGACGGGTGCTCCCTCGCGACCAGGCCCAGGGTGGCCTTGTAGGCGTACCGCAGCGGCTCCCGCCAGTCGAGGATGGCCGGTTCCGGCAGCATGGTGATGTCCGGGTGCTGGCCCGGTTCGAGGAGCCTGGCCAGGGACAGCATACGGTCGCGGAGGAAGCGGGCGGCGTTCTCCAACTCCTCGCGCGTCCCGGGGATCTCGGGCATTCCCGCCGCCTTCCGCCGCCACACGACCGGGAGTGCGCGCCATCCGGCGCTCCCTGTCTCCGAGGATAGTCCCGTCATCGACCGCCATCGTCGTGCGGACGCGGGTGAGGAAGCCCACGACGGCGGCGGGGCCCCCCCGGGGGGGGGGGGGGGGGGCCCCCCCCCCCCGGGGGGGGGGCCCCCCCCCCCCGGCGCCCCGCCCCCCCCCCCCCCCCCGCCCCGGCGGGGGGGGCCCCCCCGGGGGGG
>NZ_JBITJH010000013.1:131651-211235 GCF_044459745.1 Micromonospora sp. NPDC050187
CCCGTTGTTCCTTGTTTTGACCGTAATGCCACGCCTCTGGGGGGGGGGCGGGTGTGTCGCACCCCCCCGCCCGGGGGGCCCCCGGGGGGGGGGGGGGCCGCCCCCCCCCCCCGCCGGGGCCGGTTCACCTCCGGGCCGGTACTGCGGTCACAGCCCGGCGCACTGGCCGGAGCGTGGTCCGCTGACCGTGTTGGCCACCCCGTCGTTCGTCGGTGCGGGCTGGTTGCCCACGCACCGCAGGGGTCCCTCGATCCGGTTGCCGGAGACCACGACCGGGTTGTCTCCGGTGCGGTTGTCGACCAGGCTGATCGGGCCGGTCACCCGCGTCGCGCTGATCGCGACGCGACCGGTGCCGGCGGTGACCGAGACCGGACCGTCGACCCGGCTGCCGGTCAGCTCCACCACCCGGGCTCCGGTGGCGGTCACCGGGCCCGAGACGGCGGCGTCGAGCGCGATCAGCCCGGCTCCCTTGTCGACGGTCACCGGACCGGACACCGTGGCACCCGGCGCGAGGCAGGTCACCGTCGTGCCGGTCCGCACCGGCCCCCGGTACTCACCCTTGATCACCCGGTCGCAGGTCTGGTCGGTGACCTCCATCGTCACCGGCAGCGTGACCAGGGGCGTGGTCGCGTCGTCGCTGGTGACGCAGAGCTGGGCCCGGTACGTGCCGGCGGCCAGGCCGGTGCTGTCCAGCGAGACCTTCACCTCGGTGCTGCGGCCGGCGCCGGTGCCGGCCGAGGCCCGGTCGACGGACAGCCACGGCACCTCGTCCGGGGTGACGCACGGTTGCAGGTCGGGCAGCCGGACGTGGCTGACGAACCGGGCCGCGCCCTTGTCGTTCTCGACCTCGACCAGCCGGCCGCTTCGGTCGATCTCGTGCACGCCGCGCGAGCTGGTGACCAGGATGTTGCCGTTGCCGAGTGGGTGGACGCCCTGGTAGCCGGTGCCGCCGGGCGGCGTGTAGACGCCGATCAGCTTGCCGTTCCGGTCCATCTCCCACACCCCGGGTGTGGAGCCGCTGCCCCAGCTCGCCACCAGCATGTTGCCGTCTGCCTGCTCGACCATCTGGCCGGGCCAGCTCAGCCCCTCGAAGAAGCGGGGGTTGGCGCGCTTGCCGTCCCGGCTGAAGCTGTGGATGGCGTCGCTGTCGCTGCCGGAGACGAGCACGTCGTCGCCGCGGAAGGTGATCCCCCACGGGCTCTTCAGCCCGTCCGCACCGGGCGCGACGAACGTGCCCAGGTACGTTCCGTCGGCGTCGAACTCGACCACCGAGTGGGCGTTGCCCTGCCCGGCGACCGTCACCAGGACGGTGCCACGTGGGGAGAGGGCCATGCCCCGGGTGTTGGCCATGACCGCCGGGTCGTCCACTCCGCCGGCCGGGGCGAACACCCGGTGGAAGCTGCCGTCGAGGCCGTGCTCGGTGACCACCGACTGCACCTGGTCGGACATGAGGAACCCGGTGCCGTCCGGCTTGGCGACGATCTGGAACGGTGTGTACAGGCTGGTCGACGTGTCCCACGGGACGTGCTTGACGAACTGCGGGTCGATCAGCTTCCCGGAGTGCGGGTCGAAGGCCATCACCCCACGGGTGGCGCTACCCGAGTTGGGGATCAGCAGGACCCCGTCGCGCAGGAGCCTGACCCGCTGCTCGTCCGGACCGGCGTCCGGATCGTCGAGCCGCCAGTCGAGCACGCCGTGCCCGGTGTTGCGCACCGTGAACGACCGCGTGGTGACCAGCCCGGCCGGCTGCCGGGACGACAGGGAGCGGGGTGCCACCTCGATCTCCGGCACCGGCACGACCGACAGTTCCAGGGCGATCGGCGCGGCCGGCCGCTTCGGGTCGTTGCTGGCGAGACAGAGTTCGGCCCGGAAGTCACCGCCGTCGTCCAGGCCGGTCGAGTCGAACGTGATCTCCACCTGCTGGTTGCTGAACGGGGCCAACGTTCCCTGGGCCGGCGTCACCTTCACCCAGGACGGCCAGGCGCAGTCGTCGCCGTCGCCGGTGGCCCGCCAGGTGAGCGTGGCACCTCCGGCGTTGCCCACCGTGACGGTGTGCCGCTCGCTCTGCGCCACGTCCATGCTGCTGCTCAGGCTGGTCGGATTCACGGTCAGCTCCGGCGCGGCGGGTCGGACGGCGACCGGGAGGTGCGCGTCGGCGATCTCCGGTCCGCCCGTGCCGTGCGTGGCGTCGGTGGTCAACTCGATCGCGCCGAACAGCCAGCCGTCCCGGGGCGTCCCGGTGACGTCCACGGTGACGGTCAGCTCCTGACGGGCTCCGGCGGCCAGGGTGAACCGGGCCGGCGTGACCGTCACCCGCGCACCCTCCGCGGCCTGCGCCGTCACCTGGTAGGTCGCGGCCACCGTGGCCACGCTGGACACCGTACGGGTGAAGGTGCAGACCTGCAGGCAGTGGTGCTCGACGACGGCCGGCAGGTTCAGCGTCTGCGGCTCACCGCCCGCCTCGGGGTCGGCTGCGACGAAGTTCTCGGCGGTCTCGTCGAGCACGAGACCCGTCCGGGCGGCCTGGCCCAGGTTGATCCGCCCGGAGCCCATGTCGAACGCGTCGGCCGGCGTGACGCCGTCCTCCTTGACCACTCCGTCCCGGTCGGCGGTGACCGCCAGCGCGGAGCGGATCCGGGTCGGCGACCAGTCCGGGTGCAGCGCCGCCAGCAGCGCGCCGGCGCCGGCCACGTGCGGGGACGCCATGGAGGTGCCCTGCATGAACGCGTATCGGACCGGTTCGCCCTTCGTACCGACGGTGGCGGCGAGGATGTTGCGGCCCGGGGCGGCCACGGTGGGTGCGAGCATGTCGAACTGGCTCGGTCCCCGGGAACTGAAGTCGGTCACCACGTCGGTCCACGCCCCGTCGCGCAGCACCTCGCTGCCGGCGCCCACGCGTACGGTGACGGGGCCGGAGGTGGCGGCCAGGTGGTCGCGCAGGCGCTTGCCGTCGGCGAGGCTGACCATCACGGCGGGCAGGGTGCTGCCGGTGAGCGCGCCCATGGTGATCGGCGGGCCGCCGTACTGGGTGTGCACGACCACGCCGGTGGCGCCGGCGGCGGCCGCGTTGCGGACCTTCACGGAGAAGTCGCAGCCGCCCCTGGGGATCAGCGCCACCCGGTTCCGGAACACGTCCGGCGGGAACATCGCACAGCCCTGCTCGTTGTCCGGGTCGACGGTGCCCGAGTACCGGATCTCACCCTCGATGGGCGGGGCGGGGGAGCCCTCGCCGAGCACCGCGGCGATGCCGGTGAGTGCCGGTGGGACCGGTGTCGGTCCGGTCACGTCCAGCCGGTGGGCGACGATCCGCTCGTGGCTGACCGCGGCGACGGAGGCGTTCCACGGCGCGGTCTTCGCCACGGTCCGCTCGGCCGGGCCGCTGTTGCCGGCGGACGCGGCGACGAAGATCCCGGCCTGGTACGCCTCCAGGAACGCCTGGTCGACGAGGTCGTTCCAGGGGTCGTCCCGGCCGGAGATCGAGTAGTTCAGCACGTCCACGCCGTCGGCGATCGCCTGGTCCACCGCCGCGATCGACGCGGAGGAGAAGCAGAGCGTCGTCACGCACACCTTGTAGGAGATGATGTTGGCGCGGGGCGCGACCCCGGAGACGGTCAGCTCGTGCGTGTCCGCCCCCACCGTGACGCTCGCCCGGTGCCGGTTGCCGGCGGCGGTCGAGGCGGTGTGGCTGCCGTGCCCGTTGTCGTCCCGGGCGCTGGTGCCGGTCATCGCCCAGGCGCCGATCAACTTGTCGTTGCAGATCGGATCGTGGTGCGGGCTGGCCGGGTCACAGACGCCCACGTACCGGCCGGCACCGCGCGGGTTGGTGTGCCGGTAGCCCTCGCCGTCCACCGCCGCGAACGACGGATGCTCCGGGTTGACGCCGGAGTCCAGAATGCCGACCACGACGCCCTCGCCACGGGTGGCGACCTGCTCCGGGGTCCGGCCCTCCCAGATCGCGCCGGACTGGATGAGCGCGTTGCTGGTGTCGGTCTCCAGGGTCAGGGTGGCGTCCGGGACGACCTCGGCCACTCCCGGCACATCGGCCAGGGCTCGGACCTCCTCTGCGCTGACCGCGACCGCCAGGGCGTTGACCACGTTCCGGTAGGTGTGCGCGACCCGGACCGAGCGCCCGAGCGTGGCCTCGATCTCGTCGACCACCGTGTCCTGCTGCCGGGCCAGGTCCCGGGCGTACGAGGTGCTGGCCGCAGACCGGGTGTCGACTCGGCCGGCGGGTGCGGCGGCGGTACGGGCGGCCACCAGCGACGGCTGGTCCAGCCGCACCAGCCACAGCCCGCTCGGGGACTGCTGCTGCTCGGGTTTCGGCTGCTCCGTCGTGTCCTGGCCGCCCGGCAGCGGTGCCCGGGTGGGCGCCGCCGCGGCGGGCACGGTGATGCCGGCGAGCAGCAGGGTGCTCGCGGCCACCACCGTGACCAGGCGGGAGGGGGTCGTCAGGGTTCGTCTTCTTGGATAGCGGGGCTGTGCCACCGTGCGCTCCTCAGTCACCGTGCGGCGCGATCGATCGATGGGTCGCTGTCTGCTCAGAGCCGGGGAGAGCTCGGGCTGCTCGGCGCGATCGTGTGCCAACTTAGATGATCATCGAAGGAGCGGCAATGACCTGTGTGCATTCCTGGATGCCTTGCCGTGTCGATCGGTCGACGGAAGCGCCGTTCGGTGGGGCGGCGCCGAGCCGTCCGAACGGTGCGGGATGGCCGTTCGGACGATGAAGCGCTCGCCAGCGGCACCCCCGCGCGGCGGTGTGCCGGGCACGCCGCCGCACGGGGGCCGAGGGCAGCCGTCGGGGACGGAGACTGTCAGTCGAGGGTGGAGACCCCGCCGGTCGTCGGCGTGGAGAGCCGGCCGTTCTCCTTCGTGCGGACGTAGAAGCGGTAGAAGGTGTTCGACACGAGTCCGGTGACCGTGTGGCTGTACCAGCCGGTCCCGGCCCCGGGGCCGACGTGCACGGTGCGGGACTCTGGGGTGAGCACCCAGTGCCCGTTGTCGTTCATCCGCCGGGCCATCCAGTCGTAGGTGATCGAGTAGCCCTCCTCGGCGGTGGAGAGGTCGGTGAAGCCCACGACGATCGCGTCCTGACCGTTGGTGACGACGGGCGTCAGGCTGAGGTTGGTCGGCGCGGTGGGCTCGACCGTGTAGGTCAGGTAGTTCAACAGGACCGAGTACGGCGCTGCCGGCTGGGTGCCGTCGGGAACGTTGACGAGGGTGACGAGCACCTGGTGGGTGCCGACGGTCGACGGTGCGGGCACGGTGATGTCGAAGCCGACGTTCGCGCCCTGACCGGCGTGCCAGTGCAGGGCGGTGTGCGCGGCGACGAACGGCCCGTCCACGTTGACCCAGATCGTCACCGGCCCGCCGTTGACGTCCCGGGCCCAACCGCTCATGTGGAAGAGACCGTTGGCGTAGCCGTACGACTCGACCCGGCCGGTGGGCGACTTGTCGCTGCCTTCCGGCGGCGGCGGGTCCTCGATCGGCTCGTCGCAGATCGGCGGGGGCGACGGAACGTCGCAGTGGGGTTGGGCGGCGGCGGGGGTGGCGACGGCGACGGTGGCCGCCATCACCGCCCCGGCGAGGACCGCGAGGAAACGTCTCATGCCGGCAGCGAATCGGCCCGGTCTGGGATCCGTCTGGGAAACCGTCGGGACAGTCGGCTACCCGACTTCTCGGCGCCCAACCTTCCCGACGGCCGACGGCGTCTCCTGTGATCGACAGGGAACCGTCGTGATCGGTCGACGCCGGCACGGATCCGGAGGGGATGACGGGTGGGGGAGGGGAGGACAGCGGTGATCGGTGTCGACCTGTGTGTGCTCGGTCCGGTCGGGGCCGTGCGTGCCGGCCGGCCGGTGGCGCTCGGCGGTCGTCGGCAGCGGATGGTGCTGGCGGCGCTGCTGGTCGCCCAGGGTCGGATGCTGCCCGTGGACCGGCTGCGGGAGCTGGTGTGGGGCGACCGCGACCGGGTCGCCAGCCGCGCCACGCTCTACGGATACGTCGCCGGCCTGCGGCGCGCGCTGGAGCCGGAGCACGCGGCCCGCCAGGGTGACGTGCTCGTCCACGCGGGGACCGGCTACGCGATCCGCCTGCCACCGGGGCGGGTCGACGCGGAACGGTTCACGGCGCTGGTGGACCGGGGTGCGATGCTGCTCGATCGGGGGCGGCCCGTCGAGGCGGCGGCCACCCTCGACACCGGGCTGGCCCTCTGGCGGGGTCCGGCCTTCGCCGACCTCGGCGACGTGCCCTTCGTCCTGCCGGCGGTGACCCGGCTGGAGGCGGCCCGCGCCACCGCCGTGGAGTTGCGGTTGACGGCCCTGCTCCAGGCGGGACGGCATGCCGGCCTGATCGGTGAGCTGGAGGCGCTGGTCGTCGAGGAGCCCCTGCGGGAGCGGGGGTGGGAGCTGCTGGCCACCGCGCTCTACCGGGCCGGCCGTCAGGGTGACGCGCTCGCCGCGCTCCGGCGTGCCCGCCGGACCCTGGCCGAGCAGCTCGGCGCGGACCCGGGGCCGGCCCTGCGGCGGATCGAGGCCGCGATCCTCCACCATGACGAGACGCTCGCACCGGCCCTCGCCGCCGCCCCGGCCGTGTCCGCTCGGCACCGGCTCCGTCGCCCCCTGGCCGGGCGTGTTCCCGGGGTACGTCGGCGTGCGCCGAGACGACCGTCCCCGTGACCTACCCGGTGCTGTTCGAGGGCGTCGGTCCCGTCCGTCCGCAGGCCGCGCAGGGCCTGCTCGTACCCGTTCCTCACCCTGGCCGACCAGCTCCGGAGCTGAACGCGACCGGCGGGCGGCCCCGGTGGAGGCGGGCGAGGACGGTGGCTGATCGCGGTGACCCCGGCCCCCGCCCGCCGCCGACCGGGACGACCCGGTGGCGCTATCGGGCGGCGACGACCGGCTCCGGAGCCGGTGCCGTCGGTGGGTGGCCGTCGGCGTTCTCCTCGGCCGCGATACGCAGCGCCTCGACCAGCCGGCGGTAGAGGTCGTCACCGGCGAGCAGTTCGGCGTGCGTGCCCTGGGCGCGGACCTGACCGTCCTCCAGCACCACGATCCGGTCGGCGTCGAGCACGGTGGAGAGCCGGTGCGCGATGGTCACGACCGCGCCGTTGGCCGCCCGCTGCCGGATGCACTCCTGCAACGCCGCCTCGGTCAGGCCGTCGACCTGCGCGGTCGCCTCGTCGAGCAGCAGCACGTCGGGGGTGCGCAGCATGGCGCGGGCGAGCGCGATGCGTTGCCGCTGTCCGCCGGAGATGTCGGTCGAGGACAGGGAGGTGTCCAGGCCCTCGGGGAGGGAGTCGACCTTCCCGTCCAGCCGGACGGCCCGCAGCACCGCCCTGATCTCCTCGTCCGTCGCGTCGGGATGGGTGAACCGCACGTTGTCCCCGATGGTCCCCGGCACCACCGGGGTCTCCTGCTCGACGTAGGCGAGCCGGGCCCGGACCTCGTCGTGGCGGTAGCTGGCGTACGGCCGGCCGTCGAGGAGGATGTCCCCCCGCTCGGGTTCCAGGAAGCGGAGGACCAGGGAGAAGAGGGTGGTCTTGCCGGCTCCGGACGGACCCACGATGGCGGTGTGTCCGCGTCGCGGGACGACCAGGTCGACATCCCGCACGGCCGGGGGCGCGTCCGGCCCGTACCGGGCCGTGACTCCCCGGAACACCAGCACCGGCTGGTCGGGGTCGGTGACCGGCGGGTGGGCCGGTGGGGCGTCGGCCGGGCCCGCCGGCTCGGTGGGGATGGTCTCGACCTCGCGGATCCGTCCGGCCGCGGCGATGCCGGCCTGCAACGCCGTGGTGTTCTGGGTCAGTTCGGTGATCGGCCCCATCAGCTGGAACACGTACAGCAGGAAGGCGATCAGGCTGGAGATCTCCAGCAGGTCACGCTGGGCCCGCCAGGCGCCGACGCCGAGAATCACGATCACCGCGAGTTGGATGCCCGTCCAGGAGACGGTCCAGACGGAGGCGGTGATCAGGGCGGACCGGACGCTGTGCCGCGCGACCTGCCGGGCGTCCGCGGCGAGTTGTTCGGTCACCCGGGCCTCGGCCCGGCTGGCCTTCACCGTGCGGACCGCGCGCAGCGCGCCCTCCAGCGCGCCGCCGAGCCGGCCCATGGACTCCTGCGCGGCGACCTGCGCCGTGGCGATCTTGGGCATCAGCATGCCCATCACCGCCGCGACCACCAGCACCGCCACGAGCGTGCAGCCCAGCAGGAACAGGTCGAGCACCCCCATCAGCACCAGCGTGCCGACCAGGGCGATGCCGGCGTTCACCAGCCCGACGACGCTGCCGGACGCCTCCCGGAGCAGCTGCGTGTCGGAGGTCGCCCGGGTGACCAGCTCGCCGGTGGGCCGGCGTTGCAGCTCGCCGATCCGAGCCCGGAAGTAGTGCCGGACGATCGAGGTCCGCGCATCGAGCACGACGTGCTCGGCGAGAGTCCCGAGGAGCCGCCACTGCCAGAGCCCGATCGCGGCACCGACGACGACGAGCCCGAACAGGACACCGATCGGACCGGCCATGGACGCGCCGGAGCCGAGGGTGTCCAGCACCCACTTGGTGACCATCGGCGTGGCCAGGCCGGCGGCGTTCGCGGCGAGGCCGAGCAGCAGCCCGAGCAGCAGCGTCCGGCGGTGCGGAAGGAGGAAGGAGGTGAGCGTGCGCAACCGGGGAAGCGCACGGGTGGATGATTCCATACCCCGAATGGAACATGGATGTTCCAGTTGAGTCAACCGATATTCCGTAAAGGCATGTTGCTATCCTTGCCTCCGTGACAGACGCGCAGGTGTCCGGTAGCCGGGCCCGGACCCGCCAGGCCATCGTCGACGCGGCGATCGAGGTGCTGGGGCGTGATCGCGCCGCGTCCCTGGGAGACATCGCCACCGCCGCCGACGTGGGGCGCACGACCCTGCACCGCTACTTCGCCGAGCGGGCCGACCTGCTGACCGCGGTCGGTGCCGAGGCGGTCGCCCGGCTGGCCCGTGCGACCGCCCAGGCGCGGACGACGGAGGGGACGGGTGCCTCGGCCGTACGCCGGCTCTGTCAGGAGTACTTCGACCTCGGCGACCTGCTCTCGCTGATCTTCAGCGACCCGGAACTCTGTGTCGACCCGACCGCTGGCGGATTCGTGGGGTGCGACCCGGAGTTCACCGCGTTGGTGGAGCGCGGCCACCGCGACGGCAGCATCGACCCGGAGCTGCCGGCGGGCTGGGTGCAGAGCATCGTCTGGTCCCAGCTGTACGCCGGGTGGTCCTACCTCGCCGAGAACGGCACCTCCCGGCACGAGGTGCTCCGCCTCGTCCTGCGCACCGTCGACGGGGCGATCGGGGTCAAGTCGGCCTGACGGTCGCCACTCCGCGTCGCCGGGACGACCAGCGGGCGGAGCACGGTCAGTACGGCGTCTCCCCGTCGTCCTCGAGCAGTGGCTGGCGGCCGGTCCGGTGGGCGAGCATCCGGAACGACCCGGTGAACCCGCCCTCTTCGGCCTCCATGAAGGTGACCATCTCCGCCTCCGCCGGATCGTGACGGAAGCGGTCGAGGTACCGGGTGCGGATGGCGTCGCTGCCCGGCAGCGGCTCGGCCAGCGTGACCTCGAGCAGGCCGGTCCGGGTCAGGTGCTGCCGCCACCACTCGATCGAGTGCACCAGGTACCACCCGCCGTCGAGCCACTCCTGGCGCAGGCCGGGCGGGAGGTCCTCGGCGCTGGAGATGTCCCGGCTCGTGCAGGCGTCGACGACGCCGAGCCGACCGTCCGGACGCAGGTGTCGCAGCAGCCCGGTGAGGAAGCGCTGGTCGGTCCCGAAGTACCGGTAGGAGTCGAAGGCGACCGCCGCGTCGAAGAAGTCGTGCGGCAACGGCAGCGCGCGGACGTCCGCGCGGAGCGGCTGGACCAGGTCGGCGCACCCGAACTCCTCGATCCGACGCTGGTTCGCGGACGGGTCGACGCCGAAGTCGACCGCCCACACCCGGACCCCGAACTCCCGCGCCAGGAAGATCGAGCTGATGGCGTGGCCGCAACCGAGATCCAGGATCCGCATGCCCGGATGCAGCTCCATCACCTCGGTCAGCGACTCGACGAAGTGCAGCACGTTCTCGCCCAGCGAGTGCTCCTCCGCCCAGTCCCGGTCGTACGTGCCACAGCGGGGAAAGAGCTCGTTCGGCATGCGGCCGAACGTAACACCGAAGACGTTCCCTCTTCTGTCTACACGACGACAAGACGAGTCCACATCGGACCCTCCGGGTCACGCACTCCGTCGCGGTTCCGGCCGGCGCGTCGGGTGCACCTGCACCGGTTCCACCGGACGTCCATCTGGTTTGGACGGTAGGTCACGCTGCCCGGGACCATCGGTTCCAGATCCGGCGTCGCGGGCCGAGGCGACCGTCGATGGCCGCAGCCCGGGGCGGTGTGCGGCGGTGGCCCGGTGGTGGTGACCGGTGATTTTGCCGATGCGGGCCCGCCGACCCGACCCTAACACTGATGTATGTCGATTCAACCCCACCAGCAGGGAGAACCCGACGTGCGATCACCCACCACCATCCGTCCCCGTTCCCTCGTCCGTGCCGTGGCCAGGCTGACCGCGGCCGTCGTCCTGTCCGCCGGGGGTGTCCTGGCGGCGTCGTCCGGCGCGCAGGCCGCCGACAACCCGTACGAGCGTGGCCCCAACCCGACCAGCGCCATCCTGGAGGCCAGCCGTGGCCCCTTCGCCACCGCCTCGCAGACCGTCTCCTCGCTGAGTGTCAGTGGCTTCGGCGGCGGGGTCATCTACTACCCGACCAGCACCAGCGAGGGCACTTTCGGTGCCATCGCCATCTCGCCCGGGTTCACCGCCTACTGGTCCAGCATCAGCTGGCTCGGGCCGAGGCTAGCCTCGCACGGTTTCGTGGTCATCGGCATCGAGACCAACAGCACGCTCGACCAGCCGGACAGCCGTGGCCGGCAGTTGCTGGCCGCGCTCGACTACCTGGTCCAGCGGAGTTCCGTCCGGAGCCGGATCGACGGCAGTCGGCTCGCCGTGGCCGGCCACTCGATGGGCGGCGGCGGCAGCCTCGAGGCCGCCGTGTCGCGCCTGTCGTTGCAGGCGGCGATTCCGCTCGCGCCGTGGCACACGGACCGGACCTGGTCGGACGTACGGGTTCCCACGCTGATCATCGGCGGCGAGTACGACACCGTCGCCCCGGTCTCGTCGCACTCGGAGCCGTTCTACAGCAGCATCCCGGCCGCGTCCGAGAAGGCGTACCTGGAGCTCAACGGGGAGAGCCACTTCTTCCCCCAGTCGGTCGACGCGCTGGTCGGCAAGCAGATGGTGAGTTGGCTGAAGCGGTTCGTCGACAACGACACCCGCTACGAGCCGTTCCTCTGCCCGGGCCCGAGCGGCCTGGACGTCGAGGAGTACCGCAACACCTGCCCCGGCTCCTGACCCCGATCGGGGCGCCCCGGACCGGCCGTGCCGGCCGGGGCGCCCCGGCCCGGTGCCGTCCGGCGGCCTTCCGCCCGGCCGGGCGACGACCTATATTGCATTGTGAGTGCAATTAGTGGACCGGAGGCACCAGCATGCCCGACGACATCGCCGCCCGGATGCGCGGTCTGATCGCCGAGCTCCTCCGGCGACACGACCCGGCCGGTGGGCGGACCGCCTTCCTCGGCGCCCGGTTCGACGCCGGACTGGCCTGGGTCCACCACCCGGTCGGGCTCGGCGGACTGGACCTGCCCCGCCACCACCAGCCGGTGCTGGAGGAGGCGCTGGCCCGCGCCGGAGCGCCGGACGACCGGCCCCGGCGCAACAGCATCGGCCTCGGCATGGCGGCGCCGACCCTGCTGCGGCACGGCACCCCGGCGCAGTGCCACCGGTGGCTGCGACCGCTGTGGACCGGTGAGGAGGTCTGGTGCCAGCTGTTCAGCGAGCCGGACGCCGGCTCCGACCTCGCGGCCGTGCGCACCCGCGCGGTGCGTGACGGCGACGACTGGGTGGTCGACGGTCAGAAGGTGTGGACCTCGCTGGCCCACCGCGCGCGGTGGGGCCTCCTGCTCGCCCGGACCGACCCCGGCGTCGCGAAACACCGGGGGATCACCTACTTCGTCTGCGACATGACCGCACCGGGCGTGCAGGTACGACCATTGCGCCAGCTCACCGGCGAGGCGGAGTTCAACGAGGTCTTCCTTGCCGGTGTCCGCCTGCCGGACACCCTGCGCCTGGGAGCGGTCGGCGACGGCTGGCGGGTCGCCCGGACCACGCTGATGAACGAGCGGGTCGCGATCGGAGGCCGTCCGCTGCCCCGCGAGGGCGGCATGATCGGCCTGTTGGCGCGCACCTGGCGCGAGCGACCCGAGCTGCGCACCGCCGGCCTGCATGCCGACCTCCTACGCGCCTGGGTGCGGGCCGAGGCCGCCCGGCTGACCGCCCTGCGGCTGGGCCAGCAGCTCGCCGCCGGTGAGCCGGGGCCCGAGGGATCGGCGGTGAAGCTCACCTTCGCCGACCTGGCCCAGCGGATCAGCGCGTTGGAGCTGGACCTGCTCGGCGGCGAGGGGCTGCGGTACGACGACTGGACGATGTGCCGCCCGGAGGAGCCGGACCTGCTCGGCCGCACCGCCGCCTACCGCTACCTGCGGGCCCGGGGGAACTCGATCGAGGGCGGGACGTCGGAGATCCTGCGCACCGTCATCGCCGAGCGGGTGCTCGGCCTGCCGGCCGAACCCCGGGTGGACCGGTGACCGACCTGCTCTACGACGACGTCGAGGAGGCGCTGCGGGACAGCGTGCGGGCCCTGCTGACCGCGCACGCCCCGTGGCGGCGGACCCTGGCCCGGGTGGACGGCGACGAGCCGTACGACAGGTCGCTCTGGGAACGGCTGGTCGGCGAACTCGGCGTCGCCGGTCTGCCGGTGCCCGAGGAGCACGGCGGCGCGGGCGCCGGGTTCCGCGAGGTGGCGGTGGTGCTGGAGGAACTGGGTCGGGCGGTCGCGCCGGTGCCGTTCCTGGGCAGCGCCGTGGTGGCCACCCGGGCGCTGCTCTCCTGCGGGGACGTCGGACTGCTCGGGCGGCTCGCCGCCGGGCGGTGCGTCGCGGCGCTGACGGTCCCGTTCGCCGTGGCGCCCGGCGCGCGCCCGGAAACGGTCGCGGCGACCGATGGTCCGCTGCTCTCCGGCAGGGTGGCCGGTGTCGCCGACGCCCTCCCGGTCGACGTGCTGCTGGTCCCGGCCGGCGACGGACTGTACGCGGTGGACGCCCGGGAAGCCGGGGTACGGATGACACCGGTGGTCTCGCTCGACGCCACCCGCCCTCTGGCCGACATCGGGTTCTCCGCCGCCCCGGCGCGGCGCGTCGCCGCCGGTGCGACGGCTACCCGGGCGGTGACCGACGCGCTGACCGCGGGCGCGGCGCTCCTCGCCTCGGAGCAGGTCGGCGTGGCCCAGCGCTGTCTCGACCTGGCGGTCGCCCACGTGCGGACCCGGCACCAGTTCGGTCGTCCGGTCGGCTCCTTCCAGGCGGTCAAGCACCGGCTGGCCGACGTCTGGGTGGAGGTCTCCCAGGCGCGGGCGGTGGCCCGGCACGCCGCAGACTGTCTCGCCAGCGGTGACCCGGACACCGCCCTGGCCGCGTCGTTGGCCCAGGCGTACTGCGGGACGGTCGCGGTGACCGCCGCCGAGGTCTGTGTGCAGCTGCACGGTGGGATCGGGTTCACCTGGGAGCACCCGGCGCACCTGTTCCTGAAGCGCGCCAGGAGCACCGCCGTCGCGTTCGGCACGGCCGATCGGCACCGGGCGGTCCTGGCCGGACTGGTCGACCTGCCCGCGCCGCCACCGGACGCGCCCCGACCGTGACCCGCCTGGCAGACGCTGCCGGCGATGCAGGGCCTCCAGGTCGAGCCAACGGACCGTCGGCGGCGAAGCGCGCAAGGCGTTTCCGGTCGATAAAAACGACGCATCGAAGGTGTTGACGGAATGCGCGAAAAAAGTACACTCGCCGTGTAAATAGTGGCCCCGCCGATCCGAGGGATGGGTGATGGAGCAAGGGCTCGCACTGCACCAGGTCAGGGTGCGTTTCGGCGGCCTCACCGCCCTCGACGACGTCTCGCTACGGGTGCCCACCGCCGGCGTGCTGGGCGTGATCGGCCCCAACGGCGCCGGCAAGACCACCCTGTTCAACGTGATCTGCGGTTTCGTGGCACCGGAGTCAGGCTCGCTGACCCTCGACGGCCAACCGTTGCGTCCGCGCCCGCACCGGCTGACCCGGCTCGGCATCGCCCGCACCCTCCAGGGCACCGGGCTCTTCGCCGGGCTCACCGTGCTGGAGAACGTCATGACCGGCGCCACGCACACGGCCCGCGCCGGCTTCCTGCCGGCCCTGTTCGGCCTGCCGCGCAGCGACCGTGACGAGCGTCGGCTGCGTCGGCACGCCCTCGACGTCCTCGACGAGCTGGGCATCGCCGGGCACGCCGGGGCCGCACCGGCGACCCTGCCCTTCGCCGTACGCCAGCGGGTCGCGCTGGCCCGCGCGCTCGCCGCCCGCCCCCGACTGCTCCTGCTCGACGAGCCCGCCGGGGGCCTGGGCGGCGAGGACATCGACGACCTGGCGGAGCTGATCCGGCGGCTGCCCCGCCGCGACCCGGACCCCTGCGCGGTGCTGCTGGTCGAGCACCACATGGACCTGGTGATGGCGGTCTGCGACGAGGTGACCGTGCTCGACTTCGGCAAGGTCATCGCCACCGGCACCCCCGAGCAGATCCGCGACGACCCGGCGGTCACCGAGGCCTACCTCGGCGCGGCCGTCGACGGAGCCGCCACGTGAGCACCGACGCGCTGCTCGCGGTCCGTGGTCTGGTCGCCGGCTACGGAGCCGCGCCGGTGCTGCACGCGGTCGACCTCACCGTGGCGCCCGGCACCATCGCCGCCGTCGTCGGTGCCAACGGCGCCGGCAAGACCACCCTGCTACGCACCCTCTCCGGCATGCTCCGCCCCACCGACGGCGAGGTCACCCTGGCCGGCGAGGACCTGCGGGGCGTCCCGGTGGAGCAACTGGTCCGGCGCGGCATGGCGCACGTGCCGGAGGGGCGGGGTGTGGTCGGCGAGCTGACCGTGGACGAGAACCTGCGCCTCGGCGGGCTGTGGCGCCGGGACCGCGCCGACGCCGCCCGCGCTCTCGACGAGGTCTACCAGCTCTTCGCGCCCCTGGCACGGCGACGGCGGCACCTCGGCCACCAGCTCTCCGGCGGCGAACGGCAGATGCTCGCCCTCGGCCGGGCACTCGTCGGCCGACCCCGGCTGCTCCTGCTGGACGAGCCGTCCCTCGGCCTGGCACCCCGGGTGGTCGCCCAGATCATGGCGCTGCTGCGTCGGCTCCGCGACGACACCGGGCTGACCGTGCTGCTGGTCGAGCAGAACGTGCGCAGCGCGCTTTCCATCGCCGACCAGGGGGTGGTGATGGCACTCGGCCGGGTCGTCACCACCGCGCCGGCCGCCCGACTGCGGGACGACGCCGAACTGCGCCACGCCTACCTCGGATTCTGACCCACCTGCGTCCCCCGGAGGGAGGACCGTTGGACCGCTTCCTCTTCCTCACCCTCGACGGCCTGTCGAGGGGCGCGGTCTACGCCGCGTTCGCGCTGGCCCTGGTGCTCATCTGGCGGGCCGCCCGGATCGTCAACTTCGCCCAGGGGGCGATGGCCGTGGCCGCCGCCTACGTGGCCTACAGCGTCTCGGCGGCCACCGGGTCCTACTGGCTGGGCTTCCTGGCCGCGCTGGTCGCCGGGCTGCTCCTCGGCGCGCTCGTCGACGTGGCCGTCATGCGCTTCGTCGACCACCGGTCCCCGCTCAACCCGGTGATCGTCGCGCTCGGACTGGTGCTGCTGATCCAGGCCGTCCTCGGCATGGTCTACGGCAACGAGTTCCGTCCGGTCGGGACACCGTTCGACCGGGGCGCGCTGACCGTCGGCGGTCTCGCCGTGCTCTCGCCGTACGACCTGTTCGTCTTCGCGGCGGTCGCGGTGGTCGTGGTCGCGCTCGCCTGGACCTTCACCCGCACCGCGGTCGGCCTCCGCATGCGGGCGGCGGCCTTCGCCCCCGAGGTCTCCCGCCTGCTCGGGGTGAACGTCGGCGGCATGCTCACCCTCGGCTGGACGCTCGCCTCCGGCGCCGGCGCCCTGGCCGCCATGCTGGTCATCCCCACCGAGCTGGGCCTGCACCCGCACGCGATGGACCTGGTCTTCGTCTCGGCGTTCACCGCCGCCGTGGTCGGCGGGCTGGACAGTCCACCCGGTGCGGTCGTCGGCGGTCTCGTCGTCGGCCTGCTGCTGTCCTACGTCAGCGGCTACGCCGGCGGCGACCTCACCTCCCTCGCGGTGCTCGTGCTGCTGCTCGCGGTACTGCTGGTCCGTCCCGGCGGCATCTTCGCCCCGGTCACCGCGAGGCGGGTGTGAGCGCCACCCGGGCGGCGGCCCCACCGACGCGCCCGCCGGCCGGTCCCGACGCCCGCCCGTCCGGTGCGCCCCGTGGCTCGACCCTGCTGCGTCACCTGGCCTGGGCCGTCGTCGCCGCACTGGCCCTGCTGGTCGTCAGTCACCAGCTGGAACCGTTCCGCAACTTTCAGCTCGCCACGGTGGCCGCCTACCTCTGCGCGACCGCCGGGCTGACCGTGCTCACCGGACTCAACGGGCAGCTCTCGCTCGGGCACGGGGCGCTGATGGCCACCGGCGCCTACACCGTCGCCCTCTGCCAGACCGCCTTCCTCGATCGGGGGATCACCGGCGGCTGGGTGCTCCCGGTCTCGCTGGGGGTGGCCATCCTGACCACGGTCGCGGTCGGCGCCGTCGTCGGCGTGGCCGCGGCCCGGTTGCGGGGTCCGTACCTGGCCGGGGTCACCCTGGCCGTCGCGGTCGTGGTGCCGGCGCTGACCGTCACCTTCGACGGCGTGTTCAACGGCGAGCAGGGGCTGTCGGTCCCGGTCGACCCGCCCCCGGCGGCGCTCGGCCTCGATTTCCCCTACGAGCGGTGGCAGCTCTGGGTCGCCGGGTCGGCCAGTCTGCTCGCCCTGCTGCTGCTCGGCAACCTCGTCCGCAGCCGGTTCGGCCGGACGTTCCGGGCGGTCCGCGACGACGAGGTGGCGGCCCGGCTCGCCGGCATCCACGTCGCGCGTACCCAGGTCCTCGCCTTCGTGGTCAGCGCGGCCTGCGCCGGGCTCGGCGGCGCCCTGCTCGCGGTGCTGGCCCAGAGCGCCTCACCCGGGGCCTTCTCCCTGACGCTCTCGCTCTTCCTGCTGATGGCCGTGGTCGTCGGTGGTCTGGGCAGTCTCGCCGGCGCGTTCTGGGGTGCGGTCCTGCTGGTCGCCCTGCCGGACCTGACGCACACCCTGACCGAGCAGCTCGACCTCTCCCCGGCCCTGGCCCAGCGGCTGGAGGGCAACCTCCCGTTGGCGATCTTCGGGATCACGTTGATCGTCGTCATGATCGCCGCGCCCGGCGGAGTGCAGGGTCTCCTCTCCCGCCTGGTCCGGCCGCTGCGCGCCCGGTGGCCGTCGCGGCGGCCGTGAACCGTCGTCCCGGCGCCTCGCCGCTCGTCGGCAGCCGACGCCTCACCCCACCCGATCCCCCGAACCGGACCAAGGAAAGGTCGGTGTCCTGATGCGACGCCTCACCCGATGCGGTCTCGCGATCGCCACCTCCATGAGCCTGCTCGTGGCCGCCACCGGCTGCGGCGACGGCGGCTCCGACTCCGGCCGTGCGTCGGTGCCCGGAGTCACCGACACCGAGATCGTGGTCGGCACCCACATGCCGCTGACCGGTCCCGCCGCAGCCGGGTACTCCAAGATCGCTCCGGCCACCAAGGCGTACTTCGACTACGTCAACGCCAACGGCGGCGTGCACGGCCGGAAGATTACCTACAAGGTGATGGACGACGGCTACAACCCGGCGAACACCCAGCAGGTGGTCCGGCAGCTGGTCCTCCAGGACAAGGTCTTCGCCATCCTCAACGGGCTCGGCACGCCCACCCACACCGGCGTGCTCGACTTCCTCAAGAGCAACCGGGTGCCGGACCTCTTCGTCGCCTCCGGCAGCCGCAGCTGGGACCAGCCCGACAAGTATCCGGGCACCTTCGGGTTCAACACCGACTACACGGTGGAGGGCAAGATCCTGGCCCACCACGTGAAGACCGAACTGCCCGGCCGTAAGGTCTGCTTCCTCGGCCAGGACGACGACTTCGGCCGGGACAGCCTGGTCGGCGTGGAGAAGGTGCTCGGCGCGGAGGCGGTCGTCTCCCGGCAGACCTACGTCACCAGCAACCCGAACGTCGCACCGCAGATCGGCGCCTTCAAGGCCGCCGGCTGCCAGGTCGTCATCCTCGCCACCGTGCCCGGCTTCACGGCGCTGGCCGTCGGCACCGCCAAGCGGCTGAACTACACCCCGCAGTGGCTGGTGTCCAACGTCGGGGGCGACCACCCGACCCTGGCCCAGCAGCTCGGTGCCGCCGCGCCGCTGCTGGAGGGGATGATCGGGGCCAACTACCTGCCGATGCAGCACGACGCCGCGAACCCGTGGATCCAACTCTTCACCAAGGTCAACAAGGAGCACAACGGGGACGCGCCGTTCGACGGCAACACCGTCTACGGCATGGCGGTCGGCTACCTCTTCGTGCAGGTGCTCGTCGCCGCCGGCAAGGACCTCACCCGCGACTCGCTGCTCGCCGCCGTCGGCAGGGGCGGGTTCCAGGGCCCCGGGCTGGCGCCGTTGCGCTTCTCCGACAGCGACCACTCCGGCTACGGCGGGCAGCGGCTGACCCGGGTGAGCGAGGGGGTGCAGAGCTACTTCGGCCCGACGTACGAGACCGACGAGGGCGACGGGCCGGTCAAGGAGTACACCGCGCCGCCGGTCACGCCCCCGGCCAACGGTGTGCCGACCTCCTGACGGGCGTTGACGTGCGACCCGCCCCGCTCATAATATTCGCACTATGAATGCAAATTCAGGCTCGCTCGCGGGGCGGGTCGCCGTCGTCACCGGGGCCAGCCGGGGCATCGGGCTGGCCGTCGCCCGGCGGCTGGTCGCCGACGGGGCCCGGGTGGGCGTCACCGCCCGGCACCCGGAGGCACTGGCCGAGGCGGTCGCCACCCTGGGCGGGCCGGCGCACGCCGTGGGCGTGCCCGGCCGCGCCGACGACGCCGCCCACCGCGCCGAGGCCGTCCACCGGGTCACCGAGGCGTTCGGACCAGTCGACATCCTGGTCAACAACGTCGGCGTCAACCCCGTCCACGGGCCCCTGGCCACGCTCGACCTGGCCGCCGCGCGCAAGATCCTCGACGTCAACCTGCTCGGCACCCTCGGCTGGGTGCAGGAGGTCTGCGCCGCCGGGATGACCGCGCGCGGCGGCTGCGTCGTCAACGTCTCCTCGATCGCCGGGCGTACCGCGTCGTCCGGCATCGCCTTCTACGGCGTCAGCAAGGCCGCCGTCGACCACCTCACCGCCTGCCTGGCCGTCGAGTTGGCCCCGGCGGTACGCGTCAACGCGGTCGCTCCCGCCGTGGTGCGGACCCGGTTCGCGGCGGCCCTCTACGCGGACCGGGAGGACGAGGTCGCCGGGGCGTACCCGCTGGGACGGCTCGGGGAGCCCGGCGACGTCGCGGCGGCCGTCGCCTTCCTCGCCTCCGACGAGGCGGCCTGGATCACCGGGCAGACGCTCGTCCTCGACGGTGGCGTCACCCTCACCGGCCGGGCGACCGGGTGACCGGTCTGGCGCTCGCCGGGGCGACCGTGGTGGTGACCGGAGCGGGGTCCGGCATCGGCGCGGCGATGGCCGCCCGGTTCGCCGCCGCCGGTGCCCGGGTGGTGGTCAACGACGTCGACGCCCCGGCGGCGCGGGCGGTGGCGGCCCGGATCGGCGGGCACGCCAGCCCCGCCGACGCGGCCGACCCCACCGGGGTGGCCGCCCTGGTGGACTCCGCCCGGGACAGGTTCGGCCCGATCGACCTGTTCTGCGCCAACGCCGGGGTGGCCTCCGGCGGCGGTCCGGACGCCCCCGACGAGACGTGGGCTCGCGCCTGGCGGGTGAACGTGATGTCCCACGTCTACGCCGCACGCGCGCTGCTGCCGCACTGGCTCGCCGCCGGGCGCGGCCGGCTGCTGGTCACCGCCTCCGCCGCCGGTCTGCTCACCCTGCTCGGCAACGCGCCCTACTCGGTGACCAAGCACGCGGCCGTGGGCTTCGCCGAGTGGCTGCGGGCCAGCTACGCCCACCGTGGCGTCACCGTCCAGGCCCTCTGCCCCCAGGGGGTCCGCACCCCGATGCTGGCCGACGCCGACGGGCTGAGCGCCGCCCTGCTCGACGACACGGCGGTCACGCCCGAGCAGGTGGCCGACTGCGTCGTCGAGGCGCTGGCCGACGACCGCTTCCTGGTGCTGCCGCACCCGCAGGTCGCCGCCTGGTACGCCCGTCGGGCCGGCGACCCGGACCGCTGGCTGCGGGCGATGAACCGGACCCAGCGCGACGCGGAGCGGGAACGGCATGGGTGAGCTGCCCGGACTGGACCTGCCCCGGCTCGCCGACCACCTGGACCGGGCCTGCCCGGCCCGCTCGCCGGAATACGGAGGCTCTGATGGACTTCGGCTACGACGAGACGACCGAACGGCTGCGGGAACGCCTGACCGACTTCATGACCGAGTGGGTGTACCCGGCCGAACCGGTCTTCGAGGGACAGGCCCGTGACCGTGCCGACCCGTGGACCGTCCCGCCGGTCGTCGCCGAGCTCCAGGCCGAGGCCCGCCGACGGGGCCTGTGGAACCTCTTTCTCCCCGGCGAGCACGGCGCGGGCCTGACCAACCTGCGGTACGCCCCGCTCGCCGAGATCACCGGCTGGTCTCCGAGCCTCGCCCCGGTGGCGCTCAACTGCGCGGCCCCGGACACCGGCAACATGGAGCTGCTGGCCCTGTTCGGCACGGCGGAGCAGCGCGAGCGCTGGCTCACCCCGCTGCTGGAGGCCCGGATCCGGTCGGCGTTCGCGATGACCGAGCCGGCGGTCGCCTCGTCCGACGCCACCAACATCGTCACCCGGATCGACCGCGTCGGCGACGAGTACGTGGTCAACGGCCGCAAGTGGTTCGTCACCGGCGCGATGGACCCGCGCTGTGCACTGTTCGTGGTGATGGGCCGGACGGACCCGACCGCTCCCCGGCACCGGCAGCACAGCCAGATCCTCGTCCCCCGGGACACCCCGGGTGTCAGCGTCCGGCGCGGCATGCGCACCTTCGGATACGACGACAGCGACCACGGCGGACACGCCGAGATCGACTTCGTCGACGTCCGGGTGCCGGCCGGCAACCTGGTCGGTGAGGAGGGCTCCGGGTTCGCCATCTCGCAGGCCCGGCTCGGCCCCGGTCGGATCCACCACTGCATGCGTCTGGTCGGCATGGCCGAGCGGGCCCTCGAACTGATGTGCCGGCGGGTCGCCGACCGGCACGCCTTCGGCGGGCCGTTGGCCGCGCAGGGTGTCGTCCGGGACTGGATCGCCGAGTCCCGGGTCCGTCTCGAACAGGCCCGGCTGCTCGTGCTCAAGACCGCCTGGCTGATGGACACGGTCGGCAACCGGCAGGCGCACACCGAGATCCAGGCAATCAAGATCGTGGTGCCGGAGACCGTCGAGTGGATCATCGACCGGGCCATCCAGGCCCACGGCGCGGCCGGGGTCAGCCAGGACACCCCGCTCGCGCGCCTCTGGACCCGGGCTCGCGCCCTGCGCCTGGCCGACGGGCCGGACGAGGTGCACCGGCAGTCGCTGGCCCGCCGGGAACTGCGCCGCCACCAGCCCCGAAACCCCGAGGAGGCGCACGTCTAGACTCGCGGACGACCGGCGGCGAGGGAGGAGAGGGCGGGATGGGCAGGGCCGAGGCACCGGGCCGGGTCGACGGGCGTACCGCCCGGGCCGAACGCACCCGGGCGGCCATCGTCGAGGCGCACCTGGCGCTCATCTCCGAGGGCGACCTGCGGCCGACCGGGGAGCGCATCGCCGAGCGGGCCGGCATCTCCCTGCGGACCCTCTGGACCAACTTCAAGGACATGGAGACCCTCTTCGAAGCCAGCGGCGAGGAGGTGCTCCGGCAGCAGGACACCGCCTACCGGCCGATTCCGCCCACGCTGCCGCTGGCCAAACGGGTCGACGCGTACTGTCGGCAGCGGGCCCGGCTGCTCCAGCTCATCGCGCCCTCCGCCCGGGCCGCGCAGATGCGCGAGCCGGTCTCCGAGCAGCTGCACCGCAACCGGCTCAAGCACATCGACCGGGTCCGCGACGAGGTCGAGCAGCTCTTCGCCGCGGAGTTGACGCAGGCCGGTCCGGGCCGGGACCAGTTGGTGCACGCCCTGGTGGCGGCGAGCATGTGGCCGGCCTGGTCGATGCTGCGCGACGGTCTCGGGCTGGGCGTGGACCAGGCCCGCGCGGTCATGGCCCGTACGGTGGCCGCCCTGCTGGCCGATCCCGCCGCCCGCTGACCGCCGCCTCTTTCCATCCCGTTACCGATAGGTAACACTAAATGCATGGTTACTGCATCTTCAGTGCAAATAACCGTGCTGCGGGGTCGCGACGAGGAATGCCGGGCGATCCGCGACCTGCTCGACGGCGCCGGTGGGGGAGCGCTGCTGCTCCAGGGCGAGCCGGGGTCGGGCCGGACCGCCCTGCTCGGCTACGCCCACCGGCACGCCGGTGACCGCACGATCCTCGCCGGGACCGGGCTCACCGACGAGGCGGCGCTGCCCTACGCCGGGCTGCAACGCCTCCTCGACCCGGTGCGCGACCGGGACGGAAGGCTCCCCGCCGCACAGCGACGCGTGCTGCGACGCTCCCTGGCCGGTGCGGGCTGCCCCGCCGGCCAGCGGCTGACCCTGTCGATGGCCGTGCTCGGGCTGCTCGCCGTCGCCGGCCGGGAACGTCCACTGCTGTGCACCATGGACGACGTCGACCTTGGGGACCGACCGACCGCCGAGGTCCTGGCGTTCGTGGCCCGTCGCCTGCGCCACCTGCCGGTCGTCGTCGTCCTCACCGGAGCCGTCGACACCGCGCCCGGCGGGATCCCCACCCGCCGGCTCCGTCCCCTCGACGAGCACGACAGCCGCGCCGTCCTCGCCGACCGGCTGCCGGTGCCCGCGTCCGACCCGGTCGCCACCACCCTCGGTACGGTCGCCGCCGGCAACCCGCAGGCCCTCGTGGACCTGGCCGAAGCCCTGAGCCCCGCCCAGTGCCGGGGAGAGGAACCCCTGCCCGACACACCGCCGCCGGACGGCGCCCTCGGCCGTGGCTACCGGGCCCGGCTGGGCCGGCTGCCCGACGACACCCGACGCCTGCTGCTGCTCGCCGCCCTCGGCGACCGGGTGGACGCGGCCACGCTGGTCCGGGCCGCGCGCGCCACCGGGACGGTGATCGAGGCGCTCACCCCTGCCGAGGTCACCGGTCTGGTCCGCGTGGAGCCGCACGGCGTGACGTTCCCGCAACCACTGGCCCGGGCGATGGTCGTCGCCACGGCGCCCCTCGCCGCGCGGCGCGCCGGGCACCTGCTGCTCGCCGCCCTGCTCGACGACAGCGGTCACCGGCTCCGCCGGGCCCTGCACCTCGCCGCCGCCGCCGAGGGCCCGGATCCCGCCCTGGCGACCGAGTTGGAGGAGGCGGCCCGGGGCGAGGGCAGCCCGGACGCCCGGTCGACGGCACTGCACCGCGCCGCCGACCTCAGCGGCGACCGGGTCCGTGCCGCCGCCCGGCTGGTGAGCGCGGCCCACCACGCCTGGGCGGCGGGCCGCCCCCATCAGGCCCGGCTGCTGACGCAGCTCCTGCCCACCGACACGACGGACCCCGCCGTGACCAGCCGGGCGGACCTGCTGCGCGGCGAGATGGAACTGCGGTGCGGCCGGACCCCGGTCGCGTTGACGGCCCTGCTCGCCGCCGCCGAAACGGCCGCCGGCACCGCCCCGGACCTGGCCTTCCAGGCGCTGCTACGGGCCGGCGAAGCGGTCTGCTTCGCCGGTGACCAGTACCGGTACGCCGACGTGGAGCGGCGCGCCCGGGCGCTGTGTCACGCCGGGGCACCAGCCGGGACGGAGCTGGTGACGGCCCACCTCGCCGGGGTGGCGGCGACCCTGCGCGGCGACCACGAGGCAGCCGGGCCCACCCTGCGCCGGGCCGTCGTCCTCGCCGATCGGCTGACCGGGCCGGACCGCACGCCGGCCGCCCTGACCGGCGCGGCGGTGGCGGCCCTGCTGGTGGCCGAGGACGGTCCGGCGCACCGGCTCGCCGACCGGGCGGTGGGACTGGCCCGCGCGCGCGGGGAGGTGTGCGCCCTGCCCCGTGCGTTGGAGCTGCGGGCGATCGCCGAGTACTGGCTTGGCCGGCACGAGGCGGCGGCGGAGACCTCCCGGGAAGGGCTGCGGATCGCCCGGAGCAGCGGACAGGCCACCTGGGCCGGGGTCCACCGGGGCATGCTGGCGGTGCTGGCCGCCGTCCGCGCCGACCGGGAGGCCACCCTGCGGTTGATCCGGGAGACCGGGGAGGAACCGGCCCCGGACAGTCGCCCCGACGCGCTGACGCGCTGGGCCCTGGCGGTGCTCGACCTGCTCGACGGACGGCCCGAGGAGGCCGCCGCGCGGCTGGCGGCCCTGGCCCGCCCCGGCACCGGACGGGGCCAGGTCACCGTCCAGGTGATGGCCACGCCGTACCTGGTCGAGGCCGCCGCCGCGTCGGCTCACCGACCGGCGGCCGTCGCCGCGCTCGCCGTCTTCGACCGCTGGGCGCACAGCACGGCCAGCCCTTCGCGCCGGGCCCTCTCCGCGCGGTGCCACGCGCTGCTCGCCCCCCGGGGCAGCACGGCGGCGGAGGAGGGCTTCCGCGCCGCGTTGCGGTGGCATCCGCCCGGGGCCGGCGCGTTCGAGCGGGCCCGCACCCAGTTCCTCTTCGGCCGGGAGCTGCGCCGCAGCCGCCGCCCCCGCGACGCGCGCCGCCACCTGCACGACGCCCGCGAGACGTTCACCCGGCTGGGCGTGACCGCCTGGGCCGAGCAGGCCGCCGCCGAGTTGCGGGCCGCCGGGGAGTCGGTCGGCGGGCCGGACCCGGCCGCGGCCCGCCTGCTGACCGGCCAGCAGCTACGGGTCGCGCAACTGGTCGCGGGGGGCGCCACCAACCGGGAGGTCGCCGACCTGATGTTCCTCTCCACCCGCACCGTCGACCACCACCTGCGTAACATCTTCCACCGGCTCGGCATCCGCTCCCGCACCCAGCTGGCCCGGGTGCTCTGACGAGGCACCGGAAGTGCCCGCCCGGGACGGTGTGCGGGTCAAGAAGTCACCGACCGGCAGGATCGGTGAGGCAGGCGAGCAGGTCGCGGTAGGTGCCGTCCACATCGCCGGCCACGCTGTGCACGATCTTCGTCCCGGGGCGGGCGGCGACGACCCCTGGCAGCCGGTCGTACATCGCCGCCAGCTCGGCGGTGCCCCCGTGCCGGTCCAGCATCCGCTCGGCGTCGAGGTGCGCCGGGTCGCCGGTGGTCCGGCCGCGTTCGGCGAACCGCCGCAGCGCCTCGTCCCGGGGCGCCAGCAGGACGACCTCGTGGAAGCCGGCGTCGACCTCGTGGGCGACCCGTTCGGCCTGCTCGATGAACTCGGTCCGGCCGAGGAACTGCGGGACGATCACGTCGTGCCCGGCCGACAGGTGGACCCGGGCCCCGGCGAGCGCGACGGCGCGGGCGAGCAGCCCGGCGGGCGTGGCGTGCTCCCGCCACCCGCCGACGAGGTCCCGGATCCGGTCGATGTCGAGGTCGAGCGTGAGCGGATGGTCGTCGGCGTACCGGCGCGCCAGCGTCGACTTGCCGCATCCCGGCGGCCCGTTGAGCACGATCAGCCGGGGCACCGCGTCACCCTGGCGGGCTCTCCGACCGGTCAGGGCAGCACCACGGTGCGGGCGCCCTCGCCCCGGGCCATCCGGGCGAACGCCTCCGGCGCGCCGTCCAGGTCTGTCCGGTCGGTGATCAGCGGGCCGAGGTCCAGGGTGCCGTCGAGCACGGCCCGGGCCAGGTCGGGCACGTCCCGGTCCGGGTCCGACGACCCGTAGACCGAGGAGCGCAGTGTCCGGGCCGAGTGGAAGATGTCCAACGCGCTCAGGCCGACCACGTCGTCCTTCGCGCCCATGCCCACCACGGTCACCTGGCCGCCCCGGCGGGTGGCCCGCCACGCCGTGCGGATGGTGGCGCTGCGCCCGACGCACTCGAAGGCGTGGTCGACGCCCCGCCCGCCGGTGCGCGCCCGGATCTCCCGGTTGACGGTGTCGTCGGCGAGCAGGAAGTCGGTGGCGCCCACGGCGACGGCCCGCTCCGCCTTGGCCGGGGACACGTCAACGGCGAGCACCGGGCCGGCGCCGGCCGCCCGCGCGGCGGAGACCACCGAGAGCCCCACCCCGCCGAGGCCGATGACGGCGACCGCCTCGCCGGCGACGACTCCGGCGGTACGCCGGACCGCGCCGACGCCGGTGAGCACGGCGCAACCCAGCAGCGCGGCCGACTCCGGCGGCAGGTCCGCCGGGACCGGGATCACCGCCCGCTGGGGCACCACCACCTGCTCGGCGAGGGCACCCAGGCCGAGGGTGACATGCAGCGGCTCGCCGGCCGGGGTGCGTCCCCGGGCGGTGGCGGGGGCTCCGGCCCGTTCGCACAGCCACGGCTCGTCGTGCCCGCAGTACCAGCAGTCGCGGCACGGCGGTGCCCAGTTGAGCACGACGTGGTCACCGGGTGCGACCCGGTCGACGCCGTCGCCGGCCTCGGCCACCACCCCCGCCGCCTCGTGCCCGAGCACCAGCGGGTACGGCGGGACCAGGGTGCCGTCGACCATCGACAGGTCGGAATGGCACACCCCGGCGGCGCGGATCTCCACGCGTACCTCGCCGGGGCCGCAGGGCGGCAGGTCGATTTCCTCCACCCGGGGCGGTTCCCCGACGGCCCGGGCGACCAGCGCCCTCACCGCTGGATCGCCTTCGTCTCGTAGAACTCCTCCAGCCCGTGGCGGCCGAGTTCCCGGCCGAGGCCGGACTGCTTGTAGCCGCCGAACGGGGCGAGCGGGTTGAACGGGGCACCGTTGACGTCGACCGCTCCGGTGCGCAGTCGCCGGGCGACCCGCAGCGCCCGTTCCTCGTCGCCGGACCAGACCGCGCCGGCCAGCCCGTACCGGGAGTTGTTGGCGACCGCGACGGCGTGGTCGTCGTCGTCGACCGGGATCACCGCGAGCACCGGCCCGAAGACCTCCTCCTGGGCCAGCGCGCTGTCCGGGTCGACGTCGGCGATCACCGTCGGGGCGACGAACCAGCCCCGATCCGGCACCGGGGCGTCCGGTCCACCGGCGACCAGCCGGCCCCCGTCGGCGAGTCCCTTCTCGACGTGCTCGCGTACCCGCTGCCGCTGGGTCGCCGAGACCAGCGGGCCGAGCCGGGTGGCCGGGTCGAACGGGTCGCCCAGCCGGTAGCTCCCGGCGGCCTTCGCGGCGAGGTCGACCGCCTCGTCGTAGCGGGACCGGTGCACGAGCATCCGGGTCCAGGCGGTGCAGGTCTGCCCGGAGTTGAGGAAGGCGTTGGCGACGCCCACCTTGACGGCGGTGGGCAGGTCGGCGTCGTCGAGGATCACGTTGGCGGACTTTCCGCCGAGCTCCAACGCGACCTTGGCGATCCGGTCGGCGGCCAGGTGGGAGATGCGCCGGCCGGTGACGGTGGAGCCGGTGAAGGAGACCATGTCGACGCCCCCGTGGGCGGCGATGGCCTCGCCGACCACCGGGCCGGTGCCGGTGACCAGGTTGACCACCCCGGGCGGGAAACCGGCCGCGTCGATCGCGTCGAAGAGCACGTACGCCGTCAGTGGGGTCAGCTCGCTCGGCTTGAGGACCACCGTGCAGCCGGCGGCGAGGGCCGGGGCGAGCTTGGCCACGACCTGGTGCAGCGGGTAGTTCCAAGGGGTGATCGCGCCGACCACGCCGACCGGCTCCCGCACGACCAGCGAGTTGCCGACGGTCTGCTCGGCCGGCGGGTGCGCGGCCAGGTCGACGTAGCCGCGCAGCACGGTGAGGGGGAGCCCGGCCTGCACCCGGGTGGCGACCTTCAGCGGAGTGCCCAGCTCCAGGGCGACGGTCCGGGCGATGTCGTCGACGCGTGCGGTCAGGGCCGCGTGCAGCCGGTCCAGGCAGGCCGCCCGGTCGGCCGGCGCGGCGGTGGCCCAGCCGTCGAACGCGGCCCGCGCGGCGCGGACGGCCCGGTCGACGTCGGCCGTCGTGCCGGCCGGTACGGTCGCGACGACCTCCTCGGTCGCCGGGTTCCGCACCGGGATCGTCTCGCCGGAGGAGGCGGTGACCCACTGGCCGTGGAGGTAGAAGTCGGTCCGGGCGAGATCCATGGAGCCCCTCACGTACGTCACCAAACTAGCAGTGCAAGTTTGGACTCTAGTGCGTGTCGGCGGTCGACGGGAGGGGCGGCAGCGGACCGATCGTCTGCTCGTAGGTGCGGGCCAGGCCGTCGACGAGCGCGTCGAGGCCCAGGGCGAAGGCGCCCTCGTCGACCCGTTGCTGGTGTTCGGCGAGCCGGTGGGCCTGGGTGAGGTGCGGATACTGCTCGGCGTACAGTCCCGGGTCCTCGACGAAGCCCCGGGCGAACGAGCCCAGCGCCGACCCGGCGACGAAGTACCGCATGAGCGCCCCGATGTGGGTGGCCCGCGCCGGCGGCCAGCCGGCGTCGACGAGTCCGCCGTAGACGGCGTCGGCCATGGCGAGGGCGGCCGGACGGCGTCCGGGGCCCTGCGCGAGATACGGCACGATGTGCGGATGGGTGGCCAGCGCCGCCCGGTACGAGTGACCCCAGCGACGCAGCGCCTCGCGCCAGTCGAGGGTGCCGAAGAACGACACGTCCACCTGCGCGGTGATGCTGTCCGCGACCGCGTCGAGGATCTCGTCCTTGGTGGCGAAGTGGTTGTACAGCGACGGGCCCCGGACGCCGAGTTCGGCGGCGAGCCGGCGGGTGGAGAAACCCGCCAGGCCGTCCGAGTCGATCAGCGCGGCGGCGGCCTCGACGATCCGCTGCCGGCTGAGCAGCGGCTGCCGTGGCCGGGGCATCCGTTGCCTCCTCCGCTCGGTGACGTGTACTCCGGTGATCCGTGCAGAACTCTGCCACAACCGGGCCTGGACCAATTTAACTTGCAGCGCTAGTTTGATTGTCCATGGACCTTCACCTCTCCGCCAGCGACGACGCCTCGTACGTCAGCGGCCAGACCCTGTACGTCAACGGCGGGGCACGCTGATCCGCCGCACGCTCACCGAGGACCCGGAGGCAACATGGACTTCGCGCTTTCCGACGAGGAGCGGGCCATCCGTGACACGGCCCGCGACTTCATCACCCGGGAGGTCGTGCCGCTGGAACAGGAGGTGTTGCGCCGGGAACGGGCGCACCGCCCCGGACTGGACCGCGCCGAGTTGCGCGAGTTGCAGCTCAAGGCCCGCGCGTTCGGGTTCTGGGGACTTGCCACCCCGGAGGAGTACGGCGGCATGGACTTGCCCGCCGTCACCCAGTCGCTGATCTGGACCGAGATCGGTCGCACCTTCGTGCCGTTCCGCTTCGGCGGCGAGGCCGACAACATCCTCTTCGAGGCCACCGCGGAACAGAAGGCGGAGTTCCTGGTCCCCACCATCGAGGGGGAGCGGATCTCCTGCTTCGCGATCACCGAACCCGGTGCCGGCTCGGACGCGGCCAACATCCGGTTCCGGGCCCGCCGCGACGGCGACGACTGGATCCTCGACGGCGAGAAGACGTTCATCACCAACGGCAATGACGCCGACTTCGCCATCGTCGTCGCGGTCACCGACCCGGAGAAGGGCGCCCGCCACGGTGGCGCGACCGCCTTCCTGGTGGACCGGGCGATGGGCTGGCGCTCGGAGTTCATCCCGACGATGGGGGAGGGCGGCCCGGCGTCCCTGGTCTTCGACGGCGTACGGGTGCCGCACCGCAACGTCCTCGGCGAGGTCGGCCAGGGCTTCGAGCTGGGCATGCGGTGGATCGGCAAGGGGCGCTACACCATCCCCTCACACGCCATCGGCATCGCCGAACGGGTGCTCCAGATGGCGATCGACCACGCCAACACCCGGGAGACCTTCGGCGCGAAGATCGGCACCAACCAAGCCATCCAGTGGATGATCGCCGACTCGGAGACCGAGCTGGAGGCGGCCCGTTGGCTGGTGCTGCGCTCCGCCTGGACGGTCGACCAGGGCATGGACCCCCGGCACGCCTCCTCGATGGGCAAGCTCTACGGCGCCGGGATGGTCAACCGGGTGGTGGACCGGGCACTCCAGATCCACGGTGGCATGGGCTACACCCGCGAGCTGCCGATCGAACGCTGGTACCGGCAGGTACGGCTCTACCGGATCTTCGAGGGGACCGACGAGATGCAACGACTGATCATCTCCCGTGACCTGCTGCGCGGCTACACGAAGATCGGCGGACACCTGGCATGAGGATCTTCACCGACCTCGACGACCTGGCCGCCGCCGTGGGGGAGACCCTCGGACCGGGCCCCTGGACACCGGTCGACCAGCGCCGCGTCGACCTCTTCGCCGACGCCACCGACGACCACCAGTGGATCCACGTGGACGCCGGGCGGGCGGCGTCCGGCCCGTTCGGCGGCACCATCGCCCACGGCTACCTCACCCTCGCCCTGCTGCCGGCGCTCGTCGGTCGGCTCTACCGGGTGGACGGGCTGCGGATGGGCGTCAACTACGGACTCAACCGGGTGCGCTTCCCGGCGCCGCTGCGGGTCGGCGGCGCGGTGCGGGCCAGCGCCACGATCGCCGAGGTGGCCCCGGTCGAGGGCGGGGTGCAGCTGGTCGCCTCGGTCACCGTGCACGGCGATGCCGGCGGCAAGCCGGTCTGTGTCGCCGAGACGATCAGCCGCCTCTACCCCGGGGAAGCGCGGTGACCGTCCGCTCGCCGGGGGCGCCCTGATCCGGTCGTCACACCACGTGCGCTCCACACCCGACCATCGCGGTCGGAGGAAAGCTACCGAGAGGCTGGAGCTCGGGACAGTTATTTACATTGATCGATGTCGTGCCTACGATTCCGGTACTGCGTACGCATCGACAGTGTTCTATCCCCAGCCTCAAGGATGAACCGTGCGATCAATCAGGTACGTCGCCACGCTCCTGGCCGCCCTCGCCACCGCCCTGGCCGCCACCCTCGTCGTCGCCACCCCCGCCCAGGCCGCCCCGCTCTTCAAGGCCCCGTACCCCTGCGGGCAGCGGTGGACCTTCAGCCACCACAGCGCCGAGGTGCGCCTGGCCCTCGACTTCGTCCGTGCCGACGGCGGCGGCACCGCCGGCACCCCGGTCCTCGCCTCCGCCGCCGGCACCGCCACCCGTCACACCCAGGCCAGCGGCGCCGGCAACTACATCGTCATCGACCACGGTGGCGGCTGGAAGACGTACTACTTCCACCTCGCCGCGTTCTCCGTCGCCAGCGGCGCGTGGGTGAACCAGGGTCAGCAGATCGGCACCACCGGCAGCACCGGCAACTCCTCCGGCGCACACATCCACTACGAGCAGCTCTTCAACGGTGTCGGCCAGAACATCGTGATCAACGGCGCCTCCCTCGCGCCGTACCCCGGCAGCTACCACCAGCGCTACCTGACCAGCGACAACGGCTGCGGCGGTGGCGGCACCGCGTTCTGGACCTGGGGCTCCGGCATCCGGATCCGCAGCGACGTGCGACTCTCGGCACCGGTGGTCACCAGCCTGCCCGGTCCCACCCTGGTGTACGTGCTCTGCCAGAAGCAGGGTGACACCGTCACCGCCGACGGCTACACCAACAACTGGTGGTCCCGGCTGCGGGACCAGAACGGCTACATGACCAACATCTACATCGACCACCCGGCCGCGCAGCTACCGGGCGTGCCCATCTGCTAGTCGGTGCGGGGCCGGGACCCGTCGTGTCCCGGCTGCCCCGCACCGGACCCGAGCCGGCACCACGGTCCGCGTCGGAACCCACCCGACGCGGACCACGTGCCGTCCCGCCACGATCCGGTAGCGGACCGGGGCGGAACGCAGCCCCGTCGGTGGTTCGGTCTCCGGGACGCATGCCCTCTCGTGGACGCCGGCTACGGCGCCGGGGACGGTCGACGGCCGGCGAGACTGGCGGCGAGCAGGACCAGTGCGAGGAGCTGGGTCACCCCGAGGACGGCGATCAGCGCGGGCATCGATCGGGCGTACAGGACGCCGACCAGGCCGCCACCGGCCAGCGCCGCGCCGCCCTGGACGGCAGCGAAGACACCGTAGGCGGTGGCGCGGCGGGCGGCGGGGACGAGGTCGGCCACGAGAGCCTTGACGGTGGAGTCCTGCACCCCGACGGCAGCGCCCCACAGCAGGGCCCCTGCCACCACGGCGACGAGGCTGCCGGACAGTGCCAGCGCCGGCACGGCGGCCCCGAGCAGGGGCAGGGCGAACAACACCCGCGCGTGCCACCGGTCGTACAGATGACCACTGACCAGCGCGGCCAGGGCGGCGGCGGCCATCGCGGCGGCGTACAGCAGGGGAATGCCCGCGACGGCGATCAGGCCGGTCCGGCTGGCGTGGAACGAGATGATCCCGAAGGTGACCAGCCCGGCGGTGGCGGCTCCGGCCGCCGCGGCGAACAGGAGGAAGCGACGGGGCAGGTCCGCCCCGACCCAGCGGCCCAGCGCGCTCGGCGCAGAACTGCCGGCGCCGGGCCGGGAGGTGGCGGACTCCGCCGGGGCGGTGTCGAAGACGGACGGGTCGGGCACCCGTCGGCGGATCCGGATCAGCAGGCCGATGGCGAGCGCCCCGGGGACGGCGAGCACGGCCAGGGCCGGCCAGATCACGCCGGTGGCCGCCAGGACCGCCGCGACCAGCAGGGGTCCGGCGAACGCACCGACCTGGTCCAGCGCCTTGTGGACCGCGAAACCACGACCACGACCGACCGCCCCGGCGGCCTGCGCCAGCAACGCCGACTTGGCCGGACTGCGCACGGCCTTGCCGGCGCGCTCGGTCAGGATCAGCACCGCCGCGACCGTCAGGCCGGCCCCGCCGAGGAAGGGCGTCACGGCCAGCAGGGGAACGCAGACGGCGGTCAACGCGTACCCGACCAGGGTCAGGGACCAGTACCGGCCGGTACGGTCGGCCAGCGGCCCGGAGGCCAGCCGCAGCAGCAGCGACATGGCCTCGCCGGCCCCGGACACCAGGCCGACGACCAGCGCCGACGCGCCCAGGGCGCCCAGCAGCGGGCCGGTGATCGACCGTGCGCCCTCGTAGACCATGTCGGCGGCGAGACTGACCATCCCGAACCCGACCACGACCCGCCACGCGGACCACCCCGCCGCCGACGAGGGCGACCGTGACGTGGCGGCGGCAGGGCCGGTCGACACCTGCGGCATGCTGGCTCCCTCTGGTGCGACCGGCGTGTGCCGGATCGGTCGGACCCGCGACGTGGGGGTGATCCCTTCCCACGCTCGGCACGACCGTACCGTCGGCGCGGATCAGCCCGCGCCGGGGCCGGACGCGGGCGGACGGAGGTGCTCGGGAATCAGCTCCAGAAGCTGGTCGCGGCGCAGCGGCAGGTCGAGCAGACTCAGCTTGAGCTGGCTGCGCTTGACGTGCCGACTGGCCGAGAACCGCACGACATGACCGGCGTCCTCGCGTAGCCGGACGGCGAGCGACCGGCCGGGGCCCAGTTCCGCCGACGGGGTGCCGTCGACGTCGACGTCGACCGGCGCGCTGTCCGGGGCGACCCGCAACGACACCCGGTCACCGGCACCCAGCACGACGGACCGGCCGATGCCCGCCATCGGCGCCACCGGCGTGACCACCATCGTGCGCGCGGACGGCGAGACGACCGGCCCTCCGGCGGCGTAGTTGTACGCGGTGGAGCCACTGGGCGTGGCGACGACCAGCGCGTCGCACCGGTAGTAGCCGTACTGCTGGTCGTTGACGCTGAGGTCGATCGAGACGGTGCCGGTCCGGCTGTGCCGGGCCAGCACGAGGTCGTTGAAGCCGGTGCCGGTCCGTAACGGCGTGCCACCGGTGTGGTCGGCGACCAGACAGCTGTGCGACTCGATGGTGAAGTCGCCACCGACCAGGCGGGCCAGCGCCTCCTCCAGGGCGTCGGGGGTGATCTCGACGAGGAAGCCGAGGTTGCCGTGGTTGACGCCGAGCACCGGCACCGGGTGCCCGACGACCAGCCGCATCGCGCCGAGCATGGTGCCGTCGCCGCCGAGGGCGACGACCCCGTCGACCTGGGCGACGAACCGGTGGTCCGGGACCGTCTCGACCTCCTGGACGATCCGGCCGCGGTCCTGGTCGCGCGCGACGACCCGGACCGAGTGGGTACGGGCCCAGCCGAGGATCGTGGAGACGGAGTCGCCGACCGTCCGGCTGGGGTGGACCACCAGCCCCAACGTGGGGATCCTGGTGACGCCGGCGGTGTGACGGCTCATGTGCCGAGCGTAGCCGGGGCCCCCGCCGTACCCCGGCCATTGCCCGTTCCCGCCCCCGCCGAGCTGGCGCCGGTCGCGCGGTGGGCGATCCGGCCCTGGTTCGGCGGGGGCGGGAGTCAGGCGCGGGGACAGGGCGCGGTCGCTGACGAAGGACTGGAGACCGAACTGGCGGGCCCGGCGCTCGGCGAAGGTCCGGCGGTGGGAGCCGTACGGCGCTCGGTCAGCGGGCGGCCGTCCGGCCGGGCTCCGCCGGCCGGGCCTGGGCCGTCCCGGTCGGGTGTCCGCGCTCGACACGCCGACCGTGCCCGACCAGCGCGACCGCGCCGAGGGCGGCGGCCAGGACGCCGGCGGCCAACGCGGCCCGCATGCCGGTGACGGAGTAGCCGTCGGCGGCCCAGGCGGCGGTGGCGACGGCCGGGCCGAGGGCGAAACCCAGGTTCCGGGCGAGCTGGACGGTCCCGCCGGTCGTCGCGGTCAGGCCGTGCGGTGCGGCGGTCATCACCATGGCCTGGACCGGCCCGCCGTACAGGCCCATCCCGACGCCGGCCAGGGCGAGCCGCCACGCCACGTCGAGCGGCTCCCACCCCGACGGCAGCGGTTGGACCAGCAGCAGGCCCACGGTCACCACGACCGCGCCGAGCGCACCGGTCCGCCCCGCACCCCACCGGTCGGCCAGCACCCCGCCGACCGGTCCGGCCAGGCCCATGCCGGCGGCGAAGGCGAGCATGGTCAGACCGGTGATCTCCGTGCTGACACCGACGACGTCGACCAGGTGGAACGGCAGGAGGAACTGCATCACCGCGAAGCCGAGGGCGAGCAGCAGGACGGCGGCGTGACCGGCGCGCACGCCGGGCACGCGCAGCAGGGTCAACACCGGGCGGCTGGCCGGCATCCGCCACCAGACTCCGAGGACCACCGCGGCGGGGAGCGCCAGCAGGAGCCACTCCGGGCCGGCCTCCGCCGTCCTGGTCAGCGCCACCAGGAGGACCCCGAGCCCCAGCGCCGTCAGCGCCGCCTCGGCGAGCCACCGGCGGTCGGGGGCTCGGAGCGGACCGTCGTCGGGCATGGCGAAGAGCCCGACCAGGACGATGCCGACGGCGACCGGGACCACCGCGAAGAAGACCGGCCGCCAGCCGACCGCCCCGAGCAGCAGCCCGCCGAGGGGCGGGCCCGCGACCGCACCCAGCGGCCCGAGCGTGGCCAGCACGCTCATCGCCCGGCCGCGTGCCTCGGGCCGGACTGCGACCGTGGCCAGCACCGGCATCAGGGCGAACATCACCGCCGCGCAGGTGCCCTGGGCCACCCGGGCCGCCACGAGGAACCCGACGCCCGGCGCGAGCCCGGCCGCCGTGCTGGCGACGGCGAACCCACCCACGGAGGCGACGAGGGCGGCGCGCTTGCCCACCCGGTCCAGCCAGCGTCCGGCGGGCAGCACCAGGGCCACCACCGGCAGCAGGTACGCCAGGACCGTCCACTGGGTGGTCGCCGGGTCGCCGCCGAGGTCGTCCCGGATAGTGGGAAGCGCCACGTTGACGATGCTGGTCTCGAGCATCGCGACGAACACCACCGCTCCGGCGGCGTAGACGAGCAACCACCTGTCGCGCCTCGGGGCGGTAGCCCCGGAATGGTTGACCGACCGGCCCGAAGCATCTTCCGCGTCGAATTCCATACGCTACTGGTCGCTCCGCGTCAGCCTCCGGTTCCCGTAAACAATGTTACAGATGTCAATTCCTGCGCGGTGTGCGGCGGGCGGCTCCCGGCCGGTCGCACGGTCGGTCCCACCGTTGTTGGCCTTCCAGTGGTGCTTGCCGCCGGCCGTCGACGCTCGGTCGCCGGGGCGGCCTGAATGGTTCCCGGACATTTTTCCGGAACACGAAATTGCCGCAGTACGGACCGATCGTCGTCGCACGTCCCGTCCCGCTGCACGTGTCGACGAGGCGTTCTCTCCGGTCCGGTCGGGGCCGGAAGCAGCAAGGACGTACGTCAATGCGGTTCGGTGGCCGCCCCGCGCCGCGCCGCGTCCGGTGTAGCGCTCGGGCGCTGTGATTCGGGCGGGGAGTGCGGTCCCGGAGATCGACTTAATGCCCCTAAAGCCGATAGGGATTACCTTCAACCCCACGCGGCCGGCTCGCGGTGTCCGTGAGCCGTCGGTCCGAGGCGGTACGCCCGGGATGCCGGGCCGTGCCGAGAGTGGAGGGGACGACATGTGCGGAATCACCGGCTGGGTTTCCTTCGACCGCGACCTGCGGTCGGAGCACCAGGTCATCGAGGCGATGGTCGGGACCATGACCCCTCGGGGCCCGGACGCGGGCGGGCGCTGGCTCGACGCGCACGCCGCCATCGGACACCGGCGCCTCGCCGTGATCGACATCGTCGGAGGGCAGCAGCCGATGGTGGCCGAGGCGGCCGGCGCCGAGGTGGTGCTCACCTACAGCGGTGAGGTCTACAACTTCGTGGAGCTGAGGGAGGAGCTCCGCCGCCTCGGCCACCCCTTCCACACCCAGAGCGACACCGAGGTGGTGCTCCGTGCCTACCTCGAATGGGGCGAGGAGATGGTGCACCGCCTCAACGGCATGTACGCCTTCGCGGTGTGGGACCAGCGCCGCCAGTCACTCATCCTGGTGCGGGACCGGCTGGGCATCAAGCCGCTGTACTACAGCCAGGCCGCCGGCGGGGTGCTGTTCGGCTCCGAGCCGAAGGCGATCCTCGCCCACCCCGAGGTCGAGCCCCGGGTGGACCTGGATGGCATCCGCGAGGCGTACAGCCTGCTGTTCAACACCGGCCCGTCGGTCTGGTCCGGCATCCGGGAGGTGCTGCCGGGGTCGGTGGTCCGGTTCGACCGGTCGGGCCTGACTGAGCGGACGTACTGGCGGATCGAGGCCCGGCCGCACACCGACGACCTGCCGACCACGCTGGAGAACGTCCGGCACCTGCTCGTCGACAGCGCCCACCGGCAGCTCGAGGCGGACGTGCCCCGGTGCACGCTGCTCTCCGGCGGCCTGGACTCCACCGTGCTGACCGCGCTGCTCAACCGGGAGATCCAGCACCGGGAGGGCCCCGGCGAGCGCATCCGTTCGTTCGCCGTGGACTACCACGACCAGCAGGAGCAGTTCACCGCCGACGTCCTGCGCTCCAGCCCGGACGCGCCGTTCGCGCGGGAGGCAGGCGAGTTCATCGGCTCGGACCACCACACGATCCTGCTCGACCCCGACCGGCTCCTCGACCCGGCGAACCGGCAGGCCGTCGTGATCGCCCGGGACTCGCCGATCGGCGTCGGCGACATGGACACGTCCCTCTACCTGCTTTTCCGCGAGATCAGACGGACCTCCACCGTCGCGCTCTCCGGGGAGGCGGCCGACGAGGTCTTCGGCGGGTACCCCTGGTTCCACTCGCCGCAGGCGATCGCCGCCGACACCTTTCCCTGGCTGCTGGTCACCAACGACCGGCAGGCCATGCCGCTGCACCCGGACCTCTCCGCCAAGCTGCGGCTGCGCGAGTTCCAGGCGGACACCTACCGGGACGCCCTCGCGGCGGTCCCGGTGCACGACGGGGAGTCGCCGGAGGAGCGACGGGTCCGGGAACTGCTGCACCTGAGCCTCACCCGCTGGCTGCGGCAGCTCCTGCACCGCAAAGACCGGCTCAGCATGGCGGTGGGACTGGAGGTCCGGGTGCCCTACTGCGACCACCGGCTCGTCGAGTACGTCTTCAACGCGCCCTGGGCGATGAAGACGTACGACGGACGGGAGAAGAGCCTGTTGCGTTCGGTCGCCCAGGGCCTGGTGCCCCAGTCGGTGCTGGACCGGCTGAAGAACCACTACCCCTCCACCCACGACATCCGCTACAACCGGGGGGTCCAGCAGCAGGCCACCGAGGCGCTGAAGGACCCGCACAGCGTGCTGCGCGAGATCGTGGACGTCGACGGCGTCCGGCCGGCGCTGGAGGTGCCGCCGGAGCGACTCGGGTGGGGCCACCGGCTGCGTCTGGAGCGGGTCATCGACCTCTCGCTCTGGCTCGGGTACTACAACCCGACCCTCACTCTCTGATCCGTCGCCTCCGGTGGTGGTGGATGGTCGCACCAGGTCCCGGCGTTGCAGTAACACTTAACCTTCTTTATAGTTCGATGGCAATAAATACTGTCATCGTTCCTGGAGGTGGCTCGTGCGACTTCGCGGCAGACCGATCCTGGTGGCCGGCCTCATCGCGGCGGTGGCGCTGGTGCCGCTCGCCCTGTCCACCACCGCCGGCGCGGCGGCGACACCGACCGCGAGCTTCACCAAGGTCAACGACTGGGGCTCCGGGTGGGAGGGTCGCTACACGATCACCAACTCGGGTGCCACCACGATCACCTCCTGGCGTCTCGAGTTCGACCTGCCCGCCGGCAGCACCGTCGGTTCGTACTGGGACGCGCTGTTGACCAGCAGCGGACAGCACCACACCTTCACCAACCGGTCCTGGAACGGCACGGTCGCCCCGGGTGCCTCGGTGACGTTCGGCTTCCTCGGCAACGGCTCCGGTGGCCCGACCGGCTGCACTCTCAACGGTCAGCCCTGTGCCGGCGGCACCACACCGACCACTCCGCCGCCGTCCACCACCGCCCCGCCCACGACGCCGCCCCCGACCGCCAGCACCCCGGTCGCGGCCAACGGCCAGCTCCGGGTCTGTGGTCGCCAGCTCTGCAACCGCAACGGCAAGGCGGTCCAGTTGCGTGGCATGAGCACGCACGGCATCCAGTGGTACGCGAACTGCGCCACCCCGGGCTCGCTGGACGTGCTCGCCCGGGAGTGGAACGCCGACGTGCTGCGGATCTCGATGTACATCCAGGAGGGCGGCTACGAGACCGACCCCCGCCGCTTCACCGACATGGTGCACAACTACATCGAGCTGGCCACCGCCCGGGGCATGTACGCCATCGTCGACTGGCACATGCTCAGCCCCGGCGACCCGAACCACAACCTCACCCGGGCGCGCACCTTCTTCGCCGAGATCGCCGAGCGGCACAAGGACAAGGTCAACGTGCTCTACGAGATCGCCAACGAGCCCAACGGAGTCTCCTGGGGCAGCATCAAGAGCTACGCCGAGCAGGTCATCCCGGTGATCCGCAGCCGTGACCCGGAGGCCGTGGTCCTGGTGGGCACCCCGGACTGGTCCTCGCTCGGCGTCTCCGGCAGCGGCGGCGGGGTCGACACGATCGCGGCGAACCCGGTCACCGGCGGCAACCTGATGTACGTGTTCCACTTCTACGCCGCCTCGCACGGCGACCTGTACTACAACACCTTCGCCCAGGCCGCCGACCGGCTGCCGCTCTTCGTCACCGAGTTCGGCACCCAGGAGTACACCGGTGACGGCCCCAACAACTTCACCATGTCCCAGCGGTACCTCGACCTGATGGCCAGCAAGAAGATCAGCTGGACGAACTGGAACTTCTCCGACGACTTCCGCTCCGGTGCCGTCTTCACCACCGGCACCTGCGGCAGCGGTCAGTTCGGCGGCACCAGCCGCCTCAAGCCGGCCGGCGCCTGGATCCGGGACCGGATCCGCACCCCCGACGACTTCTGAGGCTGACCGGAGGGGCCCCGTCCTGCCGTCACCGGTGGAGGACGGGGCCCCTTTGCGGTCAGCTGTGGCCGGCGGTCGTCCGGACGCCGCCCGGCGGCAGGGGGGTCGGTGCCGCAGAGGTGACCCCGGTGGCCCCGGCCTCGACAGTGAAGGTGTACTGCGTACTCATGGAGCGGGTGCCGGTGGCCGTGACGCTGCGAACGGCCAGTCGGTTCGTGCCGGCCCCCGTCGGCGTCCAGGTCAGCGTGGCGGTGCCGTCGGGCTGGGCGGCGATCGTGACGTACGGGCCGTAGTTCATCGAGTATTCGTACGCCGTCGTGCCGGTCAGGCGCGGCGTGAAGTTGAACGTGCCCGTGGCGAGGCGGCCGCTGCCGGTGGCCGGGAAGTCCGTCGAGGTGACCCGGGGCCCGTCCACGACCGACCAGGACGTGCCGCCCTGCTCGGTCCGCACCCCGGCGGCGTTGCGCGCGACGACCTTGACGTAGTGGTAGCCGCCCTTGGTCGGGGTGAATTCGAAGGTCACGCTTCCGTCGGCGGCCGGTGCGAGGACCTGTTCCGTGGCCTCGTCACCGTTGAGCGTCGCCACGTACTCGACGACGTTCGCCATCCGCGTGCGGGCCGTGAAGGTGGCCGGCGTTCCCACGTCGGTGCCGCCGGTGCGGGTCACCGTAGGCGCCGCTCCGTCGACCGAGACGGAGGTCCAGCGCGGTTCTGAGAGGGTGCCGTCCGCGCTTCGGCTCTGGAAGCGCAGGCCGATGACACTGGTCCCGGTGGCCGTCCAGGTGAGGTCGGCGGTTCCGTCCGCGCGGGCCGGCACGGTGATCTTCTCGACGGGCGGTTCCTCGAGACCCGAGTGCTGCGGCCAGTAGAGGTACGCCTCGACCTGGGGCACCCGGGGCGTGAGGTGGAACGTGAGCGACGAGCCGATCGTCACGCCCCGGTCGGTGTCCCCGGTGACCTTCGGACCGTTGTCCACGGTGAACGCGTAGGCGCGGGGAGCGTGTGCCGTGCCGTCGTGGGTGACGCTGTGGACGTGCAGGGTCTGCCGGCCGGCGCGGGTGGGAGTGATCATGGCCGTCGCCGTCCGGCCGGCGCTGACCGGTACCGTCCCCGACGGCCCGTCCTCGTCGATCCGCCAGACGAACGACGCCGTGCCGGTGACGGTGGCGGTCAGCTCGAACGCGCCGGGCACCCCGACGTTGTAGTTCAGGTTCGAGCCCCAGTCCGGGTACGCGGACGAGAAGATCGCCGGGCGGGTCTCCTTGACGTAGAACTCGTGGTGGGCCGCCCCGGACCAGTTCCCGGCCCGGTCGACGGCGTAGACGGTCAGCGAGTGGTAACCGGCCGCTCGGGGAGTCCACTGGACGGTCGCCGGACCGCCGAGTTCATCGGCGTCCACCAGGGAATAGTCGTCGTCGCCGCTCAACTCGGCCGAGTAGAACCGGTAGCGGTAGCCGACGGTGTCGTCGCTTGCCGAGGTGAGCGTGAAGGCACCGGGTACGCCGATCGCGCCGCTGGCGTCGTCCCAGCTCCCGGCGGGATACACGACGGAGGTGACGGCCGGTGCCGGGCCACCGGTGCGGTCGACGGTGAAGTGGCACGTGCTGCTCCACGGGGACGCGTCCGTACCGTCGAGCACGCGCACCCGCCACGCGTACGTGACACCGTCGAGTTGCTTCGCCTCGTCCTCGAGCTGGACGTAGACCTGGTCGCTCTGCTCGCCGACGCCACGGAGCCACTGCTGCGGATGCTCCGGGTCGGCGGTGTCCCACACCTGGAACTCGGCCTGCAGACCGGTGTCCTCGCTGGTGCGGCTGAAGGTGCCCCGCAGCACGACGGCCTGGGCGTCGTTGAGCCTGCTGGGGCTCAGATACGGTCCCGGCGTGGCCGCGGCGCAGGGCTGGTCGGCCGTCCTGAGATCGGTGGGCGCGGTCACCGCCGCGGCGGCCGGAGCCGCCGTCAGCCCCACCGCCAGTCCCCAGCCGAGCGTCGATGCCAGGACCAGCGCCGTTGTCCGGCGATGGGCTCGCGAGAATGAAAGCATGTCGGTCTCCCCGTGACGGATCGTTTGGTCACCCGTGCGAGAAGGATCGCACGCCGGCACGACCACGGGAGTCCCGTTTTCTCCCGGGTGGCTCCCGCCGCATCCGGTCGATCAGGCATTGACAGCTGTCGTGGTGGCGTCGAGACTGGTGCGACAACTCGACACGCGTGTACGTGTGGGGGAAGTCCGGTCGGATTCCGGCGCTGGCCCGCAACGGTAGGCCGTCCGAGGTGCACACCCGGCGGCGAGCCCGAATACCCGACGTACCCGCGATCCCCGCTCCCCACCCGTCGTGGCCCACGGGTCGGAGTCCGGGTCGGCTGCGCCCCTCGGGCGATCGACCGGGATCTGACGACCGCCGGGCCGGAAAGGTGCTTCCGATGGTCGTCCGCCTGAGCCGGGACCGCCTGCTCGCCCTCGCCGCTGGTTCCCCGTCACGACGCCATTCGTTCGCGTTTCCGGGAACTGGTCTCCACCGTCGCCGGCAAGGCGGACGACCGAAGAACAGCCGGCGCGACGGCCGGAGCTACGATTTCGCGCCGAGACCGACCCGGACGTCGACGTGGTCGTCCGGGACCCCGTGATCGGACGCGCTCCGGAGCCTCTCCCCGGTGTGAAGGGCACCTGTTTCACCCGTCCTCCGACGTGAACCGGCGATGTCCACCCGCTCGTGGTACCGGGGTCGTCGGGCATTCCGAAGACATCGGAGACCCGACGAGCATCCATTACCGCGAGATTATTACATTGTCGAGCGTGGATTAACTGAGCTACTCGTGGCATGGTGGCCCACATGGAAGTACGCGTCCGTCGAATGACTCTGCGTCTGCTTACGACGTTCCGGAGTTCACGTCTCGCCTACGACTCGACCGACACCTGCGTCGTGACGATCGTCCACGGCGGCGTCGCGGGGCAGGGGGAGGGAACACCCGCCTGGGCCCACGGCGAGACCGTCGAGGAGGTCATCGAGGCGGTTGCGGCGGAGGGTGCAAAGATCCTCGGCCCCGACCTGTCCGACCCCGACGAGGTCCTCGACCGGGTGGCGGAGTGGGCGGCGCCCGTCGGCGCCCGGATGGCCCTCGACGGCGCCGTGCACGACTGGCTCGGGCGGACGGCCGGCCAGCCGACCTGGCAGTTGTTCGGCCTGACCCGCACCCTCGCGCAGCCGACGGGCTACACGATCGGCATCGCCAGTGTGGAGGAGACCCTGGAGGTGGTGGCGAACGCCCCGGACGTGGGTGCCTTCAAGATGAAGGTGCGCAGCGCCGAGGATCTCGAGCGGCTGGTCGCCGTCCGCGCGGTGACCAGCCGTCCGATCCGGATCGACGCCAACGAGGCGTGGAGCTTCGAGACGGCCCGGGACCTGACCCCGCGCCTGCGTGACCTCGACATCCAGCTCATCGAACAGCCGTTCCCCACGGACGCGGTCGACACCTACCGCCGCTACCGGGACCTGCCCGACCGGCTGCCGGTCTTCCTCGACGAGGGCTGCACCGACGTGGCCAGCGTCCATGCCGCGCGTGGCCTCGCCGACGGCGTCGTGGTGAAGCTGGCCAAGTCGGGCGGTGTCCGGGCCACCCGCCGGGTGATGGAGACCGCGCGGCGGCTCGGCCTCTCGGTGATGCTCAGCTGCAACTGCGAATCGGAGCTGGCGCTCAGTCAGGCTGCGTTGCTGGCCCCCCTCGCCGACCGGATCGACATCGACAGCCAGTTCCTCCTCCGCGATCCGCCCTTCCGGGGACTGGGGCTCGACCAGGGGCGGATCGTCCTCGGGGACGCCCCGGGTCTGGGGGTCGTGGCGGGGGAGGAGGACCGCACGGTCCCCGCCGCCGGGCCCGGACCGGCCGCGGGATCCTGACGGTGGGCCGGTACCGGACCGGGACCACCGCAGGGCCCCGTGCTCCCCGGCAGCCGTCGGTGCCCCGGGGGCACTCCTTCACCGGTGCCCAGATCGCGTTGCTGGTGGGCGGCTTCCTGGTCAACGTCGGTTCGTTCTCGGTCTACCCGTACCTCGCCGTGCTGCTGCGCGAGCGGATGGGCGCGGACATGGCGCAGGTCGGCGTCGTGCTCGGGGTGGCGACCCTGGTGCAGTTCGCCAGCGCCCCGGCAACCGCGGCGCTGGCCGAGCGGCTCGGCCTGCAACGGTCCCTGGTCAGCGCCCTGGTTATGTACAGCCTCGGTGGTGGCGCCTTCCTCCTGGGAGCGGGAAGCCCGGCGCTCACCGTCGTGGGCCTGTTCCTCATCTCCGGTGGCGGGTCGCTCTACTCACCGGCATACCGCAGCTATCTGGTGCACGGCGCGAGTCCCGGGCAGCGCCCCCGACTGGTCTCCGCCGGCAACGCCGCCGGGAATCTCGGTATCGCCCTCGGGCCCGTGGTGGGGGCCCTGCTCATCCAGCACCCCGGCCAGATGTTCGCCGTCGTCACGGCGGTCTACACCAGCCTGGCGGTCGCCCATCTCTTCCTCCGCCGGGAGCCGCGCACCGAGGACGCCCCGCCGGTCGAGCCGTTCCGGCGCATGCTGGCCGGTCTGGCGGTGCTGCCCTTCGTGGTCACCGCCCTCACCTACTACGTGCACATGCAGTTCTTCCAGTACCTGTCGAGCTATGCCCAGGGCCGGGTGCCCACGGTGTTCTTCGGCGCGACCATGATGGGGTACTCCCTCGGTCTGGTCCTCGTGCAACCTCTGGTGGCGCAGCGGGTCGAGCGGATGAGCCACCCCGCGGCGATGGCGATCGGGTTCGGCTGTCTGGCGGTGGGGATGGTCTCCTTCGCTGGCGGGGACGAGCTGACCGTGGCGGTCGGCGTCGCCGCCATCAGTGTCGGCAGCGCGGTGCTGCTGCTCAAGAACGACCTCGAGGCGCTGGCGAGGTCGCGGCGTTCCGCGACCGTGGTCTTCGGCCAGCAACGGCTGGCCGTCGGGATCGGCTCCTTCCTCAGCGGCGCGGTCGGCGGCAGTGTGTACGGGTTGTTCGAGGGCGGCGACCATCTCCCGGGATTCTGGCTGGTCGTGGCGGCCCAGTGCGTCCTGCTTCCTCCGCTCGTGCTGGGTGCGCACCGGCTGCGCCGACGCGCACCCGGCACGGGGGAGGCGCCCTGACCTCTGGGCGGGTGGGTGTCCGGACGGCCCCGTCGGGCGCGGGCCCGCCCGTGCTGTCGGCGGGCCCTCACCCCTTTCCGGCCGGTCTTCCCGCCGACGGACCGGAGTTGCGGGCCCCGACGGCGACCGCCGGCGGAGTCGGGCCGCCGCGTCGTGCCCACGGCATGGTCGACCAGGGTGGGGTCAGCTCGTCGAGAGAGGTGATCTCGACGGGTTCGAGGGTGCCGGGGTCCGGAGCCTCCCGGTGCCGGGCGAACACCTGCTCGACGTAGCGGTGTCCGGTGTCGGCCCCGACCAGCAGGTGCATCCGCTCCGGACGGCGCCGTGCCTCCCACAGGGCGGTGAGGTACGCCGCGCCGGTGGAGAGGCCGGCGAAGACCGCGTGCGTGCGCATCAGTGCCACCGTGCCGGCCATGGCGTGCCGGAAGGTCATCCAGTGCACCCGGTCGTAGAGCTCGTGGCGGACGTTGTCGAAGGGGATGGCGCTGCCGATGCCGGCGATGATGGCCTCCGGGTCCTGGAACCGTTCGCTGCCGAAACTCACGCTGCCGAACGGCTGGACCCCGATCAACGGGGTCGAGGGGTCGTGTTCCCGCAGCGGCTGGATCAGGCCGGCGCTCGACGCGCCCGTGCCGACGCTGGCGACCACGGCCAGCGGCGCGTCGGGCAGGGCCTGGCGCACCAGCTCCGCCATCTCCCGGTAGCCCCGGTAGTGCACCGGGTCGTGGTACTGGCGCATCCAGTGCATGCCGGGGTTGACCCGCAGGAGTTCCCGCACCCGTTCCACCCGTCGGTGCTGGTCGAGCCGCAGGTCCCGCTCGGGGGGCATCTGATCCACGGTGGCGCCGAGGATCTCCAGCTGTGCCCGGATGGTCGGCGTCACCGTCGTCGAGGCCACGATGTGGCAGCGCAGCCCGTAACGGTGGCAGACCATGGCCAGGGCGAGGGCGTAGATGCCACTGGAGCTGTCGACGAGGGTGTCACCGGGGCGAATGGTCCCCGCCTTCAGCAGGGCACGTACCGCTCCCAGCGCGGCGTAGATCTTCAGGGTCTCGGACCGGGCGAGGACCACGTTCCCGGACAGTCGGATGAAACTCGGTGCCTTGACCGCGTCGGTGACATGGGAGTGCAGCAGCGTCGTACTCGTCGAAGTACCGCTGAGGGGCATGACGGATCACTCCTCTGTGCTCGGTCGGGACGGGCCGCGATGGTGGGCGGCCGCAGCAGTGGATGGCGCGATCGTGCCCGGATTAGGCGAGCGCAGACACTATATTGACACTAGCAGATACGTATTGGGAGTGGTCCGAGTCTGTCTTTCCGACATGCGGTACGCCAAGTGTACATTTCACGGAGGCGGGTGCCTGAATCCCCGCGCATTGGATGAGTGGCCCGGGATGGTGGTATGGTTCCGAGTCGACGGGGATTCTGGGCCAGTCATGCTAAGACTCCTATGGATGGGTGTCCTGTCCATCGAATGGATCTTCAGATTGGCATCCACTGCGGAATTCCGGCCTCCTGCGGGGGCTTTCCGCGCCGTCGCGCGACCTGTTGTGCGTCCGCCGCCGTAGGAATCGGAGCTGCCGATGGAGTGGTTTGAAGACGACACGTTCTGGGTGGACTTCGCGGGCGCCCTGTTCGCTCCCGCCCGCCGGCAGGAGGCAGCGAACTGGGTGGCGACCTCGCCGCTGCTGGACCTGCCGGCCGGCACCGCGGTGCTCGATCTGGGCTGCGGCCCGGGAACCTACGCTGTTCCCCTCGCCGAACGCGGTGCCCGGGTCACCGGGGTGGACCTCAGCGAGGCGATGTTGGACCTCGCGCGGGAGGCGACCGAGGCGGCCGGCCTGAAGGTCCGCCTGGTCCGCGCCGACATGCGGGAGTTCGTCGAGCCGGACTCCTACGACCTAATCGTCAGCATGTACACGTCCTTCGGCTACTTCGCCGACCCGGCGCAGAACCAGCGCGTGCTGCACCATGCCCGGCGGAGTCTGGTGCCCGGCGGTCGCCTGCTGCTGGACCTGTTCAGCAAGGAGGTGTTCGCCCGCTGGGCCGGCGTCCCGAAGGTGGTCGACGTCGAGGGCGGTTCCCTGTTCATGCGGGACACCATCCTGGACGACTGGACCCGGTTCCGCAGCGACTGGACCCTGGTGCAGGGCGGCACCGCCCGGCACGGCTTCTTCGAGCAGTTCGTCTACAGCGCCGCCGAGATCCGCGCCATGCTGACCGCCGCCGGGTTCACCGGGATCCGCTGCTTCGGCGGCTTCGCCGGAGAGCCGTACGACAACCACGCGAAACGACTGGTCGTGCAGGCGAGCCGCCCGCTGGACGCCGAGGAGGCACCGTGACCATCGCGCTCGTCGAAGCCCTCACCTTCGGGCTCGCCCACCTGCGGGACGCCGCCGCCGAGGCGGGACACCGGCTGTGCCTGCTCACCGGCAACCGGTCGGTCTACTCGTACGAACTCGACCGGCTGGGGCCGGACGACCTGACGGTGGTCGACGTCGACACCACCGACGTCACGGCCTGCGCCGCGGTCCTCGACCGGATCCCCGACCTGGCCGGGCTGGTCAACTCCACCGACACCTGGATGCTGCCCGGCGCGCAACTGGCCGAACGGTTCGGCCTGGCCACCCTCGGCCTGGACACCGCCCGCACCCTGCGGGACAAGGCCGAGGTGCGTAACCTGCTGCACCGGGCCGGACTGAGCCGGGCTGGCGCGATCCGGGTGGAGCCGACGGCCGAGGCGGTCAGCGAGGCGGTCGCGGCGATCGGTCACCCCGTGATCGTGAAGGACTCGGCGGGCACCTCCTCCCGTTCGGTCTGGTTGATCCGCGACGACGCCGAACGCGACCGGGCCGTCCGCCAGGTCGCCGACGCCACCCTGATGGGCTCGCACCTCGTGGCCGAACCGTACTTCCCCGGGCCCGTCTACAGCGCCGAGACGGTGACCGGGGAGGGGCGCACGCGGCTGCTCGGCGTCGGGGTGCACATCCACACCCCGGAACCGGTCCGGCGCGAGGAGGCCGTCGCCTTCCCGGTCGCCTTTCCCGCCGAGGAGTTCGCGCACCTGGAGACCTGGATCGGCAAGGTCCTCGACGCGGTCGGGTTCTCGTCCGGGATCGCCCACACCGAGTTCGCCCGCACCCCGGACGGGCCGGAGGTGGTGGAGGTCAACGGGCGGATCGCCGGGGCGGTCATCGGGGAGATGATGTGCCGCTCCCTGGGGACCAACGTGTACCGCGCCGTGATCGACGCCGCCCTCGGCGACCGGCCCCGGCTGCTGGACGTGCCGCTGTCGCCCGGGCCGGGTTACGGCATGACCTTTCTGCACCCCCCGGCGCCGGGCCGCCTCGCCGGCTGGCGCGGGCCCGAACGGCTCGGGCTCTTCCCCGGCAGTCCCGAGTTCTATCCGACCGCCCGGGTCGGGGACCGGATCGTCCACCTCGCCGACCAGCGGGGCTGCACCGCCCTCGTGCTGGCCGAGGGGCCCACCGCCGAACTGGGCCTGTACCACTCGCTGGCCGCCGCCGGCACCGTCACCCACGACATGCGACCGCTGGACTGACCCGACAGGAGGCGCACCATGAGGAACTACGGACCGGACACCTACGGCGAGACCAACGCCGACGTCTACGACGAGTGGCATGCCGACCTCGACCCGGCGGACGCCGTCCGCTGCCTGGAGGAGTTGATTAAGGAAGGGCCGGCGGGGCCCGTCCTCGAACTGGCCGTGGGTACCGGCCGGGTCACCATCCCCCTGGCCGAACGGGGGATCGACCTACGGGGCGTCGACGCCTCCGAGGCCATGGTCGCCATCATGCGCGCCAAGCCCGGCGGCGACCGGATCCCGGTCACCATCGGCGACATGGCCGACGTCGACCCGGGCACCGACGACCAGTTCGCCATGATCTTCGTCGTCTTCACCACCTTCTTCTTCCTCATGAGCCAGGAGGAGCAGGTCCGCTGCTTCGCCAACGTCGCCCGGCGCCTGGTGCCCGGCGGCCGGTTCGTCCTGGAGTGCCTGGTACCGGACATGGCTCGCTACCAACGCAACCAGAGTGTGGACGCCCACCGGGTCGACCACGACCACGTACGCCTGGTCGCGGTCCGTCACGACCCGGTCGACCAGCGCTTCGACGGCCAGCACATCCTGATCAGCGACGAGGGGATCCGCCTGGCCCCGGTCTCCATGCGGTACGCCTGGCCGTCCGAGCTCGACCTGATGGCCCGCCTCGCCGGGCTCGAACGCCGTCACCGTTGGGGCGGCTGGCGCGGTGAGCCCTACCTCGGCAGTGGCACCCACGTCACCGTGTACGAGAAGCCCGCCTGACCATCTCCCTGACCGTCTCCCGCCGGCCGCGCCCGATCCGGCCGGCGGGGCACGGACCGGTCACCAGCGGGGGAACGGGCACCGTTCGGGGGAATCGCGTCGCCGCCGGGAACCCGGCCGCCACCGGCGAGCGACTGGAAGGACAGCGTCCGCGACGGCTGTCCGGACCGTCGGACCGGGTACAGGTGGTGGAGCGATGACCCGACCAGGATGGACGATCGCGTCGTACGGCGTCGCGGTCGCCCTGGTGGCCTCCGGTTGTGGTGCCAGGGTCGAACCGGAGCCCCCGCGCGGCTCGGCCGCCCCGCCGGTCACCGTGGTCAACTGCGGCCGGGAGGTGACCTACGACGGGGTCCCCGAGCGGGCGGTCGTGTACGACGTCGGCATGTCCGAGATGATGTTCTCCCTGGGCCTGGCACCCAGAACCCGGGGGTGGGTCGCGAACCGGGTCTACGGCGGCATCGACACCTCCGCCTACCGGGGGGACTTCGAGCGGGTCGAACGGCTGGGCGACAGCCGGATCAGCCTGGAGATCGTGCTCGAGGCGCGCGCCGACTGGGTCTTCGCCGGCCACAACCAGGGCTTCGTGGAGTCCCGGGGCATCACCCCGGCGATCCTCGCCGGCCACGGCATCGACAGCTACGTCCTCACCGAGACCTGCGCCGGCACCGGTGGTCCGGCCGACGGCATGACGCCGGTCGACGGGGTGTACGCCGACTACCGGAACCTCGGCAGGATCTTCGGGGTGTCCGAACGGGCCGAGGAGGTGATCGCCGGCATGCGACGGGGTTTCGCCGCGGCCTCGGTCGGGAAGCCGGCCGAGGCGGCCCGGGTCCTGGTGTCCGACGTGTACGAGGAGAAGCCCTACGTGGCCGGTGCCGCCAGCATCGCCACCGCGATCGTCGAGCAGGCCGGTGGCCGCAGCGTCACCGACGACCTCGACCGGACGTGGGACAGCGTGGGGTGGGAGACGGTGGTGGCCGCCGACCCCGAGGTCATCGTCATCGTCGACTACGGGGTGTCGTACGAGGAGAAGCGGGCCGCCCTGATGAGGACCCCGGCGATGAGGAACGTGACCGCCGTGCGGGAGGGGAGGATCTTCCGCCTGGAGTTCGCCGACGTCATGGCAGGCCCCCGGGCGGCGACCTCGGCCGGGAAACTCGCGGCGTACCTGCGCTCCATCGGCCGGTGAGCCGGGCCGTCGACCGCCTTACCGGCCCGCCGGCTCCGGCGGGGCGTCGTAGAGCAGTTGGGTCACCCCCGTCCGGGGGTGGGTGACCACCACGGCGTCCACCTGGAAGACCCTCCGTACCAGGTCGGCGGTGAGCACCTCGGCCGGCGGACCGACCGTGACCAGGTGTCCCTCGTGCAGCACGGCGATCCGGTCGCAGACCGTGGCGGCGAGGTTCAGGTCGTGCAGCGCCACGAGAGTGGTCAGTCCGGCCCGGCGCAGGAGGCCGAGCAGGGCGAGCTGGTGCCGGATGTCGAGGTGGTTGGTGGGCTCGTCCAGGACGAGAACCTGCGGTTCCTGCACCAGGGCCCGGGCGATGAGCACCCGTTGGCGCTCCCCGCCGGAGAGGGTGAGCAGGCTCCGGTCGGCGAAGTGCGCGACGTCGAGCCGGTCCAGTGCCCGCCGGCAGAGGTCCCGCTCGGCGCGGGTGAGCTGCTGGTGGTCGCGACGGTGGGGTGCCCGCCCCATGGCGACCACCTCGAAGACGGTGAAGTCGAGTTCCACCCGCTGCTCCTGGGTCAGGGCGGCCACCCGACGGGCGGCGTCGCGTCGGTGCATCCCGTGCAGGTCCGCGCCGTCGAGCAGGATCCGACCCGCGGTGGGGGCCAGAGCGCGGTACACGCAGCGCAGGGTGGTGGACTTGCCGCTGCCGTTCGGGCCCACCAGACCGACGACCTCGTCGTGGCCGACCGTGAGCCGCAGGGCCGCCACGAGCGCCCGCCCGCCGACGCCGACCGTCAGATCCTCGAGGAGCAGTCCCATCAACGTCCCCCGAAAAGGTAGTCACGACGGCGCATCAGGGTGATGAAGACCGGCACTCCCACCAGCGCGGTGACCACGCCGATCGGCAGTTCCAGCGGCGCGATGACCACCCGGCAGAGCAGATCCACCCAGACCAGGAAGCAGCCCCCGACGAGCGGCGCGACGACCAGGACCCGACGGTGACCGGAGCCCACCAGCATGCGGACCAGGTGCGGGATGATCAGGCCCACGAAGCCGATCACCCCGCTGACCGCCACCAGCACCCCGGTGACCCCGGCGGTGAGGACGAACAGGCGGCGTCGCAGGCCGGTGCCGTCGATGCCGAGACTGGCCGACGTCTCGTCCCCCATCGACAGCACGTCCAGGGACCGGCTGCTGCGCCAGAGCAGGACGAACGCGACGCCCGTGACCACGGCGGCCACCGGAAGCGAAGCCCAGTTCGCGGTCCCCAGTCCACCGAGGGTCCAGTACAGGACGGTCCGTGCGGCGTCACCCCGTGGGGAGAGGAAGACCAGCAGACTGGTGACGGCCTGGAGGGCGTACGCCGTCGCGATACCGGTCAGCACGAGACGCAACGGGTTGAGGCCGGCCGTGCCGCGGGCCGCCAGGAACACCAGGGCCGCCGCGGCGAGGGCCCCACCGAAGGCGGCCACCGACAGGGCGTGGACGCCCAGCGCGGTGAACATCCCGAAGACCACGACCAGACAGGCACCGACCGAGGCCCCGGAGGAGATGCCCAGGACGTACGGGTCGGCCAGCGCGTTGCGGACCATCGCCTGCGTGGCCGTCCCCACCATGCTCAGGCCGGCGCCCACCACCACGGCGAGCAGCACCCGGGGTGACCGGACCTCCCAGACGACGGAGTACGCGGCCACCTCGTCGGCGCGGATCGACCCGCCGGTGATCGCCGCCTCCAGGTAACGGAACGTGTCCCCCAGGGGCACGGTGGTCGGGCCCAGGGCGATGCCCAGCAGCGCCGAGCCGACCAGCGCCAGCGTCAGGGCCAGGACCATCGGTGGCAGGGACCGTCCCGCCGGACCGGAGGTCGCCCCCGGCTCCCGGTCGGGCTCCACGGGCGCCCGTACCTCCACGTCGAGCACCCGGCCGCCACCGCGATCCGGTCCACCGCTCATCGCGCGTCCTCTCCTCGTGGGTTCACCGACCGGGTGCGTGCCCCTACGGTAGGTCGCCCCAGGGGGTGGTCGAGTTCCGTCGAGGGGCGGACAACTTCGGCGAAAGTCCAGGTCCGCTGGCAGCGAGGCTGCCAGGACATCGGAGGAGGGATCAGGGCTAGACCAGTATTTCTTGCCCCGCAGTCGGTCGTCAGGAGCGCGTTTGACCAGCGGAAATGTGGTTTCGACAGCGGGGGGTGTCGGGGCGGGAGGGTTCCCCGGGAGCCTCGGCGTCGGCCGGGCGGTCTTGACGTAGCCAGGTGCGGCAGGGATTCTCAGTACTGGCATAGACCATCCTTCAGAACCCCCCCCATCAGGCCCCCGGGCCCCGATGGCCGATCCGCGCTCCTGCTGACCCGACCGGATCGGCGGCTCTCGGGCCGGTCAGCCATCTGCGGTGGCCACACCACCGCGCTCCGCGCCGGCACCCCACCGGCAGAAGACCCTGATTCGGACCGACAAGTGGAGGTCGCGTGTTACTGACACGCTCTTTTCGCGGTCGTCGTCACCGCCCTGTCATATTCGCCGTCTCGGTCACGCTCGTCGTAGGTGTGCTGAGCCCCCTGCCGGCCGGTGCCGAGCAACCGGCTCCCGCCGGCGCGGCGGCCCGGATCCTCCCGGTACCGCAGCAGGTCACCTCGCGTCCGGGCACCGTGGTGCTGCCCCGAACCGTCGATGTCGTGGCAGGCGAGGCTGCCGACGCGGCGGCGCGGACGTCGCTCGTGGGACTGCTCTCCGAGCACGGCGTCACCGCCCGGGTCGCCCGCGACAGCGACCTGTCGTCGCGCGACCCGATGATCGTTCTGGGCGGACCGGGGGAGACGCCGGCGAGCACGGACGCGCTGCGCGCCCTCGGTGTCACCGGACCGGAGGCACTGCCCGCTGAGGGATACGTGCTGGCCACCGGCCGTGACGGACGTGGCCGACAGCGGATCGTGCTGTCCGGGAAGGACGGCGTCGGCACGTTCTACGCCGTCCAGTCGCTGCGTCAGCTGCTCGAACGGAAGGGTTCCGGGGTAGCCGTCGACGGTGTGCAGATCCGCGACTGGCCGGGATACAAGATCCGCGGTGGCATGGAGTCCTTCTACGGCCCGGTGTGGTCGCAGGAGGACCGGCGCTCGCAGATCGAGTTCCTGGCCCGGCACAAGATGAACCAGTTCTTCTACGGGCCGGCGGACGACCTGCGCACCGGGTCGAACTGGGACTCGTTGTACGAGGCGGCTGAGCTGGCCCGGTTGAAGGAGATCGTCGACCTGGCGAAGTCGCGCCACGTCGACTTCGTGTACCGGATCTCACCGGAGGCGCCGATGGCGCCCAGCAAGGGGATCTGCCACGTGCGCGAGACCGACCGGGCCAAGCTGCTCGCCCGGTTCGACCAGATGTGGGAGATCGGCGTCCGGAGCTACGTCATCGCCTGGGACGACGTGTCGGGCAACTTCGCCTGCCAGGAGGACCGGGACGCCTACGGTGGCGACCCGTCGCCGCTCGCGGTGGCGCAGGCCGAGGTCACGAACTTCGTGCAGAAGGAGTTCATCGAGAAGCGCCCCGGGGCCAGCCGCATGGTGACCGTGCCGACAGAGTACTGGGGCATGACGAAGACGGCGTACACCAACCGCTTCGGCGAGCTGCTGAGCACCGACGTCGACCTCTACTGGACGGGGCCGGCCGTGGTCCCGTCGAGCATCACCGAGGCGGACCTCCGGGCCGCCCAGGACGTGTGGTCACGGCACCGGATCATGCTCTGGGACAACTACCCGGTCAACGACTACAGCCCCAACCGGCTGCTGCTCGGCCCCCTCGAGAACCGCGATGCCGGCATGGCGGACAAGGTCATCGGTATCTCCTTCAACGAGCTCGTCACCTTCCAGGAGGCCTCGCTGATCCCCCTCGGCACCCAGGCCGACTACGCCTGGAACCCGGGGGCCTACGACGCGGAACGCTCCTGGACGCGCACGCTGCAGCTCCTCGGCGGCGACGCGTACGAGGAGCTGCGGCTCTTCGCCGACAACAACCGGGCCAGCGTCCTGGACCCCAGCGCGCGGCCGGAATTCGCCGCGCTCATCAACCGTCTCGTCGCCGACTACCGGGCGGGCCGACCGGTGAACGCCCAGCTCGACCGGGTCGACCGTGAGCTGCGCCGCCTCGAGGAACTTCCCGCCGCCCTCCGGGCGAAGCTCGACAATCCGCTCCTGCTCAAGCAGATCTCGCCCTGGCTGGACCGGGTCGGCGTGACCGGCCAGGCAGGTCGGGCGGCCGTCCGCATCCTCCGGGCCCAGGACAGGGGTGCCAGCGAAGCCGCCTGGCTGGCCCGGCGCGACCAGGCCGACGCCCGTGGCACCCTCGACCGCACGTGGCACCAGATCAGTCCCGGGCCGGTCGACGACCTGCTCAGCTTCGCGGCGGCCCAGAGCGACGCCTACATCGGCGACCGCTGGTTCGGCGACCTCGGTGCCCCCACCGGTGCACCGGCCGCCGCTGCCGGATCCGGGTTGGGTCTCCTGACCGACCGGCGCGACGACACGGCCTACGTCGCCGCCGGCGCACCACAGGCCGGTGACGCCATCACGGTCCCGATCACCAAGCCGCACCGGCTGTCGGGCGTGACGGTGGTGCAGGACGCGACGGCTCCGGCGGACGGCATGATCCAGGCGCTCGTCGACGGCAGCTGGGTGAACCTCGGGCCGCTCGCCGAGGGGTTCACCAAGGTGCCCGCCAAGAATCTGGCGGCCAGCGCGGTACGGATCCGGTGGACGCCCGGTGACGTCGTGCCGCGCGTGTACGAGATCGTCCCGCACTACGCCGACGTGCTCCGTGGCCGGATCTCGGTCGAGCCGTCGGGCGCGCTCATCGCACCCGGTGCGACCAAACGGTTCCAGGTCGCGCTCGAGGTGTTCGCCGAGGCCGGGGTGAGTGGACGGGTCACCGCCAGCGGCCCGGAGGGTTGGACCGTCACCCCGGCGACGCAGGTGCTCCGCGCTCGACCGGACGGGCGGACCATCGTCACGAGCGTGCCGGTCGCCGTCACCGTCCCGGCCGACGCCGCCGGGGACCGTCACCAGGTGACGGTGACGTTCCACAAGGACGGCGCGGCGCCGGTGAACGTGTCGCTGCCGGTCATCGTGGGCGACGGCAGCTATCCGGAGTTCGTGGCCGAGGCCGACCCGGCCGGCTACTGGCGGCTGGGCGACGCGGCTGGCTCCCGGACCGCCGTCGACAGTGCCACCAGCGGGCGCGACGGCACCTACCTGGGTGCCGAGCCCGGTGTCGAGGGGGCGCTCCCCGGCGACAGCGCGGCCGACGTCGGGGACGGCTACATCGACGTGCCGCGGGGCCCGCGCACCAACCTGAACGGTCCGTTCACCTTGGAGGCGTGGGTCAAGCTCGACCTGCTCGTGCCGACGCCGGGGCAGGCGATCATCGAGAGCTACAACACGCCGGCGACCAACGGGTACGTCCTGCGGGCGGACAACGGTGTCCTGCAGGCGTGGACGCTCGGCGCTCCCGGCCAGGGGCACGGCGTCGTGACGGGTCGCACCCGGCTGACGCCGGACAGGTGGCACCACGTCGCTGCCGTGTTCGACGGATCGCGACTGACCGTGTACGTCGACGGCGTCGCGGACAACAGCGTCGCGACGACGGTCGCCCCGGGTGGCGGCACGGCGAGCATCAAGCTCGGTGGCCGCGGCGACGACACCTTCCAGCGGCTCCAGGGCGACCTCGACGAGGCGGCGATCTACGACCGCGCGCTGACGGCGGCCGAGATCCAGAAGCACTACTTCGCCGGACTGCGGTAGCCGCACCCGCCGGATGCACGTCAGCCGCCCTGCGGCGGGGGGCTGACGTGCATCTGGATGGCGTAGCGATCCCCCCGGTAGAGCGACCGTCCGTACTCCACGACCTTGCCCATGTTGTCGACGGAGATGCGCTCGATCAGGAAGGCCGGGGTGTCCTCGGCGACCTCGAGGCGCTTCGCCTCGGTGGCGGTCAGCCGCGCGATGGTGACGATCTGCCGGGCGGACTCGAGCCGCACACCGAAGGCGCGGCCCAGGACGTCGTAGAGCGAGTCGTCGCGGCCCAGCACGTCGAGCAGGGTGGGGAAGCGCGCGGCGGCGAGGTTGGTCCGTTCCAGGGCCATCGGGATCCCGTCGGCGGTGCGGATCCGCTCGATGTAGTGAGTCGGCTCGCCGGGAGCGATGTCGAGGTTGGCGGCGACGGTGCGGGTGGCCGGGCGGGTGCGGCCACGGTAGCTCTTGGCGCCCGGCGTCATGCCGCGCATCCGCATGTCCTCGCTGAAGGAGCGGAAGATCTCCGAGTGGGTCAGGGTCGGGTGCTGCACGAAGGTGCCGCGTCCGGGCACCCGCCGCACCATCCCCTTGCTCTCCAGTGCGTCGATGGCGCCCCGGACGGTCATCCGGGCCACCGCGAAGCGCTCGGCGAGGACCCGTTCGGAGGGGAGCAGGGCACCGTCTCGGGAGTCCAGGACCAGGGCGGTGAGCACGTCGGTGATGTGCTTGCCCTTGCCGCGGTTCTGCTCCGCCAGCAACGATTCGAGCGCTCCGTCGCTCGGCTCGTGACGCGTCCTTGGCACGAACCCGTTCTCCCTTCCCCTGTGTTGACGCCATCGTACGGGCAGCTCGTCCCGGATCGGGGGAGGCGAGCCACCCGTTGACCGCCGGTCTATACCAGTATTACAGTCGAGCTCCCCGCCGGTCGGACGGGGTGGTCGCGACGACGATCGGAGATGAGATGCCCAGGAAGCACGGTGTGTGGGGAGCGGTGGCGATGCTCACCGTCACTCTCGCCGCATGCGCGCCCGGCAGCGGGGACGGCGGCGACGCCGTCAACCTGAAGGTCTGGGGATGGCGGCAGGAGGACGTCGCCGCGTACAACAAGATCTTCCAGATCTACGAAGACGCCAATCCCGGCGTGACAGTCGAGTACGTCCCCTACAAGAACACCGAGTACGACACCATCCTCAAGACCGGGCTGACCGACGCCAACGGCCCGGACGTGGCGCAGCTGCGCTCCTACGGCCTGCTCCAGCCGCTGGTCGCCGCCGGTGGCCTGGTGCCCCTCGACGACGTCAAGGAGTTGGGCGGCTTCCCGGAACCGGTCCTCGACGGCGCCCGGGGCGAGAGCGACGAGAAGGTCTACGGCGTCCCGTTCGCCCTCCAGACCCTGCACGTGATCTACAACCAGAAGCTCTTCGAGGACAACGGCATCACCGCCCCCACCACCTGGGCGGACATGATCGCGGCGTTCGACAAGCTGAAGAGCGCCAAGGTCATCCCGCTGGCGAGCACGGTCACCGACACCTGGATGCTGCCGATCCAGCACGAGATCTTCGGGGCCACCACGTACGGCGGCCCCGACTACCTCGACAAGATGCTCACCGGCGGGGCGAAGTTCACCGACGGGCCCTGGGTGAAGTCGCTCGAGACCTGGAAGAGCACCGACAAGTACTGGGCGCCGCAGTCGTCCGGGATGAGCTACGCCGACGCGCAGGCGCTCTTCACCGCCGGCCGGGCCGCGATGTTCCCCGGCGGCATCTGGGAACTCGCCGTGTTCCAGAAGGCCAACCCCGACCTGAAGATGGGCATCTTCAACGTGCCGCCCGCCCCCGGCGCGCCGGTCGACAAGACCCTCGTCCCCGGCTACGTCGACGGGTCGTTCGGGGTCTCGGCGAAGTCCGCCAAGCGCGAGGCGGCGCTGGACCTGGTGCGGTGGATGGCGTCGGAGGAGTTCGGCCGGGCGTACTCCGACGAACTGCGGCAGATCTCGGCGGTACCCGGCGTCCAGCCGAAGGACGACCTCCTGGCCCAGGCGCTGCGGACGTACCAGGAGAACCCGAGTCCGTACGTCACCTACGCGTACTTCTCCGGTGGAACGCCGACCGCGTGGGACCTCGCCTCGGCGGCGTTCTCCGACTACCTGCTCGGGCGACGCACCGCCGCCGACGCGGCCGGACACATCCAGCGAGGGGTCGACCAGTGGTTCCAGCCCAGGAACTGACCGTCCGTCCCGCCCGGCGGCGACGCCGCCAGGCGGGACGGACCGCACCGGGGTGGATCGCCGCGTTCTGCCTGCCGGCCTTCGTCCTCTACGGCCTTTTCCTCGTGGTGCCCCTGCTCACCGCCTTCTACTACGGCTTCTTCCGGTGGAATGGCACCCGCCAGGGGGAGTTCGTCGGGATCGGCAACTACCAGGAGATCCTCACCCGCTATCCGCTCAGTGACGAGATCTCCGCCGCGCTCGGGCACAACGTGCTCTTCTTCGTCGGCACCATGGCCATCCAGAACACCGTCGGGCTGGGCCTGGCCGTGCTCCTGCACCGCAGTCCCCGGGGCAAGCGGCTGTTCCAGACCCTCTTCTCGCTTCCCTATCTGATCAGCCCGCTGATCGTCGGCTACATCTGGTCGCTCCTGCTCAGCCCCACCTTCGGCCCGATCAACGTCGTGCTCAGGGGGGTCGGCCTTGACTCGTGGGCGCGTCCGTGGCTCGGTGAGCCGGACACCGCCCTGCCGGTGCTGATCCTGGTCAACGCCTGGCAGTGGGTCGGCGGGCCGATGCTCATCTTCGGCGCCGCCCTGGCCGGTGTCCCGCGCGAACTGGAGGAGGCTGCCGCCATGGACGGCGCGTCGGCCACCCGGACCTTCTGGAGCGTCCGGTTCCCGCTGCTGATGCCGGCGGTCGGGGTGATCACCGTGCTGACCTTCATCGGCTGCTTCAACATCTTCGACCTCGTCTACGCGCTGGGCGGATCCGACGGCGGACCCGGCGGCGCCATGGACGTGCTGGGCCTGCTCTACTACCGGACCGCCTTCCAGGGCGGCAGCAACGCGATCGGAGAGTCCTCGGCGTTGGCCATGCTCATCTTCGTGCTCATCTTCGGGATCTCGGTCGCCCTGGAGCGGGTGCTCCGCCGCCGGGAGGTCACATGAGTGCCCTGCTGACCACCCCCCGTCGCACGTCGCCGGCCACCGGCGGCTCCCCGCGTCCGGGTGCCACCCATCCCCGGTCGCTGGCCCGTGGCATCGGTGTCCAGGTGATCCTCTGGGCGTACGCGGGAGTCGCCTTCGGCCCGCTGCTGCTGGTGCTGATCGGTTCGTTCCGGTCCAACGCGGAGATCCTCCGCGCGCCCGTCGGGCTGCCCAGCTCGTTCGACGTGAGCAACTACACCCGTGCCTGGGAGACCGCGTCGATCTCGACGTACTTCCTCAACTCCCTGGCCGTCACGGCCGCCTCGGTGGTGCTGTGCGTCGGCGTGTCGGCGCTGGCCGCCTACGCCCTGGCCCGGTGGCGGTTCCGGGGACGTGCCCTGCTGGCGGCGTTCTTCCTGTCGGGCCTGATGATCCCGGCGAAGCTCGGCCTGCTGCCGGTGTTCTACATGTTCCAGTCGATGAATCTGATCGACAGCCGGATCGGGCTGGTGCTGCTCTACGCGGCCAGCGGGGTCCCGTTCTCCGTCTTCGTGATCATGGGCTTCATGCGGGGACTGCCCGGGGAACTGGAGGAGGCGGCGCGGATTGACGGCGCGCACGAGGGACGCCTGTTCGTGTCGATCGTGCTGCCCCTGATGCGCCCGGCGCTCGCGGTGGTGACCGTCTTCCAGTTCGCGCCGACCTGGAACGACTTCTTCTATCCGCTGGTGCTGCTGCGCAGCAGCGAGAAGTACACCATCCCCGTCGGGCTGACGCGGTTCTTCGGCGAGTTCGCCGCCGATCGCGGCACCCTGTTCGCCGGGCTCGTGATCGCGCTGGTCCCGCTGGCCGTGGTGTTCGCGCTGGCCACCCGGCAGATCGTCGCGGGCCTGACCGCCGGGATGTCGCGATGACCGTGACGATCACCATCGATGGCGGGAAATCGCAGCTCAGGATGCTGCTGCGCACGCCCGCGGGTCGGCAGCTCGGGATCGGGCCCGGCTTCTCCTACCAGCCCCACGAGGACGGCGTCGACCGGATCCTGGCCGCTGTCCGCGACGCTGCGGCCACCATCTCCCGTCCCGCTCGGGTCGCGGGTGTGGTCGCCGGGCTGACCGGCGTACCGGGCGAGGGTGCCGAGCGCCGACGCCTCGCCCGCGCTCTCACCGGGCTCCTCGGCGGTCCGGCCGTGGTCGTGGAGGACAGCGTCCTCGCCCACGCCGGTGCCCTCGGCGGTGCCGGTGTGGTCCTGTGCGTCGGCACCGGGACGACGGTCCTGGCGGTGGCCGCCGACGGCACCCACGCCAGGCTGGACGGGTGGGGCCCGCATCTCGGCGACCGGGGCAGCGCGTACGCCGTCGGGCTGGCCGGGATGCGCGCCGCCACCGCAGCGTACGACCAGGTCGGGCCGGAGACCGAGCTGCTCGACCGCCTCGTCGCGGCGCTCGGCGGCAGTGACCTGGCGGCGCTCCAGCGCTACTACCGGGACCCGGACCTGGTCCCTCGGACCGCGGCCTTCGCCGTCGACGTCCTCGACGCCGCCGACCGGGCCGACCCGGTGGCCACCCGGATCTGCGCCGGGGCGGCGACCGATCTCGCGAACGCGGCGCAGGCGGCGACCGCACGACTCCGCCTCGGCGGGGCCGAGCGCCGGGTGTCGTACAGCGGGCGGCTCCTGGCCCCGGGGAACGTCCTGCACCGGGAGCTGTCGGCGGAACTCGCCGCCCGGGGGCTGCCCCTGGTCGGTCCCCGGGCGGAGCCGCTCGACGGCGGGCCCACGCTGCTGGACCGCACCGGGCCCTACGCCCGCCTGCTGGCGCACCAGGATCCGGGCGGTGCCGCATGAGGGTCGGACACGGGACGGCGCGCCTCGTGGTCGTGCCGGGCGAACCGATGGGTGGATACGTCGACCGTTCCCAGGGCGTCCAGGACGTGCTCGACCCGCTCGAGGTGCACGTGGTGACCTTCGCGGACGACGGCCACCGGTTCGCGCTGGTGGTCGCGGACCTGATCTGTGTGAACGCCGACGTCGTCGAGCGGATCCGGACCGCCGTGCGGGACGTCGGGGTGGCGTCCTGCTGGGTCGCGGCCACACACACCCACGCGAGCCCCGAGGCGGGGTGCGCCCCCGGCGGTGGCGTCACTCCACCGCACGTCGGCGACCGGCTGGTGGCCGCGTCGCTCGCGGCCACCGGCCGGGCCGTGGCGACCGAGCGGGAAGCCCGGCTCACCGCCACCCGCACCCTGGTCTCCGGGCTCGCGAGCCGCCGCAACGTCGTGGACCCGCCACCGATGGACATCCCCGTCGACACGATCGCGGTCACCGTGGGCGCCGACGTGGTCGGCCTGATCGTGGTCTCCCCGGTCCACCCGACCATCCTCCCGGCCGCCAACAACCACGTGAGCGCGGACCTGACCGGAGGGATCCGCCGAGCGTTGTCCGCGCCCGACCGCTGGGTGGTCGTCGCCACCGGTGCCGCCGGTGACATCAGTACCCGGCACACCCGCCAGGGGCACGGACCACCCGAGGTGGACCGGCTCGGGGCCCGGGTGGCCGACCGGTTCGTGCCACCGGGGCCACCCGTCGACGACGGACCGGTGGCCCCGGTGCGGCCACCGGTCTCGCGCGGCGTGCGCCTGCGGCCCAAACTGCCGGCGGAACTCGACGCCTCCGCACGCCCGATTCCGCAGGTCCGGGACGGGCGCATCCGCCAGGTCCTGCACCAGGGGTTGCGGATCGCGCGGGAACAGGCCGCCCGCCAGCGCAGCGAGCCGTACGAGATCGAGGTCGCGGCGGTCGACCTCGACGGTGTCACGATCGTCGCCGTGCCGGGCGAGCTGTTCCTGGAACTGGGCGAGGCGATCCGTGCCCGCACGGCGGACCGCGCGGGCGTCGTCGTGGTCCTCGGCTACACGAACGGCTACCTCGGCTACCTGCCCGCCCGCGACACCCCACCCTGCTACGAAACCTTCGCCAGCCCGGTCAGCGCCGGCAGCGGCGAGACCGTCGTCGAAACCGCCGTCGAGGTGGCCGTCGAGGCCGCCCGCGACCGTGACCGTTCCAGGAGGAACAGTGCCTGAACCCGCCTACGCCGCCATCGCCCGGACCGCCCTCGACCGGATCCTCGCCACCCAGCTCGTGGCCATCGAGTCGGCGGCCACGCTCGTCGCCGACTCGATCGCCGCCGGTGGTGTGCTGCAGGCCTTCGGGACCGGTCACTCGCGGATCGTCACCCTCGAACTCGCGGCGCGTGCCGGTGGCCTCGCCCCCGTCAGCATGCTGGCGGTCAAGGACCTCGTGATGTTCGGCGGCGCCGACCCCGGGCCGATCCTCGACCCGACGTACGAGCGGGAGTCCGGCCTGGCCGAGCGGATCTACGCGCTCGCCGCGCCCGCCCCGCACGACCCCTTCCTGATCGTGTCCAACTCCGGCATCAACGCCGCCGTGGTCGAGATGGCGACGCTGGCCCGTGACCGGGCGCACCCGATCATCGCCGTCACCTCGCTGACCCACACCCGTTCCGCCGGGGCGCGGGCGACCGGGGGACCGCACCTGGCCGACCTGGCGGATGTGGTGATCGACAATCTCGCCCCTGCCGGCGACGCGGCGCTGGAGATCAGTCCGGGAGTCCGGATCGGGGCGGTGTCGTCGCTCACCGGGGTGTTCGTCGCCCAGATGCTCACCGAACTGGTCTGCCGCCGGCTCCTGGAGCGGGGCCTCGACCTGCCGGTCCACATCTCGGCGAACCTGGCCCACGGCGACGCGCACAACGCGGCCCTCCAGGAGCGGTACCGCGAGCGGGTCCGCCCGATCGAACCGTGACCCTCCCGGCGACGCCGCCGGGGCCCCTCTCCCGTCAGTCGTTCCGGATCGGGGTGGGCACGGGGGCATTCCGACGGCCGTCGGCGGGTGCCACGTCGTCCGTTGGTCGCGGGCTCCGGTGGTCGTCGGGCGGCTCCGGCGGGGAGATCCAGGTGACCAGCACGACCGAGATGATCATGAGGAGGAACCAGGACGCGAGCTTCGCCGGTGAGACGGGCTGCCAACCGTCCAGCTGGCCGGGGTAGAACCAGGCGTTCGACCAGGTGGCGATGTTCTCCGCGAGCCAGATGAAGAAGGCGACGAGGAGGAAGGCCAGCAGGAGCGGCATGCGCCACCGGAACCGGAAGACGCGGAACTGCATGACACAGCGCCCGAACACCAGCACGACGAGGGCGATGAGCAGCCAGCGGGCGTCCCAGACGTAGTGGTTGGTGAAGAAGTTGACGTAGATGGCGACGGCCAGGAGGGCCGTCGCCCACCTCCTCGGGTAGCGGACGAAACGCAGGTCGAACAGCCGGTGGACCCGGACCATGTAGGAACCGACCGCGGCGTACATGAAACCGGTGAAGAGGGGCACCGCGCCGACCCGTAGGACGCCGTCGGGCGCGTAGGACCACGAGCCGACGTCGGTCTTGAACAGCTCCATGGCCGTGCCGACGAGGTGGAACAGGAGCACGACCCGCAGCTCGCGCAGGGTTTCCAGACGTCCGGCCACCATCACCACCTGGATGGCGACCGCGGCGACGGTCAGGGCGTCGTTGCGGGCTAACGCCGCGTCCTCCGGGTACCAGAGATGCGCCGCCGTGATGACCGCCAGCATCGCCCCGCCGAACACGCACGCCCAGGCCTGCTTGAGGCCGAAGGCCAGGAACTCGGTTAGCCAGGCGAGCGGCCCGCGCCGGGGCAGCCGGGCCAGGACCGCGCGCACGCGGACGTCGATCGCACGTTCGCCGGAGGTCAGGGTGGTCGCATCGGAAGGGGTACGCACCGCCCAGACGCTAGCGGGCCGGCACAGCCCACCCGGTCGTCACCCGGGTGGGCGTGCGCGTGGCGCTCAGAACGCGGTCGTCACCGAGCCCTTGTAGCGGTCGTCGACGAACGTCTTCACCTCGGCGGAGTGCAGCAGCTCCTCCAGCTTCCGCACCCGGGGGTCGCTGTCGCCGCCGTCCCGGACCACCAGCAGGTTCGCGTACGGGTTGCCGTCCCCCTTCTCCAGGGCGAGCGCGTCGGTGGCCGGAGTCAGGCCGGCATCGATGGCGTAGTTGCCGTTGATCACCGACGCGGCGGTGTCGTCGAGGCTGCGGGGCAGCTGCGCCGCCTCCAGCTCCCGGAACTGCAACTGCTTCGGGTTGTCGACGATGTCGCGGGTGGTGGCCTTCACGCCGGCGCCCTCCCGGAGGGTGATCACACCGTTGTTCGCGAGCAGGTTGAGCGCCCGGCCCGAGTTGGACGGGTCGTTCGGGATGGCGACCACGCCCTTGGCCGGCAGGTCGGCGAGGGTACGGACCTTCTTCGAGTACAGGCCGAGCGGTTCGAGGTGCACCGGCTTGAGCGCGGTGAAGCGGTAACCCTTGGCGGCCTTCTCCTCGTCCAGGTACGGGACGTGCTGGAAGTAGTTCGCGTCGAGTTGCCCGTCGGCGAGCGCCCGGTTCGGCTGCACGTAGTCGGTGAACTCCACGATCTCCAGTTTCAGCCCGGCCTTCTCCGCCAGGTTGTCCCTGACGTAGGTGAGGATCTCGCCGTGCGGCACCGGACTGACGCCGACCTTGAGCGCGGCGTCGGTGGGTGTCGAGGTGCCGGTCTCGTCCGTGCCGGCGCCGCAGGCGGTGACGGCCAGGACGAGGGCGGCGATGATCAGCGAGGGGAGTCTGCGTCGCACGGTGGTGCCTTTCTCCTTGTCGTCCACGGCGGTCGACGTGGGTGACTATCGGTGGGACAGGTGCCGGGCGAGCCGGTCACCGAGCATCTGGACGGCCTGCACGACCACGACCAGCAGCACGACGGTGCCGACCATCACGTCGTCCTCGAACCGCTGGTAGCCGTAGCGCAGGGCGAGGTCGCCGAGGCCCCCGCCGCCGACCACGCCGGCCATCGCGGAGTACCCGACGAGCGCGACGACCGTGATGGTCAGCCCGGCCACCAGGCCGGGCCTGGCCTCGCGGAGCAGGACCTTGACGACGATCTGCCAGCGGGAGGCGCCCATCGCCCGGGCCGCGTTCACCACGTCCCGGCCCACCTCGCGGATCGAGGTCTCGACGATCCGGGCGTAGAACGGGATGGCGCTGACGGTCAGCGGGACGATGGCGGCGGTGGTGCCGATGGTGGTGCCGGTGACGGCCCGGGTGAACGGGATGATCGCCACCAGCAGGATGATGAACGGCAGGGACCGTCCGACGTTGACGACCAGGCCGAGCAGCGCGTTCACCGCCGGGGCCGCCAGCAGGTTGCCCCGGTCGGTGAGGACCAGCAGGACACCGACCAGCAGCCCGCCGATCCCCGAGAGCAGGGTGGCGACGCCGACCATGTAGGCGGTCTCGGTGAGCCCCTGCCGGAGCAGGTCGACCAGGTCCGGGGCGATCATCGGGCCGCCTCCACGGCCAGTCCGGCCCCGCGCAGGTCGTGCAGCGCGTCCGCCAGTCCGGGCGCGGCCTCGGGGAGCGCGATGCGCAGCCGGCCCGCCCGGGTGGCGGCGAGCTGCTCGACCGTACCGGCGACGATCCGGACGTCCAGGTCGTGCCGGCGGGCGAGGGTGGACACGACGTCGTCGCCGGCCTGCCCGGTCAGCGTCACGTCGACGAGGACGTGGTCGGGCATGGTGGGCACCGGACCCAGCGGAAAGAGGTCCCGGGCCAGTGGGGAGTCGGGACGGCCGACCAGCTCGGCCACCGGCCCGGACTCGACGAACCGGCCCTCCCGCATGACCGCCACCGCGTCGCAGAGCCGCTTGACCACGTCCATCTCGTGGGTGATCAGCAGGATGGTCAGGCCGAGCCGCCTGGTGAGGTCGCGCAGGAGAGCGAGGATGGCTCCGGTGGTGTCCGGGTCGAGCGCCGAGGTCGCCTCGTCGGACAGCAGCAGTCGGGGGCGGCTGGCGAGGGCCCGGGCGATACCCACCCGTTGCTTCTGCCCGCCGGAGAGTTGCGCGGGGTACGCGTCCGCGCGGTCGGCGAGGTCGACCAGGTCGAGCAGTTCCTCGACGCGGGCGGCCCGTTCCCGGCGGGGCACGCCCATCACCTCCAGCGCGAAGCTCACGTTGCCGGCAGCCGTCCGGGAGTGCAGCAGGGCGAAGTGCTGGTGGATCATGCCGATGTCCTGCCGGGCGCGCCGGAGGTGGTTCTCCCGTAGCCCGGTCAGTTCCACCCCGGCGACGGTCACCCGGCCCTCGTCGGGGCGTTCCAGCAGGTTGACGCAGCGCAGCAGGGTACTCTTGCCCGCGCCGCTGCGCCCGACGACGCCGAACACCTCGCCCTCGGCGACGGTGAGGTCGACGCCGTCCACGGCGGTGACCGGGCCGCCCCGGGTGTGGAAGGTCTTCCGCAGACCTTCGATGCGAATCACGGTGGTGTTCCTCGTCAATCCAACGGGGTCAGGGGTGCTGCCCGGGTCGCCGGGCCGGTGGAGATCGGGTCGCCCGGTGCGCACCGGGCGAATAGGCGATCTTCCCTACCTGATAAGTAGGGTAGTCGGTGACCTCGGGATATCCACAGGATGGCCACCCGAACGTGAGGCGGAACACGCCATGACGGGAACATCGACCCGACCCGGCCCGCCCTCGACCGGGCGGGAACCTTCCGGCCCCGGGTGCGGGACGCCGCCTCACCACGGCGTCCGGAATCACTGCCGTTCGCCGTCGGGCGGCACGATGTGCCATCGTCGCGACATGACAGTGGATCCGACGCCGTGGCGGCGGCCCGGTCCGTCGCCTGCGCAGCGGCGCACCGACGTCCTGGTCGGCGTGGCCGTGGCAGCGGTGGCGCTGCTCAGCCTCACACTGGCCAACAGCGTTGGCCAGTTCGTCCTCGGTCCGCCGCCGGCCTGGCCGGAGCAGTTGTTCTGGACGCTGGCCTGTACGGTGCCGCTCGTCGTGCGCCGGCGCTGGCCGGCCGCCGTCGCGATAGTGATCTCCGTGGCGTTCATCGCGGCCCAGTTCCGCCAGTCGCCCGAGCAGCAGGTCACCAACGGCGCGCTCTACGCAGCCGTGTACACGGCCGGCGCCTGGAGCGCCGACCGCGTGTGGGCCCGCCGGGTGCGGATCGGGATCATCGCCGTGATGTTCGGCTGGCTCGCCCTCTCCGCCGCGCTGACGGTGGCCGACATCCCACCGGACGCGTTCTCCGAGGCGAGCGGCCCACTGGAGCCGCTGCTCGCGGTCATGGTCAACAGCGTGCTGGTCAACGTGTTCTTCTTCGGGTTCGCGTATCTCTTCGGCGACACCGCGTGGACGTCGGCGCGCCGGCAGCACCAGCTGGAGGTGCAGGCCGACCAGCTGCGCCGGTCGCAGGCCGACGCCGCGCAGGTCGCGGTCATGGGGGAGCGGGTACGCATCGCGCGCGAGTTGCACGACGTCGTGGCCCACCACGTGTCGGTGATGGGCGTGCAGGCCTCGGCCACCCGGCGGGTGATGGACAAGGACCCGGACAAGGCGCGCACCGCACTGGCGGCGGTCGAGCAGAGCGCCCGGACGGCGGTCGACGAACTGCGTCGGATGCTCAACCTGCTGCGTGCCAGCGGCCCGGACGAGCGGCCGGGCGGTGTGGGGATCGACCGGATCGGGGAGCTCACAGCCAACGCCCGGGACGCCGGTCTCGACGCCCGGTTCGGCGTGTACGGTCAGCCGGTGCCCCTTCCGGAGTCGCTCTCACAGGCGGCGTACCGGATCGTCCAGGAGGCCATCACCAACACGTTGAAGCACGCGAGTGCCACGGAGGTCGACGTGCGGGTCCGCTACCACGCCACCGAACTGGAGGTCGACGTGGCCGACAACGGGCGCGGCGCGCCGCCGGGGGCCACCGCCGGCGTCGGGCTCGGCCTCATCGGCATGCGGGAGCGGGTGACCGCCCACGACGGCGCGCTGACGGCCGACTCGCGGCCCGGCGGCGGCTTCCGCGTCCGGGCCCGGTTCCCCCTGGTGCGGGTGCCGGCGTGAGCGCGGTCCGGGTGCTGCTGGCCGACGACCACCACCTGGTGCGGACCGGGTTCCGGGTCATCCTCGAGGCGGAGGACGACATCGAGGTGGTCGGTGAGGCGTCCGACGGGCGGCAGGCGGTCGACCTGGCCGCCCGCCAGCGGCCCGACGTGGTGCTGATGGACGTCGAGATGCCCGGCACGGACGGGCTGGAGGCGACCCGGCAGATCGTCGCCGCCGACTCCGGACCGGCCGTGCTGATCCTCACCACGTTCGACCGCGACGACTACCTGTTCGCCGCTCTCCAGGCCGGTGCCAGCGGTTTCCTGCTCAAGAACGGCACGCCGGAGGCGCTGATCGACGCGGTGCGGGTGGTGGCGCGGGGCGACGCGCTGCTCGCGCCCGAGATCACCCGCCGGGTCATCGCCACGTTCGCCCGGCCGGGCGGTACGCCAGGGAACGGCCGTACCGACGGCGCCCGCCTGTCCGAGCTGACCCCGCGCGAACACGAGGTGCTGGTGCTGCTGGCCGGTGGGGCCACCAACGCGGAGATCGCGACCGCTCTCTTCCTCGGCGAGGCGACCGTGAAGACCCACGTCAGCCGGGTGCTGGCCAAACTCGGGCTGCGCGACCGGACACAGGCGGTGGTGTACGCGTACGAACACCGGGTCGTCACCCCCGGAGGGTGATCGTCCGTCGCGCGACGGACCTCGACGGTCGATCGTGCGACGGACGTCGTCGGGTGTGATCCCGCCTACCGTCGTGGGCATGACTTCGCTCTTGCATCTCGAGGCGGTGAACCGCGACTTCGGCGACCGGCGGGTGCTCAGGGACGTCACCTTCGACGTGGCACCGGGCCGCCTGACCGGGTTCGTGGGCGCCAACGGCGCGGGAAAGACCACCACGATGCGCATCGTCCTGGGCGCCCTCGCGGCCGACTCGGGCACGGTGACCTGGGGCGGCGCGCCGCTGACCCGCGACGTCCGGCGCCGCTTCGGCTACATGCCGGAGGAGCGCGGGCTCTACCCGAAGATGTCCGTCCGCGAGCAGTTGGTCTACCTGGGCCGGCTGCACGGCCTCGGGGCGGACGCGGTCGCGCGCAACGCCGACGCGCTCCTCACCCGCCTCGGTCTGGGTGAGCGGGCCGACGACAAGCTGGAGAAGCTGTCGCTGGGCAACCAGCAGCGGGCGCAGATCGCCGCCGCGCTGGTGCACGAGCCGAGCCTGCTGGTGCTGGACGAGCCGTTCTCCGGCCTCGACCCGCTGGCCGTCGACACGGTGCTGGCGGTGCTGCGCGAGCACACCGAGCGCGGCGTCGCGGTCCTGTTCTCCAGCCACCAGCTGGAGGTGGTCGAGCGGCTCTGCGACGACCTGGTCATCATCGCCGACGGCGTGATCCGGGCCGCCGGTGGCCGCGAGCGCCTGCGCCAGACGTACGCCCTGCCGCGGTACGAGATCCGGGTCGACGGCGACGCCGGCTGGCTGCGCGACCAGCCGGGGGTGACCGTGGTCGACCTGGACGGCGCGCACGCCGTCTTCGACCTGGCCGACGGTATCGACGACCAGTCGGTGCTGCGCGCGGCGCTCGACCGTGGGCCGGTGCGTGCATTCCGGCCTCTCACCCCGTCCCTGGCCGAGATCTTCCGGGAGGTCACCCGATGACCACGTACGACGCCGTCCGCCTCGTCGCGGCCCGGGAGATCCGGGTCAAGCTGCGCGACAAGGCGTTCATCTGGGGCACGATCATCTTCCTGGCGATCGCGGCTGCCGCGACGATCCTGCCGGGCATGCTCGGCGGCGGCCCGTCGTCGGTGGCCGTGGTCCAGGGTCCCGCCGCCACGGCGTTGGCCGACGCCGGCCTCGAGGTCCGTACGGTCGGCGACGACGCGGAGGCCGAGCGGCTGGTCCGCGCCGGTGACGTCGACGCGGCCGTGGTCGCCGGCCCGCGGGTGCTGGCGATGGACGACGAACCGTCGGAGGTGGTCAACGCGCTCAGCGCGCGTCCGGCCGTCGAACTGCTCGACCCGAACGCGGTCGACCCGGCGCTCGCCTTCCTCATCCCGTACGCGTTCGCGTTCGTCTTCTTCGCCACGTCCCTGACGTTCGGGCTGCAGATCGCCCAGAGCGTCACCGAGGAGAAGCAGACCCGGATCGTGGAGATCCTGGTGGCGGCGGTGCCGGTCCGGGCGCTGCTGGCCGGCAAGGTGCTCGGCGGGGCGATCCTGGCCTTCGGGCAGATCGCGTTGATCGCGGTCGTCGCGTACGTCGGGGCGTCGGTCGCCGGTGCGCCGGGCGACGTGCTCTCCCTGCTCGGCCCGGCGATCGGCTGGTTCCTGCCGTTCTTCGTGGTCGGGTTCGTGATGCTGGCCGCGCTGTGGGCCGCCGTCGGCGCGCTGGTCAGCCGGCAGGAGGACATCGGCGGCGCGTCGACGCCGGTGCAGATGGTCGTGATGCTGCCGTTCTTCGCGGTGGTGTTCCTCCAGGACAACCCGGCCGCCATGACGCTGCTGTCGTACCTGCCCGTGTCCTCGCCGACCGCGATGCCGGTGCGGCTGTTCACCGGCGACGCGGCCGGGTGGGAGCCGTTCCTGTCACTGGCGGTCCTCGCGGTCACCGCGGTGGCGATGGTGTTCGTCGGCGCCCGGATCTACGAGGGGTCGCTGCTCAAGACCAGCGGCCGGATCCGCTTCGCGGCGGCGTGGCGCGACCGGGAGGCCGCCCGCCTGTCCGACTGAGCCACGTGCCGGCCCCGCCGGGGGACTCCCCCGGCGGGGCCGGACGCGATCCGGTCAGCCAGCCGTGGCGGGGTCGCGGCGGCGCAGCAGGTAGGTGTCCATGATCCAGCCCTTGCGCTCGCGGGCCGCCCGCCGCGTCTCGACGATCTCCTGCGCCACCTCGGCCAGCGGCCCGGCGACCAGGATCTCGTCGGCCGTGCCGAGGTACGCCCCCCAGTAGATGTCGAGGTCCTCGCCGACGTGCCGGGTGAACGTGCAGTGTGCGTCGAGCATCACCACGACGTCGTCCACGTCGGACGGCAGCCCGTCGGCGATGCGGCGGCCGGTGGTCACCAGGAACGGCCGACCGACCCGGTTGAGCCCGATCCGGTGCCGGGCGGCCAGCGTCGACACGCTGCTCACCCCCGGGATCACCACGTGGTCGACGTCGAGCTTCCCCCGGGCCTCGATCTCCTCGACCACCGCGAGGGTGCTGTCGTAGAGGGCCGGATCGCCCCAGACCAGGAACGCGCCGGTGCCGCCGTCGGCGAGGTGCTCGGCCATGGCGGCCTCCAGCAGGTCGGCCCGGTCCCGCCGCCAGTCGTCCACCGCCCGGACGTACCCCTCGGCGGTGCGGTCCCGGTCCGGGTCGCGGACCTCCACCACCCGGTGGTCGTCCCGGGCGAAGCGACCCATCAGCTCCTGCCGCAGGGCGATCAGGTCGTGCTTCTCCGCGCCTTTGTCGAGGACGAAGAAGACATCCGTCCGGCCCAGGGCCTCCGCCGCGGCCAGGGTGAGCTGGCCCGGGTCACCCGCGCCGATACCGATGATCAGGATTGTCCGCACGGCGCTCAGTGTGCCCCAGGCCGGCGACGCTTCGCCGCCCGGTCCCGGTCGGGGGAGTAGAGGTAGCTGTCCGGGAAGGCGTCGGCGGCCAGCACCTGACCGACGATGATCACGGCGGTCCGGCGTACCCCGGCCTGCTCGACCTTGTCGGCGATGTCGGTCAGGGTGCCGCGCAGGATCACCTCGTTCGGGCGGCTCGCGTTGGCGACCACCGCGACCGGGCAGTCCGCGCCGTAGTGCACGGCGAGCTGGGCGGCCAGCTCCCGGGTCCGGGCGACCGCCAGGTGCAGCACCAGGGTGGCCCGACTGCGACCGAGTTCGGCGAGATCCTCCCCGGCCGGCATCGGCGTGGAGCGGGCCTGGGTGCGGGTGAGGATCACCGTCTGACCGACCGTCGGCACGGTCAGCTCGCGACCCAGCGCCGCCGCCGCCGCCGCGTACGACGGCACGCCGGGCACGATCTCGTACGGCACACCGGCCGCGTCGAGCCGGCGGACCTGCTCGGCCACGGCGCTGAACACGGCCGGGTCACCGGAGCAGAGGCGGGCGACGTCCTCCCCGGCGGCGTGCGCCGAGGTCATCTGCGCGACGATCTCGTCGAGGGTCAGGTCGGCGGTGTCGACCAGCCGCGCCCCGGGCGGGCAGACGGCGAGCAGCTCGTCCGGGACCAGGCTGCCCGCGTAGAGGCAGACCCGGGCGCGGGCCAGGATCCGCTGCCCCCGGACGGTGATCAGGTCGGCGGCGCCCGGTCCGGCGCCGATGAAGTACACGGTCACGGTCGTACCACCGCCCACTGCACCAGAGGTCGGGCCGGTTTCCAGCCGGTGAAGCCACCCAGCGGCGCGGCCCGGTCCACCGCCAGCCGGGTCAGGTCGCCGCCGAGCCGGGCGGCCCGTTCGCCGAGTTCCCGCTCACCCTCCAGGGTGACCGCGTGCGCGACCAGCCGGCCGCCGGGGCGCAGCGCGTCCCACACGACGTCGAAGAGCCCCGGCGCGCTGAGTCCACCACCGACGAAGACCGCGTCCGGGGTGGGCAGGTCGGCCAGCGCCTCCGGTGCCCGGCCCTGCACCACCCGCAGGTGCGGCACCCCGAGCGTGCGGGCGTTCCCGGTGATCCGCGCGGCCCGTTCCGGGCGGCCCTCCACCGCGATCGCCGCCGACGCCGGGTCGGCGCGCAGCCACTCGATGCCGATGCTGCCGCAGCCGGCGCCGACGTCCCAGAGCAGCTCACCACCGGTGGGGGCGAGACGGGACAGGGCCAGCGCGCGGGCCTCCCGCTTGGTCAACGCCCCGTCGTGGTCGAACGCGTCGTCGGGCAGCCCCGGCACCGTCGACAGGGGCCGCGTCCCGTCGGCGGCGACCACCCGGACGGCGACCACGTTGAGCGGGTCGCCGGGCGCGGCCGTCCACTTGCCGGCGGTGCCGTCGACGCGCTGCTCCCGGTCCGCGCCGAGCGCGGCGAGGACGGTCAGTTCGCTGGGGCCGTATCCGGCGTCGGTCAGCGTCCGGGCCAGCGCGGCGGGGGTGTGCGCGTCGTTGCTGAGCACCAGCAGCAGCCGGCCGGGGACGAGGTCCCGTCGGACCTTGTCGAGATCCCGCGCGACGGCGCTGTGCACGGTGACCCGCTCCACCGGCCAGCCCATCCGGGCGCAGGCCAGGGAGATCGCGGACGGGTGCGGCACGGTGTGCACCCGGTCCGGCCCCAGCAGCTCCACCAGGTGGGTGCCGATGCCGTACCACATCGGGTCACCGCTGGCGAGCACGCAGATCCGCCGGTCGGCGTGGGTGGCGAGCAGGCCGGGCAGGGCGGGCAGCAGCGGCGTCGGCCAGGGCACCCGCTCGGCCCGGACCGATTCGGGCAGCAGGTCGAGGTGGCGTCGGCCGCCGACGACGACCTGGGCATCGGTCACCGCCCGCCGGCCGGCCGCGCCGAGGCCGGTCCAGCCGTCGGCGCCGACGCCGACCACGCTGACCGGGTCCACGGTTGTCGAGAGGCTCACGCGGTCGAACGGTAGTCGAGGATGATCGGCACCTGTCGTGGCGGGGGTGGATGTGACATCATCTGCGGCGACGGCGCGGTGAGGAACACCGGTGGGTCGGCCCGGAGGGTCGGCGAATCCGGGGCGGTCCCGCCACTGTGATCCGTCCGGCGGGGTCGCCGGGCGGAGAGCCAGACACTCGCCTCGCCGTCTCGTGCTGCCGGCGGAGACTCCTTGCGGTGGCGCGGTCGTTGGCCGGTCGCGGGCGAGGAGACCCGTGCGAGGTGAAAGGTGCTGACCGTGCGGTCGTACCCGTTCTCCGCCGTCGTCGGGATGGACGACATGGCGTTGGCCCTTAGTCTCTGCGCGGTCTCGCCCGGGATCGGAGGGGTGCTGGTCCGGGGCGAGAAGGGCACCGCCAAATCCACCGCGGTCCGGGCGTTGACCGCGCTGCTGCCCCCGGTCGAGGTCGTCGCCGGTTGCCGGTTCTCCTGCGACCCGGCGGTGCCCGACCCGCGCTGCCCGGACGGCCCGCACCCCGAGCCGGTGGCCGCCGAGGTGCGGCCCGCCCGGCTGGTGGAGCTGCCGGTGGGGGCCAGCGAGGACCGCGTGCTCGGCGCGCTGCACCTGGAACGCGCCCTCAGTGAGGGCGTCACCGCCTACGACCCGGGTCTGCTGGCCGGCGCGCACCGGGGCCTGCTCTACGTCGACGAGGTCAACCTGCTGCACGACCACCTGGTCGACGTGCTGCTCGACGCGGCGGCGATGGGCCGCGCCACCGTGGAACGGGAGGGCGTGTCGGTGACGCACGCCGCCCGGTTCGTCCTGGTCGGCACGATGAACCCCGAGGAGGGCGAGCTGCGTCCGCAGCTGCTGGACCGGTTCGGCCTGACCGTCGAGGTCGCGGCCAGCCGGGATCCGCAGGTGCGGGCCGAGGTGATGCGGCGGCGGCTGGCGTACGAGGCCGACCCGGACACCTTCGCCGCCCGGTACGCCGACGCCGACGCGGCCCTCGGCGAGCGGGTCGCGGCGGCCCGGGCGCTGCTGCCGAAGGTCGAACTCGACGACGACACCGTGCTGAGCATCGCCGCGCTCTGCGCCGCCGCCCAGGTCGACGGGATGCGCGCCGACCTGGTCATCGCCCGGACCGCGATGGCCCATGCCGCCTGGTGCGGACGCACCGACGTGCAGGTGGGCGACGTGCGGGTGGCGGCGCGACTGGCGCTGCCGCACCGGCGGCGTCGCAACCCGTTCGACCCGCCGCACCAGGACGAGGCCGAACTGGAGCGTGCGCTGCACGAGGCCGGCCTGGACGAGCCGCCCCCGCCGCCGGAGGACCCGGAACCGCCGGAGGGCCCCGACGGGCCGGGCGGACCGGACGACCCGGACGACCCGGACGGCCCCGAGGATCCCGGTGGCCCCGGTGGAGCGGGCACTCCGGACGACTCCGCCGCAGGCGACGGGACCCCACCGGACGGCCAGCGCACCGGTGGCGAGCCGTCCCCGTCCGGCTCCGGTCCGGCCGCCGCCACGCCGCCGACGCCGGCCGGCGCCCCGTACCGGGCCCGGGTGTTGACCGTGGCCGGCACCGGTGCCGGCACCGCCGGGCGTCGCTCCGCCGCCGTCACCTCCGTCGGCCGGACCGTCGGCACGGTACGCCCCAACGGTCCCGCCTCCGGCCGCCCGCACCTGGTGGCGACGCTGCGGGCCGCCGCGCCACACCAGCGGGCCCGGGGCCGGCGCGGCCCCGGCGTCCTGGTCCGGCCCGGGGACGTCCGCCTGCCGGTCCGTCAGGGCCGGGAGAGCAACCTGATCCTGTTCTGCGTGGACGCCTCCGGCTCGATGGGGGCACGGCAGCGTATCGGCGCGGTGAAGGCGGCCGTGCTCTCTCTGCTGCTCGACGCCTACCAGCGGCGCGACAAGGTGGGCCTGGTCACCTTCCGGGCCACCGACGCGGAACTGACCCTGCCCCCCACGTCCAGCGTGGACGTGGCCGCCGCCCGGCTGGAGGCCCTGCCGACCGGGGGACGGACCCCGCTGGCGGAGGGACTGCTGCGCGCCCGTGAGGTGCTGCGTGTCGAGGCGATCCGGGACCCGCGCCGCCGACCGCTGCTCGTCGTGGTCACCGACGGGCGGGCCACCGCCGGGCCGGAGGCCCTGCCGCGCGCCATGCGCAGTGCCCGACTGCTGGCCGCCGACGGGGTGCCAGCCGTGGTGGTCGACTGCGAGCAGGGGCGCATCCGGATGCGCCTGGCCGCCGAACTCGCCGCGACCCTGGCCGGTGAACACCTGCCGCTGGAGGACGTCGCCGCGCCCACCCTCACCCAGGCGGTGCGCTCCCGCACCGCCACCCGACACGGAAGCGGGGCAGCCTGATGCCACAGGGCCAACCGGTCGCCGTCCCCGAGGACGGTCTCACCACCCGGCAGCGGCGCAACCGGCCGTTGCTGATCGTCCACACCGGTGAGATGAAGGGCAAGTCCACCGCCGCGTTCGGGCTGGCCCTGCGCGGCTGGAACCAGGGCTGGTCGATCGCCGTGTTCCAGTTCGTCAAGAGCGCCAAGTGGACGGTGGGGGAGGAGAACGCCCTCACCACCCTCGGCCGGGTGCACGAGGAGACCGGCCAGGGCGGCCCGGTGTCCTGGTACAAGATGGGCGCCGGCTGGAGCTGGAGCCGCACCCAGGGCACCGAGGCCGACCATGCCGCGCAGGCCGCCGAGGGCTGGGCGGAGATCAAGCGCCGGATCGCCGCCGATGCACACGACCTGTACGTGCTCGACGAGTTCACCTACCCGATGAAGTGGGGCTGGGTCGACGTCGACGACGTGGTGGCCACCCTCGCGGAGCGTCCCGGCCGGCAGCACGTCGTGATCACCGGCCGCGACGCCGACCCGCGCCTGGTCGCCGCCGCCGACCTGGTGACCGAGATGACCAAGGTCAAGCACCCGATGGACGCGGGTCAGAAGGGCCAGCGGGGGATCGAATGGTGACCGCGCCGCCCCGGATCCTCGTCGCCGCCCCGGCCTCCGGGCAGGGCAAGACCACCGTCGCCACCGGCCTGATGGCCGCCCTGCGGCAGCGCGGCCTGACCGTCAGCGGCCACAAGGTCGGCCCGGACTACATCGACCCGAGCTACCACGAACTGGCCACCGGCCGCCGGGGCCGCAACCTCGACCCGTTCCTCCAGGGCGAACAGCGCGTCGTGCCGCTGCTGCTGCACGGCGCCACGGTGGGCACGCCGGCCGACGTCGCGGTCGTCGAGGGCGTGATGGGCCTGCTCGACGGGGCCGTCGGCCGCGCCGGCTTCGCCTCCACCGCCCACGTCGCCCGACTCACCCGCACCCCGGTGCTGCTCGTCGTCGACGTGTCCGGCACGTCCCGCAGCATCGCCGCGCTGGTGCACGGCTTCGCCACCTTCGATTCGCGGCTCACCGTCGCCGGGGTCATCCTGAACAAGGTCGGCTCCGCCACCCACGAGGCGGAGATCCGGGAGGCCCTGGTCTCCACCGGCGTGCCGGTGCTCGGCGCGCTGCGCCGGGACGCCGCCCTGGACACCCCCAGCCGACACCTCGGGCTGGTCCCGGTCGCCGAACGGGCCGCCGCGGCCCGCCGTACCGTGGACGCGCTCGCCGCCCACGTCGCCGCCGGGGTCGACCTCGACGCGGTGCTCGCGGTCGCCCGCCGCGCGCCCGCCCTCACCGGCCCGGCCTGGGATCCGGTCGCCGAACTCGGCGGGTTCACCGCCGACGCGACCGTCGCGGTCGCGTCCGGGGCGGCGTTCACCTTCCGGTACGCCGAGACCGACGAACTGCTCTCCGCCGCCGGCCTGCGCCTGGCGACCGTCGACCCGCTGCGCGACGAGGCGCTGCCCGCCGACTGCGCCGGGCTCTATCTGGGCGGCGGCTTCCCCGAGGTGTACGCCGCCGACCTCTCCGCCAACCAGCCGATGCGCGAGGCGGTGGCGGCCGGTGCCGCCGCCGGCCTGCCCGTGGTCGCCGAGTGCGCCGGCCTGCTCTACCTCGCCCGGGAACTCGACGGCGCGCCGATGGCCGGGGTGCTCGACGCCACCGCCCGGATGACCGACCGGCTCGTCCTCGGCTACCGGGAGGCCCGCGCGGTCACCGCCAGCCTGCTCACCGACGCCGACGACCTGGTCACCGGGCACGAGTTCCACCGCACCCGCGTCGACCCGACCGGCGAGCCGGTCCACGCCTGGCGGTTCCGGCCCCGCCCGTCGGTCGCCCACGGCACCACCAGCCACGCGGTGGACGGCTTCGTCGCCGGCCCCGACGGTCACGTGCACGCCTCCTACCTGCACGTGCACTGGGCCGGGCACCCCCGGTTGGCCGCCCGGTTCGCCGCCGCCGCGCACCGCCACCACACCGGCACGTCGATCCCCGTGCCACGCCAGACCCTGGAGGACACCGTGGTTCCGGTGCCCGTGCCGGACGTGCCCGCGTCCACCCCGGACGCCCCGGTCACCGGCCGGGTGACCCTGGTCGGCGCCGGTCCCGGCGACCCCGACCTGATGACCCGACGCGGACTCGACCGCCTCGCCGAGGCCGACGTCGTGGTCGCCGACCGGCTCGTGCCGCACGCGCTGCTGCGCGAACTGCGGACCGGCGTGCGGGTGATCGACGTGTCCAAGGTGCCCCGGGGCGCGTTCGTCCCGCAGGAGCGGATCAACGAGATCCTCGTCGAGGAGGCCCGCGCCGGCCACCGGGTGGTCCGGCTCAAGGGCGGCGACTCCTTCGTCTTCGGCCGGGGCATGGAGGAGGTCCAGGCCTGCCAGGCGGCGGGCGTCCCGGTCGAGGTGGTGCCCGGCATCTCCAGCTCGATCTCCGTACCGGAGCTGGCCGGGGTGCCGGTCACCCACCGGGGGCTGACCCAGGGTTTCACCGTCGTCTCCGCGCACCTGCCCCCGGGCGACCCGGGCAGCACCGTCGACTGGGCCGGGGTGGCCCGCGCCAACACCACGATCGTGCTGCTCATGGCGGTGCAGACCCTGCCCGACGTGACCGCCGCGCTGATCGGCCACGGCATGGACCCGGCGACCCCGGCGGCCAGCATCGAGAACGGCGGCACCGCCACGCAGCGGGTGCTCACCGGCCGGCTGGACGACATCGCCGAGGTGGCCGCCGCGCACCGGCTACGTCCACCCGCCATTACGGTGATCGGCGAGGTCGCCGCGTTCGCCCGCACCGCCCACCCGGCACCGGCGGCCACCAGCTGACCCTTTCGCATAGACCGAAGGGGTCACTGGTTCGATCCCGGTATCGCCCACGCAGGCCGAAGGCCACTTTCCCATCGAGGAGGTGGCCCTTCTGCTGTTCGTGCAGCAGTAGATCAGTGGCCGAGGGAATCGTCGAGCCGTTTCAGGGCGTCCCGGGTCGCGGTGGACGAGACCCGGATGTGAATCACCATCTGTTCGCCGACCTAATACTGCAACGGCAGTAGGCGAATCGAGTTCGCCTCGTGTTCGTTGGTCAGGTCGTGACGGATGTTGATGTCGACCGGTGGCATGCGGAATTGGAC
>NZ_JBITJH010000014.1:0-186527 GCF_044459745.1 Micromonospora sp. NPDC050187
GTTGGGGGACTGGGGGTCCCCACACTCCCCCTCATAGTGTGGGGGGGGGGCGGCGGCAGCGGGGGGGGTTCGACCACGTGGGCCCTCGGGTAACCCCGGGGGGGGGGGGGGCCGGCCCCCGCCCCCGCCGATCCAGGTCCACCCGGTTCTGATTCGTGGGCCGTTACGACGCTCACCGGTTCGACACCTGCCGTTGCCCGCGAATGTCAGCAACACCCGGGTCGGACCTGTGTCACCTGGTTAGCGCTGTAGTGTCAGCAGACCCGGCCGGTAGGGCAGGAGGCCGTAGTCGCCGCTGGACCTGGGGTCACGTCCCTGGTAGAGCAACTGCAGGTTGCAGGGATCAACGGTCATGGTCTGATCGGCGTTGCCGCGGATCAGTTCGCCGTGGCTGATGTCGTTGGTCCATGTGGCGCCACTGTTGGCCTTGCCGGCGAAGGGGTTGCTCTCGGTCGCGGCCTGCGGCGTCCACGAACCGCTCAGGCTGGTGGCCGTGAACGAGCGGAAGTAGCGTCCCTGCGCGCCGATCGCCTCGACGAGCATGAGGTACCGGTTCTGGCCCTGGAGCTTGTAGACCTGAACCGCCTCGAACAGATTGTTCGTCGTGTCGCTCATGACCACCGTCGACGACGAGCCGAAACTACCCGGGAAGTTCCCGATGGGCATGCTGGCCCGGTAGATCCTGCCGTTGTCCCCGGCGAAGAACAGGTACATGTTCGTGCTGTCACCGATGAGCGCCTGGTCGATGGGTCCCGTCCCGGAGTCGGAGATGCTCCCCGAGAAGAGCACCTGCTGCGACGACCAGCCGTTGGGGTTGGTGGGGTCGCTCGACGTCCGGTAGGAGAAGGCGGTTCCACCCCACTGGTAGGCGAGCACCCAGATGTTCCTCGGGGCGAAGTAGAACAGCGTCGGGGCGACAGTGGAGTAGGACATCGTGTTCTGGCTGGCCGAGGCCATGTCGGACCAGTTCGTGAAGAGGCCGAAGTTCATCGAGCCCCACCTGGTCCCGGTGTCGTGTGTCGTCGCGTAGACGAGATGCCTGCCGTTGTAGGGGGCGTAGGTGAAGTCCTTCAGCGAGACCCACCCCGACTTCGGACTCGCCAGCGGCCCGGTCGACGTCCAGCGGTACGTCGACGGAAGATCGCACGTGCCGGGCGGCGGCGTGGTGGGGTTGCTCCCGCCGTCGACGCGGACGAGTTGCCACTGCTGGTTGGTGCCGTTCCAGTCGTCGTACTGCACGACGTTCGCGCCGTCCGCGGTCGAGGCGCCCTGCACCTCCAGGGCCCTGTTGCTGTTGCGGTTGATGAACCGCACGTGTCCACCATCGGAGTCGGCCAACCGGAACTGCTGGTTGGTGCCGTTGTGGTCGGTCCACTGGTTGATCGCCGCACCGTTGGCCGTGGAGAAGTTGTAGACGTCCAGCACCTTGCCGGAGTGCCGCGACTTGATCCGGTAGTAGCCGCCACCGGAGTCGACGAACTGCCACTGCTGCTGGTTACCGTTGTTCCGGGTCCACTGCGTGATCCGGGCACCGTCGTTCGTCGCCAGGTTGTACACGTCCAGAGCCCTACCGCTGTTGCGGTTGACCAGCACGTACCACGCGCTCGTGTCGACCGTCGCCGCGGCGGCGGGTGTCGACAGCACCGCTGCGGCGGCACCGCCGAGCAGCACCGTCGTCACACCAGCGGCGACGGCCCGCAGCAACCGCCCCCGCCGCCGTGACGGCGACGCGATCGATGGGGACCTACCAAAGGCAGACATGATCCTCCTTCAATGACCAAGAGCCGAAGGGTCCACCCGAAGATGGGCGCACCGCGACGCGCGGCCGAAGCGCAGCGTCGAGGGTGTTAGCGTTCACGCGACGCTCCACATGCCCTGGCACACGCCTGATTTAAGGTCTGACGAGGCAGGCTTGCCCGGTAAGCCACCGCATCGTCACCCTCGACCATCGACTGTGAGCGATAACATGGCGGTCGTCAAGTCGTAATGTTCTGGGTCCGCCACCGGTGGCGCCCCGCAGCCCATGACGCCCGACCGCTCCTCACCGACTCCCCGCACACATCACCCCGGACGGGCAGCCTGCGGGCGCGCGGAGCCGGCACCTGTCCATCCAGGAACGGGCTCGGCTGGCCGGAGCAGCCTGCGGGCGTGCGGAGCGGGCACACATCGCGTCATCACAGGGAGCAGCGGGTGGGGCCTGCGAGGTCCCCAGCCGGCCGGACCGCGTCGGCACCGCCCGGAGCCGGGACGGAGTATCTCCGTGAACGTTCACATAGCCCCAAGGCACCCGAACTACGGTCAGCACTGCGCAACCTCTGGCCCTGTTTTCACTCTATGTAACGTAAGCACGATCCGACGTCCTGGCGCTTCGCGGGCATTCAGGGGGTTTGGGCAGCGCATCGAGCCCGGCGAAGCCCTTGATGCCTCCGAAACGCTCAAGTAACATCGCCTTACTTCGATGGCGCTCGTTGGAGAAGGTCCAACCCGTCATGCGTGGCGACGGCGCTCGGGCAGCGATGTTAGCGCTCACAAAAATGGCGGCAGGGGCGTCGAGGTGGGGTTGCGGCGCCCTGGGCCGGTGCGGCAACTCGTTTCCGGGCATGAGTTGCGCTCGCCGCAGCCGGGCGGCCACCAGCTGGGTCGAAATGTGTCGGCTGCGACCAGCTTTCTATCGAAGGAGACGCATGAATGACATCGGTGTGGCGCCGGTGCCGCCGATTCGGTGGCGCCGGCGATGGCTGGCGGTGGTGACGGTCGTGACGGTCCTTGCCGGTGGTGTCGCGGCGGTTGTCGCAGCGCCGGCGGCTTCCGCCGCAACGGTGGACACGAGCGCCTGGTACGTGCTGGTGAACCGGAACAGCGGTAAGGCCCTGGACGTGTACAACCTCGCGATCAACGACGGCGCGCGGATCACCCAGTGGACGCGCGGCGACGGAGCCTGGCAACAGTGGCAGTTCGTCGACTCCGGCAACGGCTACTACCGGCTGAGATCCCGCCATTCCAGCAAGGTCCTGGACGTGCACAACCGGTCCACCGCCGACGGCGGCGGCATCGTGCAGTGGACCGACCTCAACGCGGCCAACCAGCAGTTCCGGCTCGCCGACTCCGCCGGCGGCTACGTCCGGCTGATCAACCGCAACAGCGGGAAGGCAGTCGAGGTACAGAACGCCTCAACGACCGACGGCGCGAACGTCGTGCAGTACACCGACTGGGGCGGCGACAACCAACAGTGGCAACTCGTCCGCGTCGACGGCGGCACCACTCCCACCACCCCACCGGCAGGCGGGGAGCAGTTCACCAATCCCGTGGTCTGGCAGGACTTCGCCGACGGCGACATCATCCGCGTCGGTGACGCCTACTACTACTCGGCCTCGACCATGCACTACTCCCCCGGAGCGCCGATCCTGCGCTCCTACGACCTGGTGAACTGGGAGTACGCCGGTCACTCGGTGCCGAGCCTGGACTTCGGGTCGAACGCCTACAACCTGACCGGCGGGCGGGCGTACGTCAAGGGGATCTGGGCCTCGACCCTCAACTACCGCCGCAGTAACAGCACCTACTACTGGATGGGCTGTGTCGAGTTCAACCGGACGTACGTCTACACCGCGACGGCCGTCGACGGTACCTGGCAGAAGCGTTCGCAGATCAACAACTGCTACTACGACGCGGGTCTGCTGGTCGACGACAACGACACCATGTACGTGGCCTACGGCAACGGCACCATCAGTGTCGCGCAACTGTCCGCCGACGGGCTGTCCCAGGTCCGCGCCCAGCAGGTCTTCACCACGCCGTCGAACGTCGGCACTCTGGAAGGCGCCCGTTTCTACAAGCGCAACGGCAGCTACTACATCTGGCTCACCCGCCCGGCCAACGGCCAGTACGTACTGAAGTCGAGCTCACCGTTCGGGCCGTACGAGATGCGCCAGGTGCTGCTGGACCTGCCCGGCCCCATCCCGGGCGGCGGGGTCCCGCACCAGGGGGGCCTGGTGCAGACGCAGAACGGCGACTGGTACTACATGGCGTTCACCGACGCGTACCCGGGCGGCCGGGTGCCGACCCTCGCACCGATCACCTGGACCGGCGACGGCTGGCCCGTCGTCCAGACCGTCAACGGCCGGTGGGGCGTCAACTACCCGAAGCCGAACATCACGACGTCACGGACCGTGCAACCGATGATCGGCGCGGACACCTTCACCGGTCCGGGCCTGGGCCACCGGTGGGAGTGGAACCACAACCCGGATTCCAGCAGGTACAGCGTCAACAACGGACTGCGACTGCAGACCGCGAGCGTCACCAACGACCTCTACTCGGCCCGCAACACCGTCACCCACCGGATCCAGGGCCCGACCTCCACCGCGACGATCGACCTCGACCACTCCGCCATGAGCGACGGAGACCGGGCCGGCCTCGCCATGCTCCGCGACTCCTCGGCGTGGATCGGGGTCAAACGTGACCACGGCACGACCCGGGTGGTGATGACCAACGGCCTGACGATGGACAGCAGCTGGAACACCACCGGCACCGGTGTCGAGGCGGCCAGCGCCGCCATCTCGGGCGGCCGGGTCTGGCTGCGGGTCAACGCCGACATCCGGCCGGGGACGGGTCGGCAGGCCCGGTTCTCGTACAGCACCGACGGCGTGACCTTCACGCCTCTGGGGCCAGCCTTCACCCTGAACAACGCCTGGCAGTTCTTCATGGGATACCGGTTCGGGATCTTCAACTACGCCACCCAGGCTCTCGGCGGTGCCGTCACCGTCCGGCGTTTCGACCTGACCACCCCCTGATCCCAGGGGCCATTCGGCAGCCGGCCCGAACCGCATCACCGCTGTCGCGCGATCCGGAGAATCCGGGCTTTCCGGATCGCACGGCCCTCCACCACCGCCCGCGCGGGATGCCAGGTGCAGCTGCTCGCATCCGCCGACCCCGTCGGCACCCGCACCTTCGGGGCCTGGTCCTGTCACCCACATCGCACGTACCTCGGCGTCGGCACCCGACCGCCGACGCCGATCATCTCTACGACAGGAGGAACAACGTGCTCAGACCGACGAGATGGCTGACGGCCGTCATGGGCGTTCTGGCGGTGACGTTCGCCGCGGCCGTCGCCGACGGGGTCGTAGCGCCCCGCCCGGCCCAGGCGCTGGACAACGGCGTCGCCCGGACCCCGCCGATGGGCTGGAACACCTGGAACACGTTCGGCTGCAACATCAACGAGACCCTCATTCGCCAGATGGCCGACTCGATCGTCGACGACGGCCTGCGGGATCTCGGCTACAGGTACGTCGTCGTCGACGACTGCTGGTTCAACCCGAACCGGGACGCGCAGGGCAACCTCCAGGCCCACCCGGAGCGGTTCCCGAGCGGAATGAAGGCGCTCGGGGACTACCTGCACTCGCGGGGCCTGCTCTTCGGCATCTACCAGTCACCACTGGACCAGACCTGCGCCCAGTACTTCGACGCCTTCCCCGGCTCCACGGGCAGCCTCGGGCACGAGTACCAGGACGCCCGGCAGTTCGCCGCCTGGGGCGTGGACTACCTGAAGTACGACTGGTGTTCACCGACCGGGACCATCAACGACCAGGTGGCGAGGTTCGGCATCATGCGCGACGCGCTGGCCGCCACCGGCCGGCCGATCGTCTACAGCATCAACTCGAACAGCATCCACGAGAAGACCGGGCCCCAACGCAACTGGAGTGACGTGGCGAACCTCTGGCGGACCACGGAGGACATCACCAACGCCTGGAACACCGGCCAGACCAACGGCTACCCGATGGGCATCCAGAACATCGTCAACGTCAACGTCCCGCTGGCCGGGTACGCGGCACCCGGCGGGTTCAACGACCCGGACATGCTCGAGGTGGGCAACGGCGGCATGAACGACACCGAGATGCGCAGCCACTTCGCGCTGTGGGCGATGATGGCGGCGCCGCTCATGATGGGCAACGACCTGCGCTCGGCCAGCGCCGCGACGCTGACGATCCTGAAGAACCAGAACCTGGTCGCCATCAACCAGGACACTCTCGGTCTGCAGGCGGTGCAGATCCTCAATGACGGCACCCGGCGAGTCCTGGCGAAGCGGCTGGCCAACGGCGATGTCGCAGTCGCTCTGTTCAACCAGGGCGGCTCCACCACGACGATCTCCACCACCACGTCGGCGATCGGTAAGACCGGCAGCTCGTTCACCCTGAGGGACGCGTGGACCAATTCCACCGCGAGTACCACCGGGGCCATCTCCGCGAGCGTGCCGGCGCACGGCACGGTGGTGTACCGGGTCAGCGGAGGCGGCACCACCAACCCGCCGACACCCACCACGTTCCGGCTGCGCAGCGAGGCGGCCGACCGCTGTCTCGACCTCGACAACTCCAACACCGCCAACGGCACCGGCACCCTGATCTGGGACTGCCACGCCAATCCCAACCAGCAGATCACCCAGAACGGTCAGACCCTGCGGATTCTCGGCAAGTGCCTGGACGCCCCGACCAGTGCGGCAAACGGCACCCGGGTGCAGATCTGGGACTGCAACGGCGGCACCAATCAGCAGTGGGCGTTCAACGGCAACGGCACGATCAGCAACGTCCGCTTCCCGTCTCTGTGCCTGGACGTCAACAACGGCGGCACCGCCAACGGGACCACGGTGATCCTGTGGTCCTGCCACGGCAACATCAACCAGCGATGGAACCGAGCCTGACCGACCGGCGCTGACCGTGGGCCGGCCGGGTGGACAGGGCATCTGCCTCGACCCCCGACCGGCCCACCGTCGTGGCGGGAGCGGACCGCAAGCCCGTAGCCGGGCGGGCATCGCCCGTCGCTGCCACCAGCGAAGCGTAGGTACAGGTCACGCGTTCCACTCGCACCGCTCACCCCGCACGTGGTGGTCGTCCAGTTCTGCCAGCCGCCCGTACCGCCGACGTTGCAGGTGCCGACGATCGGGCCGCTCACGCTGTCCAACCGCACCTCGATCCGGCCGCCGCTGCTGGCCGAGGCGACCCGCGCGGAGAAGGACGTCGCACCGGCACCGAACGCCACGCCCTTGACCTTGATGTAGTCGCCGTTCTCGATCCAGCCGACGTTCATCCCGCCCTCGCTGGCCGGCTCCGTCTCGATGCCAGCACCCCAGGCGACGGTCTCGGCCTCCTGCCGGACGTACGGGTTCAGCGTGCCAACCTGCGGCACGCCCGCGGTGGTCATGTTGATCGTCGGGAACGTGCCGTTGGAGTTGTAGGTGAACTTCTCCACGGCGACCGAACGGGTGAAGCCACCGCCGCCGGGCAACGCCCCATTGTGATAGAAGAAGTACGATCCGCCATTGAAGTCGATGATGCCGGCGTGGTTGGTGAAGCTGCTGCCCTGCCGGGGCATGATGGCCCCCCGGTAGCTCCACGACCCCGTCGGGCCCGGCGCCGTCGAGTACGCGATGAACTCGGAGCAGCACTCCGCCGCGAACACGACGACCGCGGCGAGGGCGCGCCGACGCCTCGTCGCGGGACGGAGTGGGATCACCAGCTTCACAACTGACTCCACGAGCGGTGTCCTGTGCAACCACGGCGTGGGTAGCCGGAGCGGGCCGAGCGGCTACGGCGTGAGCCGGAAGGTGGCGTCCTGCCGGTCGGCAGCACTGGAGGACGCGCTCAGCGGATCGATGCGCAGCAGGTAACCGGAGTGCCGGAGATACCGGTCGGGGACGTTGTGGGAGCGGAACGAGGTCCACGAGGAGTCGCCCAGGCCCGGGGCGCGGTGGAACGTCGCGTCGGCCCGGAACGTCGCGGTGTTGTCGTTCGGGTCGAGCCGGACGGTATAGCCACTGTGGCGCAGGAAGTTGCCGGGTCGGTTCACCGACTCGAACGACACCCCGGACGAGTCGGCCAGGCCGGGCACCATCCGCCACATCTGGTCCTGGTACGGGTCGAACGGGTACGGGTCGAGGCGCCCGAGGCCGTTGAGGTGCCGGACGAACCGGTCCGGGAAGTTCCAGGACTTCAGCCGCACCCAGTTCGGAGTACCCCACCGGCTGACCGCGCCGTCGTACTCGGCCTCGGTGATGCCGAGGATCGAGCCGTGCTTGCCGTTGAGCGGCGCAGTGTAGTCCCGCTGGTTCAGCACAGTCCAAGCGCTGCCGGTGATGTTGCTGCTGGACCAGGCGTAGTAGTCGGCGTTCACCGGCCTGAACGAGTCACCCCACAGATACCAGCCGTTGCCGTCGTTCCGCTTGACCAGCAGAGGGGCCTCCATCGCGTCGCCCTGACGCAGCCCGCCGGTGTAGGTGGTGAAGCTGTTCGGCTCGCCGGTCGACGAGCGGGCGCCATACAGGTTCCCGTTCGCGAGATTCTTGTAGTACAGGTACGTGACCCCGTTGTCGACCACGATGTCACTGTCCAGGACGCCGAAACCAGGGCTGAAGAAGACCTGCGGGGAGCTGACCGACTGGAAGTCGGATGTGTAGTTGACCAGGAACACGTCCCCGCTGCTGGTGTTGCAGGAGTAGACGATGCCGTACTGTCCGCGGCTGGCATTCCAGAAGACCGTCGGCGCCCAGGTGTGAGCGTTGTAGGTGTGCATCCGTAGCCGCCGGTACCCGGTGAAGCTGGTCAGGTTCGTCGAGTCCCACACGTGCAGGTACTGACTGACGGTGCCGAAGTCCGTGCCGCGCAGATCGGTGGCGATCACGATGAACGTACCGTCCTGCTTGCGGAAGATGAACGGGTCGCGCAACCCCAGCTGACCTGCGGTCGGGGTGACCACGGGGTCGTTCTGGTTGAGGGGGGTCCAGTTCAGGCCGTCGCGGCTGACCGCTACGTGCAGGCCGTAGTCTGCCCCCACGAAGTTCGGCGACTCGGTGAAGTAGGTCATCGCGTACGCGCTGTAGGTCGCGGCCGACGCCGTCCGGGGGGCGATCGTCAGGCCGGCGGCGGTGGCCGCGCCGGCGGCGACCACTCCCTTGGTGAAGGCTCGTCGGGTCAGGGCCATGGGGGTGACCTCTCTCGATGGTGGTGGTTCGGGCCGCAGCTCGGCTCTCGGCGACGGACATGGACCGGCCGGGATGCCGAGGGTCCCGGGTGGTGTTGTCGCTAGGCGTTCCGGGCGAGTCGCCACCGGTTGTCCGCACTGCCGTTGTCTGAGTCCTGTACTGCCTGCGCTCCCCAGGCGGTGGACCCGTTGAGGATGCCGAGCAGCTTTCCGCTGTTGACGTTGCGGATCTTGTAGGTGCCGTCACCGAGGTCGACGAGAGTCCACCGGTGGTCCGCCGTGCCGGTGTCCGACCACTGCAGCACCCGGGCGTTGTCGGCGGTGGACATGTTCTCCACCCCGAGGACCTTGCCGCTGTTGACGTTGCGAAGTTTGACCGCGTCGCCGTCGGTCACGACCACCCAGTTGTGGTCGGCGGTGCCGGAGTCGCCCCACTGCACGGCGAGGCCGCCGTCGGCGACCGACATGTCCTGGATGCCGAGCACCAGCCCGGTGCCGACGTTGACGAGCCGGTAACTGGCGCCACCGGCACCGTTGGTGCTCCAGTAGACCGTGTAGTTGTAACCATGGGCGTCGTGGAAGGGCCCGATACTGACGGTGGCCCCGTTGGCGGTCGCGGTGAACGCCAGTGAGCCGGAGCTGGTCCGGGTGATGGACGACGTGACCAGTGCCGGCAGCGCCGTGATAGCGGTGTTGCCGTAGTTGCCGCACAGCACCGCCGGGCCGTAGGTGATCGCGGCGACAGCGGCGTTGTCGTTGGCGTTCTGCATGATGACCCGCATCGGCAGCCGTATCGTGATCATGTCGCCCGCAGCCCAGGTACGGGTGACCGTGGCGTAGCTGCCCGGTGTGGTGGCGATGTTCTGCACGGCGCCGTTGACGCTGATCGTCGCGCCGGTGGTCCAGGCCGGGATGCGGACCCGGATGCTCCATGAGCCGCTCATCGTGCCGGACAGGGTCAGGGTGGTGGTGTCGCTGACCGGGTAGCTGGTGCTCTGCGTGACGGTGATGCCGCGCTGGGACCAGGTCAGCACCGACGGCACGAACAGGTTCACGGTCAGCGTGGTGCCGTTGTGGAAGTAGATGGAGTCCATCAGCTTCGTGTTCGTCTCGATCCCGGTGCCTTGGCAGCACCAGAACGAGTTGTAGTCGGTGCTCCAGGTGCCGCCGCCCCACGCCGGGCCCACACCCCGGCGCCCGCCGGGTCGCAGCGGCGTGAAGTAGGTGATGTGGCCGTGGCCATCGGTTGGGTTCTGCGCGCCGATCAGGTGGTTGAGCAGAGCGCGCTCGTAATAGTCGAAGTACGCCACCCGGTTCGGGTCGAGCAGCCACAGTTCCCGGGTCAGCTTGAGCATGTTGTAGGTGTTGCACTGCTCGCAGGTGTCGTCGGTGAGGTACGAGGCGATCGCGTGCGGCGCCCGGAAGTGTTCGGCCTGGCTGTTGCCGCCGATGGCGTACGTGTGCGCGTTGACGGTGAGGTTCCAGGCGTTCGTGGCGATGTCCCGGTAGCGGGTGGTGCCGGTGGCCTTGAACTCCCGGGCGGCACCCACCCACTTCGGGACCTGGGTGTTGGCGTGCAGCCCGGCGAGCTGGTCGGAGTTGGCGGCCAGCGGGTTGAACACGGCAGCGTGGTCGAACCGCTGGGCGGCCGTGAGCCAGCGCCCGTCACCGGTCTGCTGGTAGATGTCCGTCAGCACCTCGTTCATGCCGCCGAACTCGGTGCCCAGCATCGCCTGCATCTGGCTGGTACTCAGCCGGGCGGTCCGGGTGTCGACCCAGCCGGCCAGAGCCAGCAGCACGGAGCGCGCCTGTGTGCTGCCGATGTAGCGCCAGACGTCAAGCAGCCCGGTCAGCGTCTTGTGGATGCAGTAGTAGGGCACGTTGCGGTTGGTCAAGGTCCGTGCCTCGAGCGCGGTGAAGTCGGACTCCGGGAATCCGGAGAGGTAGCCTGCGGCGAACCCGGCCGCTCCGTTGTTCGCCTGGCACCTGGCGAGTTCGGCCACCATGTAGTTGGCCTTGTCCCGGCAGGTGGTGTCACCCAGCACCGCGTAAGCCTGAGCCCAGGCGGTGAGAAAGTGTCCCTGCACGTGGGTTCGGAACGGAAACGTCGGACTGTCCCAGCCCCCGTTCGCCGCCGCGCCGTTGGTGGACAGCCGATGGTTGGCGCGGAAGTTGTAGAGCAGCCGGTCCACGTTGACGAACCGCAGATAGGTCAACGTCCGATTCTGGTTGTCCAGCCACCGACCAGCGGTCAGCCTGACCTGGCCGAGGTCGAACGCGTACGCCGACACCCCGAGGTCCGGCCGGGCGGGGGGTAGCACCGCGCCGACGGCGGGACGGGCCCCGAGGATCGGAATGCCGGCCGCCGAGACGACAGCGGTCGCGCCGGCGGCCTGCAGCGCGCGACGCCGGCTGATGGGTCGGGATGACATGAAGCCTCCATTCAGGTTGCCACCGACGTCAGCGGCAGGGGCCGATGGCAGGGCCGGCCGGTCGGCGGTGTGTGCGGTCCGACGGTTGTGGAGCGAGACGGTCGTTGGGTCCGCCTCCGGTAAGAGCGGCACCCGGGTCCCCAGCGGTCAGGGGATCGCCGGACTCCCGGCCCCATCCGGTTCAGATCGCGGCGATGGTCCACTGCAGGTTCGTGCTGGTGCCCAGCGCCCACCTGCTGATCCGTGAACCGACGGTGGTGTCGCCGCCGCTGTCCAGCGCCGTGCCGGAAGAAGGTCCAGGTCTCGCCGGGCAGCCAGGTACGCGAGCCGCTGTCACCGGGAGCACCGTCCTGCGGGGCGGCGATCTGGCCGCCATCGAAGGCGGCCCAGGTCACCGGGTACCCGGCCCGGCAGCCGGAGTAGGTGGTGGTGCGGTGGGTCAGGCTGCCGGGTGCCGGCTCGGGTGGGTTCTGGGCGGTACAGCCGTTGTTCCGGACGAACCTGTCCCGCAACGATTGCCCGCTGGTGATGTTGTCGCTGATGCCGTGGGCGCCGAAGTAGGCGATGGGCTGGCTGCCGCCGCTGCATCCGCTGAGTTCCCGGGGAGCGCCGTGGACGGCGACCGCCCGGAAGACCGTCGACCGGGCGCAGGCGAGGGCGTAGCTCATCGCGCCGCCACAGCTGCAGCCGACCGCTGCAGGCCGTAGTACGACCACACGTCCCGCTGCACGGTCTGACTCATGACGTTCTCCTTCCGCGTCCTCTCGACGCGTAGGCGGTGCGACACCCCCCGCCGGTGGTGGTGGCATGGGCGGCAGGCGTTCAGCGGCGCTGCCGCGCGAACATGTCCGCCCGGGAGGGGCGTCGCAGTGCCGGCCCGGCCGGCGGGGACGGTGGACGCCGTGTCCCACCCGATCGACGTTCCGCGAGTGGGTCGACTGCTCCTCTCTTCAGCGGTCGACGCCTGGGGTCGCCAGTGCTCGGGGATGGCGCACGGACGACAAGGAATTTAATGCCCGTCTATATCGAAAGGTATAATGTTAACGGTCACATCGCAAGGGTCAGCAACCTGGCGAGACCGGAGGGTGAGACGGCCGGGCATGCCGACGATGACGGCTTAACGGATCATGGCTGTCGATGTGGTGAAGCGGGTTTCGCCGTCAACGGCGAGAGGGCGGTCAGCGGTGCGCCAGGTCAGGGCCCGTTCCACCACCGACCGCGGCGGGGGCGTGCGACGACCCTCGCTGGTCGGCGGGATGCGCACGATGTCGAGCACCGTGCGCAGGAGTGTCGCGGGCGCAGCCGACCGGTCGGCCGGTGCACCCGGAGTCGGCACGGTTGCCCGACAAGCAGATCGCGGGTCGGGATCGCCGCGAGGAGCACCGCCAGGTGCGGGTGGATGCCGCAGCGTCGTCGGGCCGCAGCGGGCCGGGGTGGTGCCCTGCGGGCTCCCCCGACGTGTGTCCCGCCGGGGGCCGCGGTGATCAGGAGAAGGCCGTCGGTGACGTCGACGTGGAGGCGGTGACCGGCAGGCCAGCGCAGCGCCCGCAGCAACGCACCTGCGCCGCTTCGCCGCCGAGGTGACGCCGATTGTCCGCGAGCTGGTGGCCGCCGAGCGGAAGCCGGACGCGGCCGCCCGCGAGCTGGTAGCCGCCGAGCCGACGGCGGCGCGGCGGTCCGGACGGCCGCGCCGCCGTCGGCCTGCTGAGCGACACCCTGCTGTCCCACCTCGCGTACGAGGAACGAGAGCTCGTCGGACCGATCGTCCGCCGGGGTCTGTCCTGACCAGACCGGACCGACGGCCCGACCGCAGATCGGGCGGGCCGTGCGTCCGCTCAGGCGACGTGCGTGAGGTAGCCGGCGACGGCCTCGTCGAGCACCTCCCGGCCGGGCCGTGCCCACACCTCCTCGGCGAAGACCTCGACCTCCACCGGCCCGGTGTAGCCGGCCGCGTCCACGGCCTCCCGGAAGCGGCGCAGCTCGACGCACCCCGTGCCGGGCAGCCCCCGGCCGAGCAGCACCCCCGCCGGCAGCGGCGTCACCCAGTCGGCGATCTGGAAGCAGGCGATGCGTTTCTCCCCGCCGGCCCGCGCGATCTGCGCCCACACCTGGTCGTCCCACCAGAGGTGGTACGTGTCGACGACGACGCCCACCGTCTCCGCCGGGTACGGCGAGACGAGATCCAGGGCCTGACCGAGACTGGCGACCACGCACCGGTCGGCACAGAACATCGGGTGCAGCGGCTCCACGGCGAGCCGGACCCCCGTGGCTCGGGCGTACGGCACCAGCTCGCCGATCGCGTCCCGCACGTGCGCCCGAGCGCCGTCGATGTCCCGGCTGCCGTCGGGCAGGCCGCCGGAGACCAGCACCAGCACCGGCGCGCCCACTGCCGCCGCCTCGTCGATGGCACGCCGGTTCTCGTCGAGCCAGCCGGGGGTGCCGAAGAACCCGCCGCGGCACAGCGACGTGACGGTCAGGCCCGCGTCCCGCACCAGCGCCGCGGCCGGCTCGACCCCGTACGCGGCCAGATCCTCCCGCCACAGCCCCACCCCGGACACCCCGGCGTCGACGCAGCCGGCGACGAGGTCCGGCAGTGGCCACCGCTTCGTCGTCGCCGAGTTGAGCGCGAACCGATTCACTGCGCCACCCCCGCCGTGGTCATGAACGCCCGCGCGCGGTGCGCGGCCAGCTCGGCGTCGGGCAGCAGCCCGGCCGCGTCGGCCAGCCGCAGCAGCCGGCCCAGGTGCACCGGCGACCGTCCCGACTGGAGACCGCCGACCATCGTGAAGTGGTCCTGGTGACCGGCGAGCCAGGCCAGGAACACGATGCCCGTCTTGTAGTAGAAGGTCGGGGCACCGAACAGGTGCCGGGCGAGCGGCAGCGTGGGTGCCAGAATCCGGTCGTACGTCGCCAGGTCCCCGGTGTCCAGCACCCGCAGCGCGGCGGCGGCCGGGGGCGCGATCGCGGCGAGGACGCCGAGCAGCGCGTCGGAGTGGCCTTCGCCGTCGCCCCGGATCAGGGCCGGGTAGTTGAAGTCGTCGCCGGTGTAGAGCCGTACCCCTGCCGGCAGACGCCGGCGCAGCGCGACCTCGAAGTCCTCGTCGAGCAGCGACAGCTTGACGCCGTCGACCCGGCTCGCGTGCGCGCCGATCAGCGCGACCACGGTGTCCGCGGCGCGCACCGGATCGGCGTCGCCCCAGTAGCCGGCGAGGGCCGGGTCGAACGCCGGGCCGAGCCAGTGCAGCACCACCGGGCCGTCGGCGTCGGCCAGCAGCCGGCCGTAGACGTCGAGGTAGTCGTCGGCGGACCGGGCCGCGGCGGCCAGGTGGCGGCTGCACATGAGCACCGGCCGGGCGCCGGCGTCCTGCACGTCGGCGAGCTGCTCGGCGTACGCCTTGCGGATCTCGTCGAGCGTGGCCGGGCCGGCCGGCAGCTGATCGGTGGCGACGCCCGCGCAGATCGCGCCGCCCTCGGCCTGGGCGGCCGCCGCCGAGCGCCGCACCAGCTCGCGCGCGGCCGGGTAGTCCATGCCCATGCCGCGCTGGGCGGTGTCCATCGCCTCGGCGACGCCGAACCCGTACGACCACAGGTGCCGGCGGAACGCCAGGGTCGCGTCCCAGTCGACCGCGGCGGGCGCGCCCGGCACGTTCTCCGCGCGGGGATCGGCGACGACGTGCGCGGCGGCGTACGCGACCCGGCTGGCGAAGCGGGCACCGGGCGTGACGTGCTCGCGCCCGGTCCCGGAGAGGGTGAACGGCCCGTCGGGCAGATTGACGGTCCGGGTCACGACCGCAGCTCCGTCACCTCGACGCGCCGGCCCTCCCGCGCCGACTGCAGGCCCAGCTCGGCCAGCTGCACACCCCGCGCACCGGCCCACAGATCCCAGGTGTACGGGGCGTCCTCGGCGACGTGCCGCAGGAACATCTCCCACTGCGCCTTGAAGCCGTTGTCGAACACCTCGTTGTCCGGCACCTCCTGCCACTGCGCACGGAAGTCGTCCGTGGAGGGCAGGTCCGGGTTCCAGACCGGCTTCGGGGTGACGGCCCGGTGCTGGACGCGGCAGCGACGCAGGCCGGCGACCGCGCTGCCCTCGGTGCCGTCGACCTGGAACTCGACCAGCTCGTCCCGGTTCACCCGGACGGCCCAGGAGGAGTTGATCTGGGCGACGACGCCACCGTCCAGCTCGAAGATCGCGTACGCGGCGTCGTCGGCGGTCGCGTCGTAGGGCTGACCGTCCTCGGCCCACCGGCGCGGGATGTGGGTGGTGACGTGGGCGGTGACCGCCCGGACCGGCGAGAAGATCTGCTCCAGGACGTAGTGCCAGTGCGGGAACATGTCGACGACGATGCCGCCGCCGTCGGCGGTCCGGTAGTTCCAGCTCGGACGCTGTGCCTCCTGCCAGTCGCCCTCGAAGACCCAGTAGCCGAACTCGCCGCGCACCGACAGGATCCGGCCGAAGAACCCGCCCCGCACGAGCCGGTCGAGCTTGCGCAGGCCGGGCAGGAAGAGCTTGTCCTGCACGACGCCGTGGCGTACCCCGGCCGCGTCGGCGGCGCGCGCCAGCTCGACCGCGCCGTGCAGGGTGGTGGCGGTGGGCTTCTCGGTGTAGATGTGCTTGCCCGCCGCGACAGCGAGCCCGATCGCCTTCTCCCGTTCGCTGGTGACCTGCGCGTCGAAGTAGATCGAGACGTCCGGTCGCGCCAGCGCGGCGTCCAGGTGGGTCGTCCAGTCGGTCAATCCGTGCCGGGCCGCGACGTCGCGCAGCTTGGCCTCGTTCCGCCCGACCAGAACGAGTTCCGGCCAGAGGCGGCTCCCGTCGCGCAGCGGTACGCCGCCCTGCTCGCGGATGGCCAGCAGCGACCGGACCAGGTGCTGCCGATAGCCCATCCGCCCGGTCACGCCGTTCATCACGATGCCGATCGGGACACGTGCCGTCATCGTCCCACCTTCCTGGGGTCATCTCCGGCACCCGGGCCGGGTGCCGCACACTGCCCGTCTCCGGCGGGGACGGCGGCCTGCCGTCGTCCCCGCCGGATCGGTTCAGGCCGGGGTTCCGGTCACCGTCAGGTGACGCAGCCGGCCGATGTTGTCGAACGAACCGAAGCCGACCCGTCCGGAGCTGAACGTGGTGTCCTTGGCGGTCATCAGCGGGTCCTTCCTCCCGTCCACGTAGACCGCGATCTCGCCGGTGGCCGGCAGGTGCACGACGCGCACCTTGTGCCAGTCGGCGTCGACGATCGCCGGGTTCGCGCCGCGCGACCGGCCGTTCCACTGGTGGTCGATGCGCTGCCGGTCGGCGTTGTGCACCTTGAAGATGCCGTTGTGCGGCAAGATCGTGTTGTCGGTCGACAGGTGCGCGTAGTAGAACTCGGTGTCCGAGCGCCAGCCGAAGACGACGATCACGTCCCGGTTGCTCACCTCGACCGGCGTGTCGAGCCGGACGTCGGCCTTGATCTCCACGGACGACCACTGCGGCCCGTCGGTCAGCACCGCGTACTCGAACGGGCGGCGCGGGCCGGGCCGGCTGACGCCCGCCTCGGCGAGGATCACCTCGTCCCGGTCGAACCGCCACTTCGACGGGGTGACCGGCGTCCAGCTGTCCGGGCCCGAGGGCCTGTGCAGCTTGGTGCCGCCGACGTCGCCGTCCGCGAACTCCCGGGTACCGGTCACCTTCCAGATCTTCCCGTTGGCCTTGGCGAGGAGGTAGAGCCCGCCGGCGGCGTCGGTGCCGAAACGCAGGTCGACCCGCTCCGGGTTGCCCGGAGCGCCGGGGCCGGAGAGGTCCTGCATGCGCACCGACTCGCCGGCGGCGTCGAAGAGCGCGAGGCGGTGGATCGTGGCCAGGTCGTGGCCGCGCCGCATCTCGTGCGCCTCGGTGTAGAGGACCTGCCCGTCGACCAGATCACCGAAGACGTACTTGCCCTTCAGCGCGGGCAGCTCGTTGCCGCGGTAGACGAACCCACCGGCAACCGCGACACCGACGTCGGAGGTGCAGTTCCAGCCGGGCGGCGGGTTGTGGTCGTACGCCGCGACCGGGTACGTGTAGCCGTACCGGGCGTCGTCCGCCGGCAGCGGCAGGAGCTTGTCGCAGGCGCTTCCCGCCTTGTCGAAGACGAACGCGCCCTCCCGCTCGCTCCAGCCGAAGTTGTCACCGGCGCGCACCTCGTAGATCGCCTCGATGGCGTGCTCGCCGATGTGGCCGAGGAACATCCGGCCGGTGGCCGGGTCCCAGCTGAACCGGTGCGGATCGCGGAACCCGACCGCGTACACCTCGCCCAGGGCGCCGGCCTGGCCGACGAACGGGTTGTCCGCCGGGATGCCGTACTGCCCGTTGGCCGAGTCGGTGCCCTGCGGGTCGATGCGCAGCAGCTTGCCGTGCACCATGCCCAGGTTCTGCGGCTCGGTGTTGCGTACGCCGGTGCCGCCGTCGCCGACGGCCAGGTACAGCAGCCCGTAGTCGCGCTGGCCGGGCCGCGCGGTGGGGTTGAAGTTGATCTCCTGGATGCCGTGGATCTGGCCGGCGAAGCCGATCCGCAGCACTTCGCGCCGGCTGCCGGAGAACGTGTCGGCGGCCGGGTCGGTCGCCGTCCACTCGGTGATCACACCGTGGTAGATGCTGTTGGCCTGGGCGTAGTCCGGCGTCTTGACGGCCAGCGACGCCTGTTCGGTGTGGATGGTGTAGAAGCGGCCGTTGGTGCCGAACTCGGGGTGGAACGCGACGTAGCCGAAGCCCTGCCCGAGCCCACGGCCGGAGAAGAAGCGCGGCGCGAACGTGTCGGCAACGTCCAGGTAGACGTACGGCGCCCCGTCGCGGACCAGGTAGAGGTGGCCGTTGAGGTCCGGCACGGCGCGCCGGCCGGAGCCGTCGGGCAGCTCCATGATGGTGTTGATGCGAGCGGTACGCATGAGCCGCTGGTCGGTCGGTGCCGGGATGGGGAACGACTGCGGGAAGCTGGCGTACTCGGTCAGGACCAGTCCGAGCCGGGACTGGGTGGGCATCTCGACGACCGGATCGTGGACGGGTTCGGCGGCCCGGGCGGGGCCGACGACCAGGGTGGACAGAACGAGGGTGGCGGCGGTCAGCCCGGCCGTCAGCGCGGATCTGCGGATCTTGCGGATGCTGCGCACTCGGGTCTCCTTCCCGGTGAGGCGGTGCGGAGTGTGGTCAGCGGGCCATGTAGCGGTACTGCTTCTCGACGTCGGACGCCGAGACGACGGTGTCGAGGAACATCAGGGCGTCCATGCGGCAGTCGCACGGGTTCCGCTCCACCGTGTCCTGCGGGAAGCTCCCGCCGATCTTGATGCCTCGCGGGTCCGAGGCGGTGGTGACGTGGGGGCCGGGGCCGGACACGAGCCATGGGTCGTCGGTGCGGGTGTAGAAGCCGTCCACCGGCTCGCCGTTGCGGTAGAGCGCCAGCGCGCCGGTGTTGAAGTCGAAGGTGGCCGCGAGGTGGACCCACTCCCCCTTCGGCAGCAGCGTCCGCCAGTCCTCTCCCGCCGCGAAGGTCTGCGAGTTGCCCCCGTCGAGGCGTCGGCCGAGCGCGACCAGCCGCAGTTCGCCGTTGACGTCGATGAGTTCCAGCAGCGCCCGCACGCCGTGGCCGTCCGAGTCGCCGGTCAGCACACCGGCCAGCCCGATCGCGTTGAACCGGTCGGTCGGGTTGGCGGTGGTCGAGTTGGGCGCCGGGGCGTCCATCTCCATCTTGAACCAGCCCATCACGGTGGTGCCCTGGGTGCCGGCGAAGGGGCGCAGGGTGCGTACGCCGCTGGCCGACCAGATGCCCGCCTTCCAGTCGTCGTTACCGGCCTGGGCGGGGTTCACCTGCCGGGTCTGCAAGGCGTTGCCGCTGCCCGGGTAGGCGTGCTCGGCAACGCGCATGTCTATGCCACCGTTGGCGAGTTCGATCTCGGTGCCGGAGCGGCCCAGGTCCCGCTCGAGCGCCGCGTCTCCCTCGGCCGGGTGGTCGAAGTCGTAGAAGGCGACCAGGCTCGATCGCAGGTGGGGATGGACGTCGCGCGGATTGCTCCGGTCCGCCTGGGCCGGTGGGGCCCCGGCGCCCGCCAGCACACCGGTCACCAGTACGGTGGCGGTGGCGACGGCGAACCGTCTCGTTCTGATCATCGCGATACACCTCGTTCCAGCTCTGGCGCGGCACGTAACCGCTTTCGGAAGCGCTTACGTGTTCACGCTCCATCTCTGTGTGCCGCTGTCACGTCGGAGCCTGTCATCGCTTCGGCGGTGCCGTCGGCTCGGCAGGCCGTCCGCCGAGGTACAGCTCGCCGAGCTGCGGGTCGGCCAACAGTTGCGAAGCCGGCCCGGAGATGTGCACGTGCCCGAGGTCGAGCACGCAGCCGAGGTCGGCCGTCTCCAACGCCCGCCGGGCGTTCTGCTCCACGAGCAGCACCGCCGTACCGGCGTCGCGCATGCGCACGACCTGTTCGAACACGGTGGTCGTCGCCCTCGGGTCCAGACCCATGGACGGCTCGTCGAGGAGCACGACCTTGGGGTTGACCATGAGCGACCGGGCGAACTCCACCTGCTTCTGCTGCCCGCCGGAGAGCAGTCCGGCCAACGAGTTCCAGCGCTGCGCGACGACCGGGAAGACCTCCTTGACGAAGGCCGTCCGTTCGGCGATCAACGCCTTGTCCTTCAACGTGTAGGCGCCCAGCAGGACGTTCTCCGCCACGGTCATCTCGCGGAAGACGCTGTGCCCCTGCAGGACGTGCGCGACGCCGGAGGCGAGCATCCGCTGCGGTCCCTGGCCGGTGACGTCCACGCCGCCGACGAGGATCCTCCCGGAGCGGGGCCTGAGCAGCCCGCTGGCGACCTTCAGCACGGTGGACTTCCCGGCGCCGTTCGGGCCGACCAGGCAGACGATCTGGCCCGCGGGCACCGAGACGGTCAGGCCGCGCAGCACCGGCGCGGCGCGCCCGTAGCCGGCCTGGATGTCGACGAGTTCGATTTCAGACGCCAAGGTAGGCCCCCAGGACGCGTTCGTCGGAGCGGATGAGCGACGGCGGGCCCTCGGCGATCGGGCGGCCGCGGTCGAACACCACGATGTGGTCACTGACGCTCATCACGAGGTCCATGTTGTGCTCGACGACCACGAACGTCCGCCCCTCGGCGTTGAGTTCGCGGACCAGGGTGCCGATCCGGTCCAGCAGGGCCGGGTTGACGCCGCCGGCCGGCTCGTCGAGCAGGACGGTATCCGGGTCGCTCATCAGCACACCGGCGAGTTCCAGCAGCTTCTGCTGGCCCCACGACATGTTGCGCGCCTCCACGTCCGCCAGGTGCTCGATGCCGAGTCGGGTGAGCCAGCCCCGGGCACGGTCGACCTCCGCACGGGCACGGGCGCCGCGCAGCAGGCCGGTCAGACCGGTCGGACGCACGGCCGCGAGGACGTTGTCCAGCGCCGTCATCCGGGGAAAGACGCGGCACAGCTGAAACGTACGGCCGACGCCGGCGTGGACGATGCGGTGCGGGGCCGCACCGGTGATGTCCCGTCCGCTGTAGGTGACCTGCCCGCCGTCCGGCCGGATCATCCCGGTGACGCAGTTGAAGAAGGTGGTCTTGCCCGACCCGTTGGGCCCGATCAGCGCGTTGACCTTGCCGTGCCGGAACTCGACGGTCGCACCGTCGAGCGCCACCACGCCACCGAACGCCTTGGTGAGTCCCGCGGTGGCCAGACCTCGTACCTCGCTCATGCTGGCACTCCGCTTCGCTCCGTGCCACCATGAGGCACCATCGCCCTGAGCCAACCGATTCGCTCACTTCGCTCGCTCATGCCCGCTCCTCCGTGGGCTGGGACCGCACACCGGCGGTGCCGGCGGCGGCGTCCACCGGTTCCCGGGCGGCCGGCGCGCCGGCCGCCGTGGCGCGCTGCTCGCGCAGCTGGGCGGCCGTGACCTCGCGGATCGAGTTCTGCGCCGGCCGCATCCGGCCGAGCAGGGAACCGACCGCCGGCAGCACGCCGTCGGGCATGAAGAGCACGACCAGCGCGAGCAGCAGGCCCGTCGCGACCAGGTGCAACTGGGTGTCGCCGAACTCCACCTTGAAGTACTCCAGCCCGATGCCGACCACCAACGCGCCGACCAGCGGGCCGAACAGGTTCCGGACGCCGCCGAGCAGCGCCATCAGCACCAGGTACGAGCCGGTGAGGATGGAGAACTGGAACACCGGGTCGAGGTCGCCGAACCAGAGCGCGTAGAGCCCGCCGCCCAGGGCGGTGAACCCCGCCGAGACCACGAACACCACCAGCTTGTACGCGAAGGTCGGGGTGCCCAGCGCCTCCGCCTTGTCCTCGTCCTCCCGGATGGCCTTCAACCCGAGGCCGAACCGGGAGCGGTCGATGACCCACCAGGCCAGCAGGGCCAGCGCGAGCAGCGCGGTGAACAGGTAGTAGAACACCCGGTGGTGCTCCGGACGGAGCAGGTCCGGGAACGGGCGCGGCACGACCAGACCGCGTGACCCGCCGGTGAGCGACGCCCAGCTCTGGAAGACCAGCAGCAGGATCAGCACCAACGCGATCGAGACGATGACGAACGACGCGCCACGGACCCGCAGCGCGGCGAAGCCGATCGGTACGGCGAGGGCGGCCACCAGCAGGGCCGCCACCACGAGGGCCACGAAGCTCGGCAGGCCCGCCTTCGTGACCAGCAGGGCCGTGCCGTAGCCGCCGAGCCCGGCGAGGGCACCGTGGCCGAGGGAGATGTACCCGGTGAACCCGCCGACGAAGTTCCACGACGTCGAGAGCACCGCGTAGTTGAGCACCACGACGCCCGCCGAGAGGACGTACGGGTTGGGCGCCAGGGACGGAAAGGCCAGTACCGCCGCGGCGAGCAGCACGATCGCCGCCACTCGAAGGACCCGGTCGAGGCTGCGCCGCGTCGTCACCGCCCCGGCCGGCGGGACGGCCACCGTCGTCGGATCAGAAGCGCTGGGCAAGTCGACCTCCGAAGAAACCTTGTGGCCGGAACGCCAGCGTCGCGAACAGGGCCAGGTAGAAGATGGTCTGCGCCCAGGTCGTGCCGAGCGGGATCTGCAGCAGGCTCTGCAGCATGCCGAGCACCATCGCGGCCATCGCGGCACCGGGTACGCTGCCCAGCCCGCCCACCACGATGATGGCCATCAGCGGACCGATCCAGTGCCAGTGCAGCGACGGGTAGATGGTGGTGTCGAGGGCCAGGGCCGTGCCGCCGACGGCCGCGGTGGCGAGGCCGAGGCCGAAGCCGTACCCGGCCACCCGCTCGGTCTCGATGCCCACCAGCCGCGCCGCGTCGCGGTGCTGGATGGTCGCCCGCAGGGCCCAGCCGAAGGTGGTCTTCTTCATCAGCAGGTAGAGGGTGAGCAGGGCAACGGCGGCGAGGCCGAACGCGATCAGCTTGACCACCGCGACCCGGGCACCGAAGATCCCGAGGCTCGCCGAGCTGTAGTCGAGCTGGATCCGCCGCTGGGTGCCGGTGAACAGGTAGCCGAGCAGACCCTCGACGAGGAGCGCGATCGAGAAGGTCAGCAGCACCGACATCATGGTCAGGGTGGCCGCGCGCAGCCGGGCCAGGAGCAGCCGCTGCAGCAGGACGCCGCAGGCGAAGAAGAGCGGCACGGTCGCGACCATCGACAGCAGCGGGTCGATGCCCAGCCGGGTGTGCGACCACCAGGCGAGGTACGCGGCGAGGATGAGGAACGCCGAGTGGGCGATCATCACGACCCGCATGATTCCGAAGTAGAGGGTGAGTCCCGCTGCCAGGAGGGCGTAGAGCCCGCCCAGCAGCAGACCCAGGATGATGCTCTGGAAGAGCAGGGCACCGGAGGGCATGTCGTCTCCTACCAGGCCGGCTTCGGGTAGACGAGTTCGGTCTCCTTGGCGTCGGCCGGCAACACGATCTGGATCTTGCCGCCCACCCACTGCTGGATCATGTGGGCGCCCTTGGGCTTGCCCGTCTCGTCCCAGGAGAGCGGGCCGACCACCGTCTCCACGGAGTTGCCACGGACCCACTCGACCAGCTTCTTCTGGCAATCGCCCTGCTCGGCGCAGCCCACCGCGGTGACCGCCGCCGCGACGACCTGTCCGGTCGTGTACGCGTTGGCCTCGTCCTCCTCCGGCGGCGAGCCGAACTGTGCGGTGTACTTCTCGACGAACTCCTTGTTGCTCGGGTACGGCGCGTCCTGCGTGTAGCCGGTCGGCGAGATGATCCCCTCGGTCTTGTTGCCGATCGCCGCGGCGAACTCGGGGTTCGTCGGGGCGGTGGAGAAGGCCGCCAGCTTCGGCTGGTACCTGAGCTGCTGGAGGGCGACGATCAGGTTCACCCCGTCCTGGTACTGGGAGCCGCCCACCACCAGGTCGGCCCGGGACGCCGCGATCTTCGCGGCGATGCTGCCGAAGTCGGTGGTGTTCGGCGGGTAGACCTCGTCGACGACGGTGCGGACGCCGCCCGCTTCGAGCTTCTCCTTCAGCCCGTACGCCGTGCCCTGCGCGAACGGGTCGTCCATGGCCGCGTACGCCGCGGTCTTCGGCCGCTGGTCGGGCGGCAGTGCCAGGATGTACTCGGCCAGGTGGTTGTAGTGGTCGTTCGCCACCGCCGGGGCGGCGTAGAACATGTTCTTGAAGCCCTGCTCGAAGACCTCCTTCGCCGCGCCCGCCGGCTCGACGAAGAGCATGCCGTACTCCTCGGCGACCCGGGCCGCAGGCACGACGAGGCGGGTCGAGAACGGGCCCACCACGAGGTCCACGTTGTCCTTGCCGATCAGCTGCTCGTAGTCGGCGACCACACGGTCCGCGTTGGACTGGTCGTCGAGGATCTTCAGCTCGACCTTGCGGCCCAGGAGACCGCCCTTGTCATTGGTGATCTTGGCCCAGGCCTCGTAGCCGCGCTGGACACCCTTGCCCGGTTCGGAGAAGTCCCCGGTCAGGGGAAGGGAGATCCCCACGACGATCGGATCGTCGGCACCGGAACCCCCGCCACCGCCGTCGCCACAGGCCGTGAGCGCGAGGGTGAGGCTCGCGCCGAGTGCTGTCATCCACTGGATTCGCTTCGAACGGGTTGTCATCCCGAGACGCTCCTTCGCCGGAACGGAAGCGCTTACGAAAGCGCTTCCGTAGACTAGGCTGTGGTCTACGCCACTGGCAATAGCCAGATGACATTGATGTTTCCAGGGAGTTGCCGATGCCCAGACCAGGCCCGAGACTGCGTCTGATCGACGTAGCGGAGCGCGCGGGGGTCTCTCTGGCGACCGCGTCCCGCGCCCTCGCCGGACGGGAGGGCGTCAGCGAGGAGGTCGCGGGACGCGTCCGGCAGGTCGCCCAGGAGCTGGGGTACGTCGCGAACCCGTACGCCCGCACCCTCGCCGGCGGCACGAGCTCGACGGTCGGGCTCGTCGTGCACCAGGTCGACGACCCCTACTTCTCGGAGATCGCCGGCGGGGTCATCCAGGTGGCCGCCGAGGAGGGGCTGCTGGTGCAGATCTGCCACTCCGGCCGGGACCCGGACGCGGAGCTACGGCAGTTGCGCCACCTCATCGCGCAGCGGGTCGGGATCATCCTCATCGCCGGATCGGGCTACGACGACGCCCGGATCGAGGCCGAGGCCCGCGCGGAACTCGCGGAGTTCCAGGGCCAGGGCGGCCGGGTCGCCGTCATCGGCCGGCACGCCCTCGGCGTCGACGCGGTCCTGCCCGAGAACGAGGCCGGCGGTCGGGCCCTCGCCGATCACCTGCTGAACCTCGGGCACCGCCACATCGCCGTCGCCGCCGGTACAGCCGGGCTCACCACCGTCGCCGACCGGCTCGCCGGCGTGGCGACCGCCCTGCGCCAGCGCGGGCTCTCCCTCGACGACCTTCCCGTCGTGCACTCCGACTTCACCCGCGACGGCGGCCGGGTCGCCGCCGAACGGATCCTGCGCGACCGCCCCCAGACCACCGCGATCATCGCGCTCAACGACGCGATGGCCATCGGTGTGCTGTCGACGCTACGGTCGCACCGCATCCCCGTGCCCGAGCGGATGTCGGTCGTCGGGTTCGACGACGTCCCCGTCGCCGCCGACCTCGCCCCCAGCCTCACCACCATCCGGCTGCCGATGACCGACATGGGACGGATGGTGCTGTCGCTCGCGCTCAAGGCCCGGTCGACCCGCCCCCGACGCCGGTCGATCGGGCACCTCCTGGTGGTCCGCGACTCGACCGGGCCCGCCCCCACGGTGCTGCCGGCGAGCCGTGCCGAGGCAGGCGACCTGAGGGGAGCCGTCGGGCCCGTCGGCTGAGACCCTCCGCCGGCTCGCCGGCCGGCGGACGTGACGACCGGCCTGCGCCTCGCGACTGCGCACCGGCATCGGTCAGCGTGGCAACCGCGCCAGGCTCATCTGCCGACCGCCGCCCCCTGGCCGTGCGACGGTGCCGATGGCATCGATGCGGCCCCACCGCCCTGGTATGTCGAGCAGTTCGATCCGGCCGAACCGTTCGGGCACTGCTGGCGCGACCACCAGGTCCTCCTCGTACGGTTCGAGGCCGAGCAGCGTGCGCACCAGCAGCAGGGGCGCCCCGGTGGCCAGGGCCTGTGGGCTGTTCGCCGCGGGATACTGGACGGGGTGCCCGGTCAGTTCGCGGTCGTAGCCGCCGAAGGCCTCCGGAAGGCGCCCCTGGAAATGCCGGGACGCGTCGATGATCCCCTCGGCGATACGGCCGGCCTCCTGGTGGAAGCCGTAGCGGCGCAGGCCCCAGGCGATGAAGGCGTTGTCGAAGGGCCAGACGGTGCCGATGTGGTAGCCGAGAGGGTTGTACCGCCCCTCTCCCTGCGCGAGGGTGCGTACGCCCCAGCCGGAGAAGAGGCGGGGGCCGAGCAGGTGTTCGGCGATCCTCGCGGCACGGGATTCGTCAGCGATGCCGCTCCACAGGAGGTGGCCGATGTTGGAGGAGAGGGCGTCGACCTGGCGGCCGTCGCCGTCGAGGGCCAACGCGTAGTACTCGCCGTCGCCGATCCAGAAATCGCGGTTGAAGCGTTCCTTGAGCTCGGTCGCTTCTCGTTCGAGGCGGTCGGCGTACGCGGGATCGTGCCAGAACTCGCGGGCCAGCCGCGCGCCGCGGATCTTGGCGTCGTACGCGTAGCCCTGTAGTTCACAGGTCGCCCGGGGCTGGCTCGGCAGCCGGCCGTCCCGGAACGAGATGGCGTTCGGGGATTCCTTCCAGCACTGGTTCTCCAGGCCATTGCGCTCGTTTCGGCGCTGGTACCAGACGTAGCCGTCGCCCATGATGTCGCCGTACTCGTCGATCCAGTGCAGGGCCGCGCGCGCCTCGTCCTCGAATTCGCGCACGAGCGCGGCGTCCCCCGTCCACCGCTCGTACTCGTCGAGCAGGATCACGTAGAGGGGGGTGCTGTCGGCAGCACCGAAATACTCCGACTGGGGGCGTTCCCCGAACGCGTCCAGCTCGCTGTAGCGGACCTCGCGCACGACCTTGCCCGGCTCCTCGTCGAGGAAGTCGTCGAGCACGGAGCCCTGGTCGATACCGAGCATCCGCAGGGTGTGGACGGCCAGCTCCGGCGTGAACGGCAGCACCTGCAGGCTGGTGAGGATGGCGTCGCGGCCGGTGAGGGTCGCGTTCCACGGCAGCCCCGCCGCCGGCAACGGCTCCGTCGGCAGCGTCAGTGGCGAGAACCGGAGCGCGGCGAGGTCGACCAGGCTGCGCTCGTAGGCCCGCTCCACAGGCTTCCAGTCGCAGCCCAGCTGCGGAGCCTTGTCGAGCCACTGGCGCAGGTCGTCCTGCAGCCATGCGGCGTCGCGTCGCGGCCGGCCGGGAGATATGTGCTCGCGCACGTCCTGACCGTCGGGGCGCAGCACCAGGCCCCGGACATGCAGCATGGTGGTCCACTGCCCGTGGGGTTCGATCCGGAAGTGGTAGGTCAGCCCCTCTTCGTCGACCTGCGCCGGCTCAGTCGTGGAGATCACCGTCTCCCGCCGGAACTTCTCCCGCACGTAGCCGAGGTGCAGGCGCCCGTCGTCGACGTGCCGGTAGAGCCGACCAGGTCTTACGCTTTCCTGTCCGACCGTCAGCGCCGAGACGAAGTCACCGGCCGCGTCCACGCGGACGGTGAAATCAGCCGGTTCCCCGGAATGGTTGAGCACCGTCAACCGCTCCTCGAAGCTGCTGCCGACCACCGACCGTTCCCGGATCACCGACACCTTGGCGTCCACGTAGTGCGTCGGGGCCCCTGGCACCAGGAAGAACCGCACCTCAAAGTACGACGGGTCGTCCACGGCCAGCGCGCTCACCCGTTCGCCGTTGACGGTCAGCCGCCACCGCGACAGGAACCGGGTGTCGAACGAGAAGAACCCCAACGGGACGGCGGGGCCGGCGTCTATGTCGCCACTGCCGTCGCTCAGGACGAAGATGTTGCCGTCCAGGACTCTGACGAGGTCGCTCTTCATCCCTGCCTCCGACGGCTACGGGCGGCGAACCGCGGATGACGCGCGGCGCGCGGCGGTGCGAAGAGCCGCTCCAACAGGAGGATGAACCGGAACTGTCCTTCGGACGTTATGTCGTTCCGCAGCCACGCCGCGACCGGTTTGGCCTCGCCGCGTGCCATCCGGTCGAAGAACGCGCTGTCGGCGCGGACGACCGCGTCGGCGTCGCTGTTCTGCTGCGACACCCGGACGGCCCCGCCGCGGATCTCCACCAACCAGTGGTCGACCCCGTGGTCACGCTCAAGGTCGAAGCGTATGGTGCCGTTCGTCTTCTTCGGCAGGCGTTCGTGGCCGCGTCGTTCGAGCGCCTCGAAGAAAGTCCTGGTCGCCTCCGACATGGGCACCACCTTCCCCAGAATCCGCCGGACCACGGGCAGCATCACGTGGACCGGGGTGGGGTGGCTTCACCCGGAACGGATGAACCTGGCGGGCGTCCGCAGGCGGCACGGTGAATTCACCCGCTGCGGGTGAGGCGGCATCACCCCGTCCCCCGTCACCGTGGTGGCACATCCGGGATCGGGAACCACGGAGGGGAAGCCCATGTCGGATCCCACCACGAGCTTCTTTGAAGCGATCGGCCGAGGCGGCCACGTGGACATGCTTGAGGAGGCCACTGGGAGCATACGGTTCGACCTCACACACGAGCAGGGTGTCGACCGCTGGTTTGTGGCCATCGAACGGGGCGATATCCGCGTCTCTCGGGATGGAGGCAAGGCCGACTGTGTCTTCCATGGCAGCCGGGCGACCTTCGACCGGATCTTGGCTGGCCAGTCACAGATGTACCCGGCATGGTTGCGCAACGAAATCACCACGGAGGGCGATGTCCGGCTGGCCCGCCTCTTCGTTCGGCTCATGCCGGCGCCGCCCGAAGCCCATCACCCTCGGGAATTCGGCCGCGAACGGAGACGTGCGGCATGAGCGACGGCCTCGTCCGGCTGCTGGACGGCAACACGTTCGTCGTCAGTGAGGAGACGGGCGACATCGGCCCGTCCCCCACCATCCCGACCGGGTTCTTCTCGTTCGACACCCGGTTCCTGTCGAAATGGATCCTGTTCATCAATGATCAGCGGGTCAACGCGCTCACCGTCGAGGAGGTCGAGTACTTCGAGAGCCGCATGGTCGTCGTCCCGACCCTCCCCGCTCCACTCGTCGACATCGGTGTTTCGGCCATTCGCGACCGCTCCATCGGCGGAAGCTTCACGGAGCAACTGACCGTGATCAACCACGAACCCAAGCCCGTCGACCTGCGGATCCGGATCGACGTCGACAGCGACTTCGCCGACCTCTTCGAAATCAAGGACGTGCGGAACAAGAGCGGGACGTACTACACCCAGGTCGACGGCGGGCGCCTACGTCTCGGCTATCAGCGGGAGACGTTCTGCCGGGAGACCCTGGTCTCGTCCACCGTGCCGGCCCGAGTCGACGAGCAGGGGCTGACATACCACGTTCGACTCGAACCGCACGGTCAATGGACCACCGACCTGCACGTGCAGGCGCTGGGCCTGGGCGGGCGCGATCTTCGGGAGAGCCTGGAGGGCAGACCCGGTCGATCCCGAGCGCAGATCCGGCAGGACCTGGCCGGCTGGCTCGCGCAGGCACCCCGCCTCACCTGCGACTCCCCCACGTTGGGAATGACCTACCGACGCAGCCTGGCCGACCTCTCCGCGCTACTTTACGCACCGCTGACCGCCGGCGGACGCGCCATCCCCGCCGCCGGCCTACCGTGGTTCATGGCGATCTTCGGCCGGGACAGCATCCTCACCAGCATCCAGGCACTGCCGTTCGCGCCCGACCTCGCCGCCACGACGCTACACCAGCTCACCGTGCGACAGGGGGCCGTCCTGCACGACTTCCGCGAGGAGGAGCCCGGGAAGATCCTCCACGAGCTGCGGTACGGGGAGACGACCGCATTCGAGGAACAGCCGCATTCGCCGTACTTCGGCAGCGCCGACTCCACGCCCCTCTACGTCATCCTGCTCGACGAGTACGAGCGATGGACCGGCGACGCCGCCCTCGTCAACTCTCTCGAAGGTTCCGCGAGAGCCGCCCTGCACTGGATCGACGAGTACGGCGACATCATGGGTGACGGCTACGTCTGGTACCAGCGCCGCAACGAGCGGACCGGGCTGGAGAACCAGTGCTGGAAGGACTCCTGGGACTCGATCTCGTTCCGGGACGGGCGGCTGCCCGGCCTGCCCCGGGCGACCTGCGAGCTACAGGGCTACGCGTACGACGCCAAGATCCGCGGTGCGCGGCTGGCCCGCGAGTTCTGGCACGACCCCGCGTACGCCGACCGCCTCGAACGGGAAGCGGCCGAGCTCAAGAAACGCTTCAACAACGACTTCTGGGTCTCCGACGGCGAGTACTACGCACTCGCCCTCGACGGTGACGGGCACCAGGTCGACGCGCTCTCCTCGAACATCGGCCACCTGCTGTGGAGCGGCATCGTCGAGGAATCCCGGGCACCGAAGATCGCCGAACACCTGCTCGGCCCCGAACTGTTCTCCGGGTGGGGGGTGCGAACGCTCGGCACCGGCGAGGGACGCTACAACCCGATCGGCTACCACGTCGGCACCGTCTGGCCGTTCGACAACTCGTTCATCGCCTGGGGGCTACGCCGCTACGGATTCCACCAGGAGGCCGGGCGCATCGCCGAAGGGATCATCGACGCCGCGGAGCACTTCGACGGGCGACTGCCCGAAGCGTTCGGCGGCTACGAGCGGACCCTGACCAGATACCCCGTGCTGTACCCCACGGCGTGCAGCCCGCAGGCGTGGTCGACCGGAACTCCCCTGTTGCTGCTGCGAACCATGCTCGGCATGGAGCCACGAGGCGAGCACCTGGTGACCCGACCGGCCGTGCCCCCGAGCATGGGTCGGATCGAACTGCTTCACATCCCCGGACGGTGGGGCAGGGCGGGTGCCCTCGGACGCGGCCACGCGGACCGGCCCTGACGTGGTTCGCGTAACCCCCCGGAGTGGCCAGCGGATCCGCCACGTTCGCGATCGCGCTCGGTGTGGCGGTCGCGCTGGTCGCCTTCGCCGCGCAGCTCGGGTACATCAAGCGGGCACCGGACCGTCATGGTTCGTGCGTTCGAGGTGTGACCAGACGCCCTCGGTGAGGTTGAGGTCCGGGTCGCGGGCGGGCCGCCGCCTGCCCGCGAGGGCGTGTCTCCACCGACCCGACAACCCGGTGCGCCCACTGCGCCCAGTCGTCGAAGCCCAGGAACCGGCCCAGCCCACTGAGCTGCGTCAGCGGGTCATCGACGAGGTCCTCGTACGTCATCGTCAGCAGCTCGCGCGGCCCGGCGTCGGCGATGGCCTGCTCGGCCTCGTTGGCGAGGAACGCGCACAGGACCAGGTAGTGCCCGATGTCCCCGCCGCGTTCGCTTAGCGTCTGGGCCGTCAGCTGGCCCGGCAGGTAGCGCTTCATCTCCTCCGGCACCGGCTGGTCGGCGGCGATCTCGAACGGGTCGAGCCCGTATCGGCGGAACGCGTTCATGCGAAGCTCCAGGAGCTGGAAGTAGGAGTGGCGCCTCATCGACTCGGCGGTGTCCGCCCAGCTACGGGTCAGATAGACAATCTTCGCGGCGGGGAAATGCTTCAGCAGGGACAGGCAGAAGTGGCTGGAGCCACCGGAACGCTCGACCCAGCGCCGCCGGTTGGTGAGCGAGGTGAGCAGCTCCAGGAACATCTGATGGTGCTGCGCCACCGGTTGCGCCGGAAACCCCGGCACCAGTTCGGCGAGCGTGTCGTACAGGTGGTCAGGGTCGGACGAGATCTTCGGCAACGTGGTCGCCAGAACCCGCGGCAGCTCCCCGAGATTGCCGGCCCACCGGCCGTTCTCCGGGTAGCGCACCTCGGGCGGCGGGAGTCCGATCCGGAAGAGGGCGGAGAGTGCCGGGTTGGGCTCGCTCAACCTCGACCAGTACTCGGCACCACTGAGCCTCTCCTTGTCCTCGATCCAGGAACCCACCGGCACGAAGAACTCCTGGACCGACAGCGTGTCGGGCTGCTCGGCGATCAGGTCGGACACCAACGTCGACCCACACCGCCCGGTGCTGATAATGATCGCCTGATCAGGGCTCGATGCATCCATCCACAGCCTCCTGAGTAATGCGTGTCAGTGCAGGGGGGTGGGCGAAGGTGGCTGGTCCCGGCCGCTACGCCCGGTTGCGGCTTCCACGGGGCCGGACTGGAGGCCGCAGTCCTGGCGCAGCCAGGACAGGACGATGTCGCCGACGGTGTCCGGCTGGTCGATGAGGATGGAATGCCTCTGACCGGGCACGGTGACGATCCGCGCATGTGGTAGCAGGCGTTGTACATCGGGGGCCAGTTCGACCACGGCGGAGGACCCGCCGTACACCCACAGCACCGGGCACCGGATCGCGGCTATCCGCTCCTCGGCCGGTAGCCGGCTTGCCGGCAGGTCGCGTGTGAGGCTCGTGGCGACGAGTACGTCGCGAGCCGTCCTGGCCCGGCGGCTGGCTTGCTCCCCGCGTTCGGCGCTGATCCTGGCGAGTACATGCTCGTGCGGTAGGTGTGCGGCGGCGGCGACGAGCCGCTTGGCCACCCGCTCGAACCAGGCCGCTGTGGGCGGGGAGGACTCGACAGCGGCGATCGCGGCGACCTGCTCAGGGTGGCGCGCCGCATAGCTGATCGCGATCGTGCCGCCGAAGGAGTTGCCGAGCAAATGGACCGGGCCGGTCACGTCGAGCACGGCCAACAGTGCCGTCAGGTCGTCGACGAAGTGGTCCAGCGTGTAGCCCGCCGGCGGGCGCTCGCTCTTTCCGTGCCCACGCAGGTCGTACATGATCACACGGAGGCCGGCGGCGGCGAGCGGTTGGGCCATGCTGAGATACCAGCTCGCCAGGTTGTCCGTGGCCAGGCCGTGGATCAGCACAGCGGTGGGGCCGTCGCCGGGTACCGCTTCGGGTGGCCGGAGCTGCTCCATGTGGACGGAGAGGCCGTTGGCCCGGACGATGCTCATGCGGGTAGGCCCGCTGTGCCGAGGCCGGCGTCCGCATGGCCGGCGTCCGCTTCCGCCCCGTCGAGCGCGGTGGCGATGTGTGCGACGAGCTGGCCGACCCGCAGTTGTCGAATGGAGTCCAGGTCCAGGGTGGCAACGAACTGTGCGAAGTTGACCGCGTTGCCGTACCGCGCCTGCAGGCGGCCGGTGAGGGAGATGACGTCGATGCTCTCCATTTCCAGGTCGTCCTGGAACCTGGTTGCCATGGTGATCTCGCCGTCGACTCCGGCGTCGTCGCGGATCGCGTGCAACATCGCGACCACCTCGGCGAGGATGTCGGCCTGCTCTACAGACATGTGATGTCCCCTCTCGTGATCGCGCTACACGCGGCCGGTTCGGTGGGCAGGCTCCGGTCCCCACGTCCAGCCGACGACGTACCGTCTCGGGGGCAGGCCTTCGGGGTTGGACACCTCACGAAGTGCAACCTGGTAGATCCGGTCACCGACCTCGACGGTCAGCGCGGCCGAGGCGGCGGCCACCACCGTGAACCGTCGTGGGTCGCCGGCCAGGCCGGTGCCCTCTGCCTTGGCAGCGGCCTCCTTGGCGACCGAGAAGCGGGCGGACCACAGGTGCCCGTCCTCGCCGCCGGCCAGCAGCGAGTCGAGCAGCCGTCGTTCTGGTTCCGACAGTGCGGACGCGACCGCGTACACCGGAGGCTCGGTGATCTCGACAGCGTCGATGCCGACGCCCGGCGCGCCGGGCAGCGCGTCCGGCGCGCGGGGCCCGGCGATCGCCACACCGATCTCGGCGACGTGGGCGAGCGAGACGTCCCAGGCGCCGAAACCGCGGCCGGGACGCGGGTGCACCCGGGGCCGCCCGTTCGGATCGTTCGTAATGGTCAACTCGATCGGGTAGACATCGGTGTGGCCGCCTTCCCACAGCGGGAACCGGACGGCGTCGATAGCCGCGATCCGGCCGAGCAGCCACTGCTTGCGCGCCTTGGGCGGCTGCCGCTCGTAGTCGGTGTAACCCCTGTTGCCGAGGATGCCGCGCGCTGTCATGCCGCGGGTGACCAGGTCGGGCCAGCAGTCGACGGCCATGGTCCAGCCCTCCGGCTGCCGCAGCGACATCGAGTGGCGCTCCGGGAAACGCTCCTCCGGCAGGGTGGGGTGGCTCTTGAACCGTCGCTCGATGCAGCCGTCGAGCTGCGCCCACACCCGGCCGTTGACGGCGAGTTGGATGTCGAAGACGTGCTGCGCGTCGTCGGTCGAGCGCGCGCGGGCGATGCACTCGCACGCCGTACCGGGCGCTGGCGGCGGACCGAAGAACCGTGCCTGTCCGATTCCCACCGGCAGCGCCGAGAACGGTTGCGTCGTGACGATCCAGTTGGCCACCAGCTGGAAGGTGCTGTCGAGCAGTCCGCCGGGCGGGGACGGGGCGGTCACCACGCCCCGGATGTGCATGTTGCCGACGGCGTGCACCTTGGTCACGCCGCGGAACAGGGGGCCGTGGAACACGAACCGTTCGGCGTACATCTCCTCTGCGCTGATTCGTGGCGGCTGCTCCGTGGCGGGGTCGTGCTGCCAGAACTCCGGACGGTCGGCCGGGTAGGCCGGTGCCACCTCGACTGTGGAGCGGGCGTAGTTACCGAAGGTCACCGAGAGTTGGCCGGGCCCGGTGGGCTTCACAGTGATCTGGACGTCCTGTGGCGGCGCGGCGATGCACCAGAGGTTGAACCGGGCGCCGCGCACGCCGACAACCCGCATGCCGGGTGCCGCCTGCTGGGCGGCCTCCATCATGTGTTGCAGGGCGGTGGTGCCCGGCACCACGGGCCAGCGGTCTTCCGATTCGGGCCAGTCTTCGGGCTGCACGAAGAAGCAGTGGTCGCGCAGGTACGGCATCGTGTCGAGGGCGACCCGCAGAACCGTACGGTGGACGCGCGGCGGCGGCAACGGCGGCGTGTGCCCGATCCCGCGGTCGACGAGCACGCCGTCCGCGGGATCGCTCAGCAACGAGGCGAGTTCCGCGGCGGCGCTGGAGCGTCCGGCGAGGTCGTGCAGCCTGGCCAGGGTCGGCGATCTCGGCGGGCCAACCGGGGCGTGCGGAGTCACGGCCGCCGGTGTCACCACCGCCGCCTTCGGGGCCTGGGTTGCCATGGCGGCCGTCGCTTCCCGAGCAACCGACCCGGATCCAGCGACCGCGCCGCTCGTGGCGCTCGTGCTGTCGGTGCCATTCGCGTCGCCCGCCGACTGGTCGGCGGACACCGACACGCCGAGCAGCTTGTCGGCTCCCTCGCCGAACCGGATCAGCGCGCCGCCGAGGTCGAGCCGCATGACCGGGCCACGGCGGGCGGGCTGGGCGGCGGGCGCCACAGCTTGGGCGGCGGTCGGCGCGGCAGCTCGGGCACGACCCGTGGCCGCCGGGTCGAGGGCGCGCAGGTCCGGTGCGGCGCCCTCCACCCACAGCGCCGTGGCGACGCGGCGCAGTTGGTTCAGCCCGCCCCGATGCGCGACGTTGACCGGCATCGCGAGGTGGTCGCGGCCGCGCAGGTTGTCGGCGATGACCGAGGCGAGCTGCCCGGCTCCGACCTGCAGGAAGACCCGGATGCCGGCGTCGTGCATGGCCGCGATGGTCTGTCGGAACCAGACCGGTTCGAGCATGTGCCGTGCGGAGATCTCCAGTACGCGGGCCGGCTCGGCGGGCAACGGTGCCCTGAGGGTGGCGGACCAGACGGGCACCCGGGCGGACCGCACCTGCCAGCGGGGTAGGGCCGCGCCGATGGACTCCAGCCCGGAGGCGAACACCGGGGTGTGGAAGGCGGCGCGGAACGGCAGCTTCTGGCACAGGATTCCGTCGCCGCGCAGTGCCTCGACGAGGCGGTCGATCTCGTTCTCGGGTCCGTTGACGATGCACTGGGCGGGCGCGTTGTCGTGGGTGAGGACCACCCCTGGATAGCGGGCGAGCCGCGCGGTGATCTGTTGCGCGGCCCCGCCGACGACGGCGAACACGCGACCGGGCGTCTCCACCGCCGTCGAGTTGAACAGGGCGAGGAACTCGTCCACGGATGACGAGCTGATCAGTCCGGTGGTGGCGGCGGCGGTCCACTCGCCGATGCTGTACCCGGCGACCGCGTGTGGCGTGATCCCGACACGGTGCAGGGCGTCGTCGAGCAGCTTGCCGACCTCGATCACGCCGGCGCCGTGCCGGCCCAGGTCGTCGGTGGACCACTGCCGGTCGGGCAGGCCGAAGTGCGCCGCGACGTCCGCGGTGCGCGGGCTGAACTCCGTCTCCAGTCCGGGAAACACGAAGGCCAACTGGCCGGGGGAGTCGCCGGCCAGCAGCGGGTCAGGGCTGAACCAGATGTCCCGGGCGCCGTGCCAGGGCAGCCCCTTGGCGACGGCACGCCGGGCGGTGGTGAGGCGTTTGGTGTCGGGGTCGACGAGACCGAGCCGGCAGCGCTCGTCCGCCGGACCCCGGTGGCCAGCGCCAGCGCCGGCGGGACCGGCCTGTCGGGCCCGGGCGACGCCGAGGTCGCGGACGGCATGGTCGTCGTTGTCGAGCAGGCGGGCCAGTGCGGCCGGGTCCGCGGCGGCCAGCCACAGCACCTCGTCGGGCTCTTCGACGGTGACCGCCGCCCTGGTGTTGCCGGCCATGGGCGCCGGCACGGCGCGGGACGCCAGCCCGGTCGTGCCGTTGCCCCCCCGGCGGGAGGCGAAGGCGTCCGGTGCCTCCTCCAGGATGATGTGGGCGTTGATGCCACCGAACCCGAAGGCGTTGACGGCGGCGCGGCGGGGTCCGTCGCTTTCCCACGGCCGGGCGCCGCTGATCGGCGCGAACCGGGTGTGCGCCAGCTCCGGACGCGGTGTGTCGCAGTGCAGCGTCGGCAGGAGCACACCGTGGTACACGGCCAGGGCCGCCTTGATCAGGGCTGCGCTGCCGGCCGCCGGCATGGTGTGACCGATCATCGACTTCACCGACCCGATCACCGGCCGTGGCCCGCCCCGGTGCGGACCGAACACCTCGGCGACGGTGGCGAGTTCGACGGCGTCGCCCGTCGGCGTCGCGGTGCCGTGTGCCTCCAGCAGGCCCAGCGCGTCCGGGGCGGTCGGATCAAGACCGGCCGCGGCCCAGGCCTGCCGAATGGCCAACACCTGCCCTTCGCTGGCCGGGTTGACCATGCTCGCGGCGCGCCCGTCGCTGGACCCCCCACTGCCGCGGATCACCGCGTAGATCCGATCGCCGTCGCGCACCGCGTCGGTCATCCGCTTCAGTACGACGATCCCGGTGCCCTCGCCGATGAGCAGCCCGTCCGCCGCGCTGTCGAACGGCCGGATCTCGCCCCGCCGCGACAACGCGCCGAGCTGGCTGAATATCGACCAGAAACCGATGTCGTGCACGTGGTGCACGCCTCCGGCGAGGACCGCGTCGAGCCGCCCGTTGGTCAGCTCGGTGATCGCCTGGTCCACCGCGATCAGCGACGAGGCACAGGCGGCATCCAACGTGTACGCCGGACCACGCAGGTTGAGCCGGTTGGCCACCCGGGAGGCGACCAGGTTCGGCACGAGTCCGATCGTCCCCTCCGGCTGGTGCTTGCCGAGCCGCTCGTCGAACCTCGCCCGCACGGCCTCCAGCCTGCTCTCCGGCAGGTCCGGGATCAGCTCCCGGAGCAGGTTGATCGTCTGGCTGGTCATCCGCACCCGCAGGGCGTACCGGGCCGCGGCGGGGCTGATGCTGCCACCCCGACCGAGAAACACACCGACTCGGTCGGCGGCCGGTAGTCGGTCGGCGCCGCCGGCATCGTCGATGGCCGTGGCAGCCACCTGAAGCGCGATGAGCTGATCCGGCTCGATGTCGGGGACGGACGCCGGCATGATGCCGAACCGCAGCGGTTCGAAGGTGGCAAACTCGTCAACGAAGCCGCCCCGGCGGCAGTACACCCGGTCCGGCCGGTGCGCCTGCGCCGGGTCGTAGAACTCCGGATCCCACCGGTGCGGCGGCACCTGGGTGATCGCGTCGAAACCCCCGACCAGGTTGCGCCAGTAGTTGTCGAGGTCACCCGCGCCGGGCAGCACCGCGGCCATCCCCACGATCGCGATCTGATCGCTGGGCATTCGGGTCACCAGCCCGACGCGGTGTAGACGACGGAGGTGGCTGCCGGATCACCCCAGGCCAGCTCGCCCAGCAGGCTCAGCGCGCCTTCCTCGGGGTCGATCAGACGGATGCCGCGCCGGGCGTACGCCCGGTTCAGTTCCGGGGTGACCATGCCGCCGTGACCTTCGACCGGTGCCCACGGTCCCCAGTGGACTGTCAGGCAACGGTTGCCGGTACGGGCCCTCCAGCGGGCGCCGACCGCCTCCAGGGCGTCGTTTGCTGCCGCATAGTCGCTCTGGCCGCGGCTGCCGTACGCCGCCGCGACGCTGCCGAAGAGCACCACGAACCTCGGCGGGTAGCGCAGGCCCTCCAGTGCGCCCAGCACCGCCTGGGCACCCGTCACCTTGGTGTCGAAGACGCGGGTGAACGACTGCGGGTCCTTGTCGGCGATCAGCTTGTCCTCGATCACCCCGGCGGCGTACACCAGCCCGTCGACGCGGCCGTACTCGCCGTGGATCGCGGTGATGAGCTGCCTGGTCGCCTGCGCGTCACGTACGTCGAGGTTGTGGTAGCGCACCCGGGCACCCCGCTCCCTCAGTTCCCGCAGGGTGGCCTCGACCTCCCGACCTGCCAGGATCGCCTGGGCCGCGTGGGCGATCGTCGCTGGGGAGCCGGCCCCCTGGCCCGCGAGCGCCGCCCGCAACGCCACCGCGTCGGTGGCCGCCGCCAACGCCGGATCCTGCGGGCCCTCCGGCAGTGGGGTGCGCCCGACCAGCTCGATGCGGCACCCAGCGGCCGTCGCGAGAGCACGCGCGAACCAGGAGGTGATGCCCCGCGCGCCGCCAACCAGCACCACCACCGAGTCACGGTCCAAGCCGATCGCCCGGGCCTCGGCCACGCCGTCGCCGGCCGGGCCGGCACCGCCAGCCGCCAACGCCCCGAGGCTCACCGGCACCAGGTCGTACGCACGCCGCCCGCCGCCGCTACGGTGCACCACCGCCGCGTCGTCCTTGAGGAGCAACTCGTCGATGATCTGCTGGGCGAGCCTCGGCGCGGGTTCCGTGCCGTCGACGATGACCACCCGCGCCGTGACCGACGGGTACTCCCGAGCAATGGTGCGGAACAGGCCACCCAGCCCGTCCGTGCCCGTGCCGGCGCTCGGGTCGGCGACCGCGAACACCCAGCGGGGCCCGCCCGCCAGGACCTGTCTGATCAACCCGAACGCGCTGGGCAGCAGCGGCACCTGGCCACCGACCAGACCGTCGAGCAGGACCAGTGCGTCCACGCCGTCGACGGTGCCGGGATCGGCGGCCGTGCCGACGCGTACGGTCGCCCCGTGCCGGCGCAGCATCTCCACCACCTGACCGGCCACCGTTCCGGAGCCGGTGACCAGGAACGTGGCACCCGCGAGTACGGTCTCCGGTTGCATCGGCGCTCCCGCGACCGACACCAATGTGGGGAGCATCCGCGTGGGCGCGACACCCAGCCACCCGTCACCGTTCACCGGCGCCGCGCCACCCACCGTCGGCGCCGGCTGCGGCACCGTTGCCAGGTGCCCGGCGGGGACCGTGGCGAGCGGCGCCGGCCGCGGCTGCGCCGGTATCGTGGGCAACGCGACAGCTGGTGCCGGCCCGGCGGGTGTGCCTGGAGACGATGCGGGCACCGTGGCGGTCACGGCGTCCTTCACCCGGGTGGTGAGCAGGTCGAGCATCGCGCGCACGGTCCGCGCTTTGATCATCTCCTCCAGTTCCGACTCGTCGCCCTCGGCTGACATGCCGAGACGGGCGACCACCTCGCCGGCCACCTCGGCCCGCTTGATCGAGTCGATACTGAGGTCGGCTTCCAGGTCGAGATCGAGTTCGATCAGGTCGACCGGGTAGCCGGTCCGCTCGCTGAGCACCGTCAGCACGACGTTCTGGAGGTCGAGACCAGGGGGCTCCGCCACGACTGTGGCGACCGGTGCGGCGACGGCCGCGCCGTTGGTGCCGGTGGTGGCTCCGCGGGGCTCGGGTGGCGTGAACACCGGTACGGTGGCCGGCATCGGCGAGAGCCGTGCCGGTGGATCGGTCGCGGCCGGCGAGACCGGCGACCGGAGACCGGTCGGCGCAGGCGCCGGTGCGATCGGTACGACGCTCCCCGTTCCTTCCGGAGCGCCGCTTGGCGGTGCGGCAGAATCATGGCCGGAAGGGTTCGCCCCGGCCGGCACCGGCGCCCCCTGCCCCGGTGGACTCGCCGCGGCGCCAACCGGGTCGACCGGTGCGCCGGCGGGGCGGTGTGTCTCGGCTGGCCGATGGGCGGTGGGTCCACCGTTGGTGTCGTTTCCGAGGTAGGCGAGCATCACGTCGCGCTGGGAGGCGATCATCTCCCGGTTGGTGCGGAGGAAGTCGGCGAGCAGGTCGTCGGAATGTTCCCGCCCCTGACGCTTGTCTCGACCGCTGGCGGTGCGTTCGGTTGCTGCGGTCATGGACAGCTCCTTCGTACGTTGTGGGGGCGTCATGCCGCCAGGAAGGCGGTTGCCGTCGCGGTCGCGGACAAGTTGCCCGTCCACCCGCCAGAAGGGGCGGCTGTCGGCTGCGGTCGGAGTGGCCTCGACGGTGTCGCGGCCATGCAGCAGCCAGCCGGTCTGTACGGGTACCCCGGCGCACGCCAGCTGGGCCACGGCGAGGAGGAAGTCACGGAGCCCCTCGCCGGTGCGCCGGTCGCAGGCGACGGCGAGATGTGGCCGGTCGGCGAGGATGGCCTGGACGAGACGGGTGAGCACCTGCCCGGGGCCGGCCTCGACGAAGGTGCGGGCGCCGGCGGCGTACATGGCTTCGATCTGTTGGACGAAGCGCACGGGGGCGCCGATCTGGGCGGCGAGTTCGTGCCGTACCCCGTCGGCGTGGGCCGGGTAGGCGGTGGCGGTGCGGTTGGACCAGACCGTGATGCCGGGTGGTGTGACCGGTTGGGCGGCGAGCACCTGCGCGAAGCGATCCACGGCGGTGGCAACGAGCGGGCTGTGGAAGGCGCAGGCGACGTTGAGTCGCCGTGCCGTCAGGCCGGCGGCCTTCAGCGCGGTGATCGCCGCCTGCACCGCGGGGGTGGGGCCGGAGATCACCTGCTCGGTGGGGGCGTTCCGGTTGGCCAGGACGACCTGGTCGGCGAGGCCGGCACTTTCCAGGATCTGGACGAGGTGTTCGGCGGTGGCGCTGACCGCCGCCATGGTGCCCGGATCGTCGTCGGTGGCGCCGAGGATGGCATCGGTGCGTTGCCGGCTGAGCTGCAGCAGGGTTGACGGGTCGTAGGCGCCGGCGGCGCACAGCGCGACGAGTTCGCCGTAGCTGTGCCCGGCGGCGACGTCGGGGCGGATGTTGAGCCGGCGTAGCAGGTGGTCCACGGCGAGTCCGCCGATGCCGAGCACGGGCTGGGCCATCCGGGTGATCCGCTGCTGCTGGGCGCGTTCCGTGGCTGGATCGAACGCGGCCGGCGGGAACAGCACGTCCGCACATTCCTCGCCGAGTTCGAGGTACTGGTGCAGGTCGGGAAAGGTGACGAACAGTTCGGCCAAGGCGCCGGGGTACTGGCTGCCCTGCCCGGGGAACAGGAACGCCACCTTTTCGGGGGCAGTGCCGGAACGCGTGGCCTGCTGTGGTGGCTGGATGAGCCCCTGCCCGGGGTTGTGCTCACCGGCGAGCGCGCGGTGCAGCAGCAGGTCGAGTTCGGTGGTGTCGCGGGCGACGATCGCGACCTGGACGGGGCCGGAGCGCAGGTCGGCCTGTGCCGCCGCCGTGGCGGCCAGGTCGCGCAGTCGCCATGGCCGGCCGTACCGGTCGGTGGTCTGCAGCGCGGCGGCCAGCTGCCGCATCGCCCGGTACGCTGCGGAACGGTCGGGACCGCGGAAGCAGAACAGCTCCGCCGACCATTCCTGGCGGGCGTGGCGCGGTGCGGGCGTGTGTGGGTGCGCGGCGAGCACCACGTGGTAGTTGGTGCCGCCGAAGCCGAACGCACTGAGCCCGGCGATCCGCTCACGGGCCGGGGCGTTCCATGGGCGGGCCTGCGTGTAGAAGGCGAACGGGCTGTGCCGCGGATCCCACACCGGGTTGGGCCGGGTCAGGTTGATGGTCGGCGGTCTTACCCCGACGTACAGCGCGAGCGCCGTCTTGATCAGACCCGCGAGTCCGGCCGCGCATTTGGTGTGGCCGATCTGCGACTTGACCGAGCCGAGCGCACAACTGCCCGGCTGCGCACCCGCCTCGACGAACAGCCGCGTCAGGGTCTCCAACTCGGTACGGTCCCCGACCATGGTGCCGGTGCCGTGCGCCTCGATCAGCCCGACCTGCCGCGGAGAGACACGGCCCCGCGCGTACGCCCGGTCGAGCGCCCGACGCTGCCCCTCGGCACGCGGCGCGGTCAGGCCCAGGGCCCGCCCATCGCTGGAGCTGCCGACCCCCTTGATGACCGCATAGATCCGGTCGCCGTCCCGCTCGGCCTCGGCAAGCCGCTTGAGCACGACACATGCGACACCCTCGCCGAGGGCGATGCCGTCGCCGGTGCTGTCGAACGCGCGAGACCGGCCAGTGGGCGACAACGCGTGCGCCGAGCTGAACATCAGATAGTCGTTGATGCCGTTGTGCAGGTCGGCGCCGCCACAGATCATCAGGTCACTGGTGCCCGCGGCCAGTTCCTTGCACGCCGCGTCCAGGGCCGCGAGCGATGAGGCGCACGCCGCGTCGACGGTGAAGTTGGGTCCTCCCAGGTCCAGTCGGTTCGCCACCCGCCCGGTGATCACGTTGGCCAACACGCCGGGGAACGAGTCCTCGGTGATGACGGGCAGCTGGTCTTCAAGCTCCGCCGGAACCTCCCCCAGGTAGGTGGGCAGCATCATGCGGAGCGTCTGCGCATGCGCCATGTCGCTACCCACCTCGGCGCCGAACACCACCCCGGTACGCGAATGGTCGACGCCCGACGCGTACCCGGCGTCGCGCAGAGCCTGGCTCGCGACCTCCAGGGCCAGGAGTTGGGTCGGGTCGATGCTGGCCAACGCCGCCGGCGGGATGCCGTACCGGATGGCGTCGAACGGTATCGGCGCGACGAACCCGCCCCACTTCGAGACGCTGAGCCGTCCGGTCTGGCTCCGGTCCACCTCGGACGCGTAGTAGGTGTCCACCGGCCACCGTTGGGCGGGCACCTCGGTGACCGCGTCGCGGCCACTGAGGATCGTCTGCCAGAAGCTGGAGAGGTCCGGTGACTCCGGGAAGACGCAGGCCATACCCACTATGGCGACATCCAGCGGCGGCACCGACGCCCGGTCGGCCGTCTCGCCGCCCGGCCCGAACATCGCCGCCAGCGCCGCGATCCGCTCGGCGTGGAAGCGCTGTGCGCCCGTGGTGACTCCGTCGTGCAGGGTGGCCACGGTGGTTCGCGCGTCGCGCAGCACGGCGACCTGGCCTGCCATGAACAGTCCCTCGGCGTGCTGACCCGCCTCGTCGACCGCGACCAGCCCGCCTCCCTCGCGACGTTTGCCCTTGCTGGCGATCCGCAGCCGGCCGACGTTGAGCACCTCCAGCGACTCCCACACCTGCCGGCCGGCCGCCCCTGCCGCAAGCAACTCCTGCCGCACCCGGTGGAAGTCGTCGACGTACGGGCTGTGCAGGCAGCGCGTCACGTGTCCGGGTGCCGTCTCCAGCACCGCCGTACTCGTCGCCGCGATCGCCTGACGCTGGAACAACGGCTGGATCGCCCCGCACTCGACCGCCTCCCGGGTGAACAGGTACGCGGTGCCCATCAGCACGCCCACCTGCACACCGCGACGCGCCAGCGGTCCCGCCAACGCCGCCACCATCGCGGCCGAACACGCGTCGTGGATGCCGCCGGCGAACAACACCTGCACCTGCGCGGCGGTTCCGGTCGGCGCGCCATCGAGGAACTCCTCCAACGCCAGCGCCTGCGCCTCCCACAGCGAAAGGCTCGTCCGCGGTCCCACGTGCCCACCACACTCGCCGCCCTCGAACACGAACCGCCGCGCCCCGGCGCGCAGGAACTGGCGCAACAACCCCGGCGACGGCACGTGCAGAAGCACGTTGATGCCGTCGGCTTCCAGGGCCTTGGCCTGTGCGGGCCGGCCACCCGCGATGATCACCACCGGCGGCCGGGCCTCCCGCACCGCCGCGAGCTGCGCCGCCCGCACCTCCTCGGGGGCGAAGCCGAGGATGCCCACTCCCCACGGTCTCTCACCCAGCGCCTGCACGGCCTCCCGCAGCATCCGGCGGGACTGTTCGCCGCTGGCGAGCGCGAGGGCGATGAACGGCAACGCGCCGTCGTCGGCCACCGCCGCCGCGAACCCCGCCACGTCGCTGACCCGCGTCATCGGCCCCTGCGCCACCGGGATCCGCACGCCCCACGCCCGCGCCAGCGGCGCGCCCGGTGCCAGCGACGCACCCGCCGCGGCGTCCCCGACCCCATCCGTGATCGCCGCGCGGATACCGCGCACCGCAGCGGTCGTCCTCCCCCAACGCTGCCGGAACACCGCGGCCAACCAGCCGTCCTCACCCACCGGCAGCAACGCGCCGGCACCGTCCGGTCGGCCGTCGCGGCGCACCCCCCGCACGCCATCACGTAGCACCGTCTCCGAGCCGTCCATCCGCCCGATCACGGCCCGCACGTCCTCCGGCAGATCCGACTCCGGCATCAGCGCCAACTGGCTGTCCACCACCACACCAGCCGCCCCACCCACCACACACGCGGCGGCCGTACGCGGCCCGATCCCGCCAGCCACCCACACCGGCAGGTCCAGCGACCCGTCGGCGAGCAACTGCTGCAACAGAACGAACGAACTCAGCTCACCGCCCCGTCCGCCCGCCTCCGAACCGCGCGCGATCAATCCGTACGCACCGTTCGCCGCCGCCGTATGCGCCTCCGTACGACTTGTCACCTCCACCAGCACCCGATAACGCTCCGCCGACTTCCTCAGCGGCCACGAACCATCCGCCGGCAGGACAACGAAACGCACGCGGTCCTTCGCGGCGCGCTCCACGTCGGCCACCGTCGCGGCACAGCCCGCAGGCACCCGCACCCCGATCGGTCCTGCCGACCTCGCCGCCGCCTGCTCCAGCGCCCGCAGCGTCGGGCGGTCGCCCCGGGCCAGATCGAACACGCCGAGCCCACCACCCGCACCGGCGGCCACGACCATCTGCGGGCTGGGCTCAACCGCACCACATGGATTGATTACGATCACCAAATTGCGACTGGCGGGTGCGGTATTCATCGAACTCCCGTCGATTGGGTCAGGCGCGCCGGCACTTCCAGTCCGTCTGCTGCGCCGGCGGGTTTCGTCGCAGCCAACAGCGTGGTCTCCGCCAACGTGGCCGGGTTCATGAACGCTCCAGCGCTTCTCCTGCGAAAGCCAGGTCTCTGTGCTGCCGCGTGCCCCGGGTGGCCCCAGTTACGGCTCTTCACGATCGAGTAGCGGTGCCTCACGCCCGTCGTCCGTGTGCCACCTCAGCGATGTTGAGCCACACGGTGTCACCGCCGCGTCACCACACGCGCGCGCAAGAGTGCCTCACCTTTGGCTCACTCCACACCCGTTCGCGGCGGCGGTCGCGCCTACGTCACCACCAGGGCCATTCGCCCAAGAAGCGTACGTCTTTGGCGTGTTGCTCCCCTGGCCCCTTTTGTCTGATAAAACCGAGTTCAGTCCACATTCACATTGACCCGGAGGCATCGAGGACTGTCGAAAATTTTCCAGCGCAGGTTTTGACCTGATTCCAGGGACTCTGCTGCCGGCGCAGACCTCGCCGCGCTCCAGGCGGAGATCCGGCATCGACAGTCTTCGCCATGCGGGCATCTGTCCGAGACGCGGACACCTGCCCGCCCAGCGGGTTCATCCCCCGTCACCCACCCGCACCCGGAGTCCTGGCAACAGCCGCCCGACGCATCGCCACCCGACGAAAGGACCATCTATGGACAGGACCCAGATCTTTGCCCGGTCGCTGCTTCCCGCCGCCATCCTGGCGACCCTGCCGCTACTCGCCACCGTGCCGGCGGCCGCCGACAGCTCCAGTGTGGGTACGGTCGGACCGACGCTAGCGTTCGCGGATCAGCCAACCATGTCGGATGGGCCGTCGGCACGGGCGCCCGCCGGACCGGAGCTGCTGGCCAAAGCCGCGCCGGACGAGTGCTTCGCCGGCATCGGTAAGCCATATCCACCCGGGCCGCCGTGCGGAGTCGGCGTGCCGAAAGTGAACCAGTCCTACGTGTGGGGCCTGACCAAATCGGACGACCAACTCTGGTTCGGGACGGCTCCCAACGTCCACTGCCTCACCTTGGGGAAGGGCCTCAAGCTGACAGAGCCGATCCAGAACGACGATTACGTGTGCGAGTACGGCGAGAGTCAACTGCGGAAGCAGATCCCGTTTCTCCCGGCGGTAGGAGGGGACTGGCGTCCACCGGACGTGTTCCGCTACGACACGCGGACGGGGCAACTGACCGACAAGGGGGGCGACATCGCCAACGCGTCGGTGCTGGACAGACTCCGGCTGAACTCGACGATTGGGATCCGCGCCGCCGGCTCCCACCAGGGCGTCGTGCTGCTCGGGGGACCGTCTCTCGGCGGCCTCAACCTGTTCGCCTTCGACAGCGAGTCGGGCCGGTACCTCGGATCGACAACCCTCTCCCGGTACGGCAACATCCGGAACTTCGTGGTCGCCGACGGCGCTCTCTACGCCGGCGTCGGCGTCGGGCTCGACGGTCTGGGCGGGGGTGAGGTGCTGCGCTGGACCGGCACCAAGGACGCCCCGTTCGGGTTCAGCGTGGTGGGTGATCTGCCGGGACAGGTCGCGGACATCACCTCACACCAGGGACGGATCGCCCTCATCACCTGGCCCAGCGCTGGTGTCCACGGCCGGGTTCCCGGCGTGTGGCTGAGCCCGCGCCTGGCGGACGGAGAGCCGGGCCTCACTCCCGCCGACGCCGACGGCTGGAGCCGGATATGGAACGCGGCCCAGTACGAGCCGGACCCCGTCGTGGCCGAGACGTACGGCCTGGGCGGGCTCGCCTCGTACGGCGGGTACCTCTACTGGGGGACGATGCATGTGCCGCTGAAGGCCACGCAGGCGCACACGAGGCGCTACGGGGCGACGCGTGGCCAGGCAGACCCCGTCGCGGTGCAGAACACGCAGCGCACGGCGAGCCTCTTCCGGGCCGCCGACTTCGATGCCGACTGCGGATGTGAGGAGGGCAAGGCGTCGGTCGAGCTTCTGTACGGCGAGTCGAAGCTGCCGGCATTCGATCCGGAGGCGAACAACGGGGCGGGCGGGTGGCGGCTGACCCCGACCGGGTACACGCCGAGGTTCGGCGCGGCGGGATTCGGTAACGGCTACAACAACTACATCTGGAAGATGGTGGTGGCTGGCGGCTCGCTGTACGTCGGCACCATGGACTGGAGCTACCTGGGCCGGGCGTCCGGCAGCGGGATCCGAGCCGCGCTCGGCGCCGCCGACGCCACGTCGTACGGCGCCGACCTGTGGGCGTTCGACAACCCGAACGAGCCTGCCAGGCCAGTCGACACCACCGGACTCGGCAACTATCTCAACTACGGCATCCGCACCATGGTGGCCGACGATTCGAACATCTACCTTGGTATGGCGAACCCGATGAACCTGCGGACCGACAAGCAGGATGATGTCCCGGAGGGCGGTTGGGAGCTGATCCGGCTCCCCCTGGCCACCTCGAACCCTTCCTACGGCGGGAAGGGGCGACCGCTCCCGCCCGGGAGTGACGCCAGCGGGGCAGCGCCGGCCTGCGGGAAGTGACAAGCCCGTTCGGGCGCGGGCCGGTCGGCGCAGAGCGCCGACCGGCCCTCGCCGCTGACGACGAGCACCGTGAGGGGGATACCTCATGAACCGGCCAACCACGAGACCGGCGACCGTCAGGCGCACCACGTCAGCGGTGGTGGTGGCGGTCGGGGTTGTCCTCACCGTGCTGATCGGCTGCGACGTGATACGTCCGCCGCGGCGGGATGCCGCCGTACCGACCACGCCGCCCGGGACCTCGCCGACCGGGTCCGACCTTCGAAGCCCGGTGGCCAGGGGATCGTCCGCCCACACCATCACGGTGGCCGGCAGGGAACGCACCTTCCGGCTGTACCGGCCGGCCAAGCTGTCGCTGTCTGCGCCGGTACCGTTGGTGGTGATGCTGCACGGCGCCCTTGGGAACGGTCGCCAGGCGGAGACGGCATACGGGTGGAACGCCGCGGCGGAACGTGAGGGGTTCGTGGTCGCGTACCCGGACGGACTCCACCGATCCTGGGCGGTGAGCGACCACTGCTGCGGGCGACCGGCCCATGACGACGTCGACGACGTGGCGTTCATCGTCGCCACGGTGGCCGACATCTCCGCCAAGCTGTCGATCGATCCGAACCGGACCTATGCCGCCGGCATATCCAACGGCGGGATGCTCACCTACCGACTGGCCTGCGACACCACCACCTTCGCCGCGATCGGGGTGGTGGCGGGAAAGCTGCTCGGGCCATGCCCGTCGCCGGCACCGATCTCCCTGATCCATATCCACGGGACAGCCGACGACGTGGTCCCGTACGACGGTCGGCCTGGGAAGCTGGACAACGGCGGGACCGGGCTGCGCCCAGTAAAGATCGACGGCGGACCCGTCGCCGACCAGATCGACCGGTGGCGGAAGATCGCGCGATGCGCCGCTCCGGATGCGCGTACCGCTGGAGCCGTCACCACGTCGGCCGCCCGCTGTCCGGATGGGCGCGACGTCGAGCTGATCACCATCGCCGACGCGGGGCACCAATGGCCGGGCGCGTCGCCGGCGATGGTGGAACGCCTGCTCGGAATGGACCCGCCGTCGACGGCACTGGCCGCTACCGAGTCGATCTGGCGCTTCTTCGCGAACCACCCACGCAACAGCTGAACTCCCGGCTCGACGAGATCCCCGGCAGTCCCAGGGTGAACCTGCGGTCGCCGCGCTTCGGATCGAACCAGTGACCTCTTCGGTGCGAACTGGCGGCGGGGCGGTTGGTGCGGGTGTCGTTCGAGATCATCCGGCCTGCTGCGGGTCGTCCGGGTCAGGTGTGGTCGGCTCGGTTGCGGTACTCCGCTGCTGTACTTCCTCGGCGGTGCGGAGGACGTCGCGGGCGGCGGTCGCCACCGGGCAGCCTACGGTCCGGCAGATCGGGCAGCGGCCGTCGGGTGCGGGTCGGTGTCGCGGAGGATCGCGCGGGCGGTGAGGATCAGCCGGTTGCGGATCTGCGCCAGGGACAGGAACGGTGCGGTCACCGCTCAGCCCACCCCGAGGGTGGTAGCGAGGTGGGTGAGCGTCGTCGGGGCGTCGGGGTCGCGGGCGACCTGAGTGAAGAGGTCCCGGCCGGCTGGTCGGTGGCGGATCTCGGCCGGTGCGATCCGGTCGGCCTCCAATAGGATCCGGCCGGCGTTGACCGGGTCGTCGGCGTGCAGGTACGCGCGGGCGATATCGATCAGGTACGCGGCGCGATGCTCGGCCGACAGCCACCGCCAACCGTCGCGCCCAGTCACCCTCTCGTGGCGGGCCACGGCTTCCTCCGCGTCACCGCGTTCCGCCGCCACGGTGATGCGGGCCAGCTCCACCGCTGTCGGTCCGAACCCGGTCCGGTGGTGGTCGTGCCCGTCCCCCACCCCGGCCGCCATCTCGGCGGCCTCGCCGAGCAGCTCGACAGCGGTGCGGTCATCCCCGTCGCGCGCGGCGGCCAGGGCGGCCTGCACCAGCAACGTCCCGCACAGCGACAACTCGACCGGGTCGCCGAACTCGACCACCGGCGGGGCGATCCGGTACGCGGCAGCCAACATCACCGACTTCGCCACCCGTACCTGCCCTGACTCGCGTAACACCTGACCGAGTTGCACGGAAGCGGCAGCCACCAGCTCCCGGTCACCGGTAGCAGCGGTCATCGCCCGGTCGACGGCCAGCCATGCCACGTCGGGGGCACCGAGCTTCACCAGCAACGCCGCCGTCACCCGGTACGTCTCCACCAGCGGCATCCGACCCCTGCCGGGAACGAGGGCGTAGGTGCGCTGCGCGTCAGCCACCACCTGCGGCAGCAGATCGACCACCTGCGGATAGCGGGCGTACTGGAAGGTCGCCCAGACGTGGGCGACCTCCCGCGCCAGCCTCTCGGCCGACAACACAGAGCGGCGGGGAGCCGGCCGTTCCAACGCGATCTCGTACGCCGACAGCGCCGCCCGGATCCGCTCCACACCCTCGGCACGGTCGGCCACGCCGGCCGGCTGGGCGTCCCGACCGAGCAGCACCGCCGTGTCGATCCGCAGCACGGCGGCGATGTCCTGGAGGGTCGACACCCTGTCCAGCGAACGGACACCCCGCTCAACCTTGTCGACCCAACTCTTCGACTTGCCGAGCCGATCGGCCAGTACCTGCTGAGAGAGCTTCCGCCGCCCTCGCCAGTACGCCACCCGCCGACCGACCGGCAACAGGTCAGCGCGGTCCACGACGCCACCGCCGATCCGGCACCGCGCGGGTCGTCTCCTCGACCGGCACCCGATCCGCCTCGGCCTGCGCAAGAATCCGCCGCTTCGCCGCCTCCCGCTCGGCGGCCTCCGCCTGTTCACCCCGGCTTGATCCTGGATCGCACTGCGTATCGCCCACCTGCACCCCTCCGCAAGGGGCGCGGCGGTGAGCTCTTGGAAGGACCGCCACCGCCGCGCCGGCTCAGAGGCGCGGCGGCAGTCCTACCAGTACGGATCCACACAGCCACGCCCGTGATCGGGACGCTACGGACAGCAAACATGACCCCTGGAACGCTTACGCACCACTATCGGCCGATAACTGTGCGGTCATGCTCATGCGCTCGCAGAGGCCCCGCAGTTCCGGTGAGGTCGCGCCCCGCCGCAGCAACGACCGCACCGTCTCCCGGGCCGACGTCGACGAACGGGCGTGCTGTGGGCCGACTCGTTCCGCCGCGAGCAGCATCCGCACCGCCTCCCGGTCCCGGCCGACAGCCTCAGCGGCCCGCCCCATGTCGAGCCAGAAGTACACCTGCCGTACCGGCGGCAGGCCGGTCAGGTCCACGCCGGCGGCCGTCTGCATCGCCCGCTCCGGATGGCCTGTGTCGAGCTGAAAGGCCATACGCCACAACGCCACGTTCCGTGGGCCCCAGGCGAGATCCCAGCTTTCGGTCTCCCCGGTATGCGCGGCAATCCGCGCCGCTTCGGCAAGATGATCCTCAGCGCTCGCCTGGTCACGCAGGCCGGCAAGGTGATGCGCCCGTGCCAGGTGCAGGAAGCCGAGCACGTCCAGAACACCGACCGCCCCGCTACCCGCGAGGTCGGCACCCGCCGCGTCACACAGCGCCCGTGCCGGCCCGTACGCGCCGGAGTAGGCGGACACCCGAGCCCGGTTGGCCGCCGCCACCCCCGCCGCCACCGGATCATCGAGCAGGCCCGCCGCCTCGGCACAGCGCTCTGCGGCAAGCCACGCGTGAGCCGGATAGCTGACGTTGAGCAGGGAACCCATCGCCACGCCGTACACCGGCACCATCTCCGCCAACGCCGCACGCCGGTCGGTCAGAGCGTGCATCGCCGGCACCAGGTCGACGAGCCGACGCAGGGCACCCGCGTAGTCACACCGGCCGTACAGGACACGCACGAGCCCGGCCTCCCGACGCACCTGCTCGACGGTGGCCGGCACGTCACGCCGGACGGCCATGGGCGTGTCCATCATGATTCGCCACACCCGCTCCGCGTCGATCCGAGCAGCGTCAAGCTGCCGATCGGCAGGCGTATACGGCTGCCCAGTCAAGTCAACCACCGAGCACTCAAGAGCAGCGGCCAGATCCACCACCATGTACCGGTCGGTGCGCTGCTGGCCGCGCTCGATACGCGACCAGGACGTATGGGAGATGCCAGCACGACTGGCGGCATGGCGAATGCTCCAGCCACGCAGCTCGCGACGGGCCCGAATGCGATCACCGATCGACGGATCGGCAGGTATGGGGCGACGAGACATCAGCGCGTTCCCAGGTAGAAGACCGACGTGGCGTCCTCGCCGGCCTCTATCCAGCAAGCCGCCACAACGGAAGGTACACCCGATCCTCACCCACAGCATCTACTGCCGCGCATGCATGCGGCATCTCCACCATGAGCGCGACTGTCTTCGACCCCTCGTTTGTAAGCTCTGCGCGCTTCGCCCAGTCGCGTCCGCGCACGTCTCTGACATCGGGCGCTGATTCGTAGCCCTCCGTCACTGGCCGCCCTGGTCCTCCTGCAACCTCCTGAGAGAGCGCTGCCAAACCAATAGGACTCGTAGTGGTCGTGTGCCGTTGTCGCCGGCATGGCCAGCTGGTATATCGGGATTCCGTCGGGTGACGCCCCTGTTGCCCGGCCTTGTCGGTCCTCAGCGGGGAGCCAGCCGCACGCTGATGCTCTTGACGTGCGAGTAGTGGTGCAGCGCCTCGATCCCCTTCTCCCGCCCGTAGCCGCTCAGCTTGTGCCCGCCGAACGGCATCTGGACCGATTGGGTCGACCACGAGTTGACGTAGACCTGACCTGCTTCGATCGATTCGGCTACCCGGAAGGCCCGGGAGATGTCCTCGGTGAAGACTCCCCCGACCAGGCCGAATTCCGAGTCGTTGGCGAGTTCGATGGCCTCCTGCTCGGTGTCGAACGGAATGACCACCAGGACGGGCCCGAAGATCTCCTCCCGGGCGATCCGCATCTCGTTGGTGACGCCCGAGTAGATCGTGGGCTCGACAAAGAAACCGCCGTCCAGCTCGGGATCGGTGACCACGCCACCGCCGAACTCGGCTCGGGCCCCCTCCTCGGCGGCGATCGCAAAATACCGCTGCACGGTGTCGTACTGGCCTCGGGTAATCATCGGACCCACGTCCCGTCCGGGGCGCAGCCGCCGGGTGGCCGCCACCAACGCGGCGACAAACCGCTCCTGGACCGACCGCTCAACCAGCAGCCGGGTTCCGGAGGAGCAGACCTGACCCGCGTTGGTCGTGAAGGCCCGGACGGCCTCGGCGGCGGCGAATTCGAGATCGGCGTCGGCGAACACGACGTTGGCCGACTTGCCGCCGAGTTCGAGAGTCAGCGGGAGGACCCGGTCCGCCGCGATCCGACCGATGTCCTGCCCGACCCGTACCGAACCGGTGAACGCCACCTTGCGCACCAGCGGGTGCTGCACGATCGCGGTCCCGACCTCGTCGCCACGGCCGAGCACCACGTTGAGCACCCCCGGCGGCAGCCCTTCCTCACTGGCGATCCGCGCCAGCGCCACGGTCGTCTGTGAGGTGCTCTCCGCGGGCTTCGCGACGATCGTGTTGCCGGCGGCGAGCGCCGGGGCGCAGGCCCGAGCCGCCTGGTTGAGCGGCAGGTTCCACGGCGTGATCACCCCGACCACCCCGAACGGTTCGCGCCGCGTGTAGACGTGCAGGTCGGGCCGAACGTCGAGCACGTCGCCCGCCGGCAGGTTCACCAGTGCCGCATAGAACTCGAAGTACTCTGCGGCACCGCGGATCTCGGCCGTGGCGAGGGCGAGCGGCTTGCCGGTGTCGAGGCTCTCCAGTTCGGCCAGGGCGTCAAGGTCCGCGAGCAGCCGCCGGCCGATGGCCGCCAGGGTCCGGCCGCGTTCCAGCGACGCGATCCGACGCCACCCGGGCGCCGCGGCATGGGCCGCTCGCACGGCGAGGTCGACGTCGGCGGCCGTGCCCTGCGCGACCTGCGCCCCGACGCCGCCGGTCGCCGGATTGGTGCCGGCGCGGAAACCTCCGGCGGCCGGCGGGACGGCCTCGCCGCCGATCCAGTGCCGCAGCGGGGCGTTCACCGGTCACCGCCGATCAGCTCGTACATGGCGGTGTGGTCGGTCTGCGGCGTGACTTCCCCGGCGATCCGCCGCCATTGTCGGGCCACGCCGTCCGCGACCTCGGTGGCCTGGCCGAGTTCGCGTGCCAGGTCGACGGCGATCCCGACGTCCTTCGCCATCAGGTGCAGGGCGAACCCCGAGTCGTACCTTCCGCTGATCATGAACTGGGCGACCTTGTTCTCGCTGGTGTTCGAACGCCCGGAGGAGCTGTTGAGCACCTCGGTCATCGTTTCCGGCGGGATGCCGAACCGTTCCCCCAGCCGCAGCGCCTCCACGGTCACCGAGATGGTGGTGGCCGAGACCAGGTTGTTCAGGGCCTTGGCCGCGTGCCCGGACCCGATCGGGCCGACCGGGATGACGGTCCGGGCCAGTCGTCGCAGGGCCGGGCGCACCTCGGCCAGATCGGTCTCCTCTCCGCCGACCAGTACCGCCAGCGTTCCGGTGACCGCGCCGCGTACTCCGCCGGAGACGGGAGCGTCGAGCATCCGCAGACCCCGGGCGGTCAGCCGCTCGGCCAACGCGCGGGTGCGCAGCGGCTCGGAGGAGCTCATGTCGACGACCAGAGTGCCGGGTCGCAGCGCTTCCGCGACCGCGTCGCCCTCCAGCACCGACTCGACAACCGCCGAGTTCGGCAGCATCACGATCAGGGCGTCCACGGCGCGGTACGCGTCGACCGTGTGCGCGGTGACCGCCTTCGGATGGTCGGTCACGAATCCCTCGGCGACGTCCGGTGCGGCGTCGGCCACCGTGAGCCGATAACCCGCGTCGTACAGCCGCGAGGCCATCGGTCGGCCCATCCTGCCGAGGCCGATGAACCCGATGTGCTCGATCCCCGTCCCGGTCATTCGGCGTCCACCGCGGCGAACACCTCGGCTGCGAGGCGGAAGCTCTCCAACGCGGCGGGCCCGCCGCAGTAGAAGGCGGTCTGCATGAGGACCTCCTTGATCTTCTCCCGGGAGACCCCGTTGTTCAGCGCGCCGCGGACGTGCGCCTTGAACTCGTGGCCACGGTTGAGGGCGGTGATCATGGCGAGGTTGATCAGGCTGCGCTCCTCCAGGCTGAGCCCGGGGCGGTTCCAGATGTCGCCCCAGCAGTACTTCGTCACGTACTCCTGCAGGTCCAGCGAGAAGTCGGTGGCGGCAGCCAGCGACGCGTCGACGTGGGCGTCGCCGAGCACCCGGCGGCGCATCGCCATGCCGGCCTCGTACAGGTCCTCAGTCATGGTGGTGGATTCCTTCCGAGCGGTGGTTCAGATCCGGGCCAGGTCGGCCCAGTCGCGGATGACGAACACGTCGTCGACGGCGGCGACGTGACAGGCGGAGTGCCCGCCGAAGTGGGCCGGGAAGACCAGCAGCGAACGCTCGGCGGCCTCGGCGAGGAGGCGGCGCCGGGACGCCCGGGCCAGCGCCGGATCCTCGCAGAAGCAGCTGTTGACGTCCGGGGCTGCGATCTGCACGGGCGAGTGGATGATGTCGCCGACGAAGAGCGCCCCGGCGTTTCCGGACTCCAGCCGCAGCACCGCGGAGCCGGGGGTGTGCCCGGGGGCGGCCTGCAACACCAGGTCGGAATCGATCCGGTACTGGCCGCTCCAGAGCTGGACGAGTCCCGCGCGGTGTACCGGGACGACGCTGTCCTCGAAGACGTTCTGGTTGCCGTCGGCCGGCGGGCGCGGATTCTTCACCGGGTCCCAGAACTCGAAGTCCTCCCGGGTGATGAGGTAGCGCGCGTTCGGGAACGTGGGAACCCAGCCACGGCCCTCCAGGCGGGTGTTCCACCCGACGTGGTCGACGTGAAGGTGGGTGTTGACGACGATGTCGACGTCCTCCGGTGCGACCCCCACCGCGGCCAGGTTCGCGAGGTACGCGGTGTCGTGGTGGGCGTAGACCGGGGCATAGGGGCGCTCCTTGCCGTTGCCGGCACCGGTGTCGACCAGGATCACCGCCCCCTGGCTGCGGATCAGCCAGGTGTGCAACACCGAGCGCAACTGCCCCCGACCGGCGTCGAAGAAGTCCGGGTCGAGCCATCCGGCGTTGTCCCGCCAGTACGCCGGATCGCTGTCCGGGAACAGGAAGCCGGGGGTCGCCGGACTGAGGCCCACGTACTCCTGGATCCGGGTGATCTCGACGTCGCCGATGACGACCGTCTGCGGCCCGCTCATCACGGTGTCTCCGGAACCGGGTACGCCGCGGCGATCTCGGGCGTGACCGCGGGAAGCTCGAAGTTCGCCGTCTCCATGACCTCGGGGGTGAAGCCGTTCCCCTTGGCCAGCGTTCGGGTCTCGGCCATGTAGGCGCTCCGGGCCTGGGCGGTGTCGGTCATGCTCCGCTCGCGCTCCTCCCACACGGCGAGCGCCGCACCGATGTCGTCGTACTGATCGAGGGTGTGGGCGAGTTCGACCGCGTTGACGATGCCGATGCTGGCGCCCTGCCCGAGCGCGGGACACATGGCGTGGGCCGCGTCCCCGACGAGCACCGCCCGACCGCTCGACCAGGGCGCCACCCGGTTGGTCTGGTAGTTGTCGTGTCGGCCGCCTTCGGCCCTGCCGGCCAGCTCCACCGCCGTGGCCAGATGCGGGAAGCGCTTCGACCAGACCTCGACGTCGATCGGGATCCGCGAGGCGCGCTCGTTGGTGGTCGTCGCCATCATGCCCATGTAGATCGTGTCGGGCCCGGTGGGGATGAACAGGATGCGCATCGCGTCCGGTTCCAGGGTCCAGAAGTCGATGACCCGGTCCCACTCGGGCCCCTGGAACTCCTCGGGCCGCGGGATCAGGACCCGGCAGACTCCGTCCTGGTACTTCTTGCGTTCCTGGGTGAGGTCACCCAGCGAGTTACGTACCGCCGAGCCGGCGCCGTCGGCACCGATCACCAGGTCGCCTTCCAGCCTGGTCCCGTCGGCCAGGAGCAGGGCACCGGCCGGGTCGGCCCCGACCACCCGTGAACCGGTGACGATCTCCACTCCGGCCGCCCGAGCCGCCGAGACGAGCAGCGCATGCAGCTTTGGCCGGTTGATCGCCCAGTAGGGGTAGCCGGCCAGCTCCGACGAGACCGGGTCGCCGTTCAGGCTGGTGTCGTAGGTGCCGGGCTGTACGCCGTTCGCCCGGATCGCCCCGGCTACCCCGATGACCTCGAGGGCCAGCATCGCGTTGCGCCACAGCAGGATGCCGGCGCCGAAGTCACGCACCTGGTCGTTCTGCTCGTGCAGGCGTACGGTCCAGCCACGGCGGGCGAGCGCGATGCTCACGGTGAGACCGGCGAACCCGGCGCCCGCGACCTCCGCGTGGCGGGAACGGCCGGTGGAGCCTGTCGATTGAGTTCCTGTCATCTCAGTGCCCCCAGGGGTCGGAATGCTGAGCAATCACTGGCCGTCACTCCTCCGCGTCCACCCATACGGTCATGCTCCCTCGCGCCAGGGTGTGAAAGTGCAGGTTGAAGCCCAGGACAACCGGGGTCAGCTCGGGATCGATCTCGAGCACGGGGACGTCGACCGCGTGGACGATGAACACGTAGCGGTGGCGGCCCGAGCCCGGCGGCGGGTTGGGGCCGATGTACTGACGCATCCGCAGGTCGTTGGGGAGGGTGAGGGACCCCGCCGGCATCGGCCCCTCCGGTGCACCGGCGCCGGCGGCCAGCGAGGTCACGGAGGCGGGAATGTTCGCGACGGCCCAGTGCATGAAACCGACCCCGGTGGGAGCATCCGGGTCGTAGCAGGTGATCGCGAAGCTCCTGGTCCCGGCCGGGAAGTCCGACCAGGCCAGGTGGGGTGAGGTGTTGGTGCCGCCGAGGTCCGGGTCGCGGTAGGTCAGCGGCATTTCCGTGCCGTCGACGAGGTCGTTGCTGAACACCCGCAGCGGCGGTGCCGGGGTCACGGCTGCGTAGGGGTCGTCGTTGATCACAGTTTCTCCTGTCCTGATCACTTGTCGGTGATCGGCACGGTGTCGACGTGGACGGTGCGGATCGTGGTGCGGATGTCCCAGGTGCCGGCCCAGCCGTCCGGCAGAGCGACGGCGCTGCCGGCGGTCAACTCGTGCGGGGTGCCGTCCTCGTCGGCGATGGTGGCCTCGCCGGAGACGACGTACAGGTAGGAGGCGCCCTCGACCGCCGTTCGCCGGAACACCCCCGGTCCGCGCTCCTGGACGGCGCACCGGCCGTCGGGTCCGTCGAACACGACGGTCTCGGCGACCGGCGGCGCCCAGGAGGCCACTCGCGCCACCACCGGGGCGTGCAGGTCGCCCCCGAGCACGTCGACCGCGGCCAGGAAGGCGGACGGCTGCACACCCGCGCGGTACGGCGGCACCGGGGTCGTGTGCAGGTAGACCTTCCGGATGGTCTCGCGGATGTCCCAGGTGCCGACCCAGCCGTACGGCAGCACGATCACGCTGCCGGCGGTCAACTCGTGGGAGGTGCCGTCCTCGTCCGTGATGGTGGCCTCGCCGGAGATGATGTACATGAACGAGCCGCGCTTGTCCTTCACGCGGGGATAGACACCGGCGTCGCACGCCCAGACGGCGAAGAACGCGCCGGCGGCGTCGTACAGGACTCTCTCGTAGGCGAAAGGCGCCCCTCGAAGGATCGGCTCCATCGAGATCTCGACGGGGAGCGGGCCGTCGAGTACGGCCGTGGCGGCCAGGAACACCGACGGATTCGTGATCTGGTTCTTCGTCATGGCTCTCTCCGTGGGACGGTCAGCAGGCAGTTCGGGTCAGCTCGGTCGGCACGCTCCGCGGGAGAGCCACAGGTGCCTCGATGCCGAGCAGGTCGAACGAGGGCCGGTGCAGGATGGCGTGCAGTTCCTCGTCGGTGATGGGCGTGTGCGCGATCTGCCGCATCCGCGCGACGACCCGTTCGAGGGCGGCAACGGCGCTGGTCGCAGCCACCATCGGCGAGTCGCTACCGAAGAGCACCTTAGAGAGGACGCCGTACTCCTTGGCGGCCGAGAAGGCGTTCGCCAACACCGTCGGACGGCTGGCGATCGCGGACGTGTCGGCGAAGACGTTGCGGTGCCGGCGCATCACGACGACGGTTTCGTAGATCCACGGGTGACCCATGTGTGCGACCACGATCCGCAGATCGGGAAAAGTGCACGCCACGTCGTCGAGCAGCAGCGGGTTGGCGTCGGGCAGCCGGCCGGCGTTCGCGAAGATCGCGCCTTGGTGGATCATCACGGGCAGGCCGAGCCGCTCCGCGGTCTTGAAGACCCGCATCGTCATCGGGTGCAGCGGCGAGGTGCCCTGGTAGATCGGCCCCATCTTGATGCCGACCAGTCCGAGTTCCGCGTGACAGCGCTCCACCTCGTCGACCGCGTCGTGGCGGGTCGGATCGACCGACATGAAGCCGACGGTCTGACCGCCGACTGCTCGTACGAACGCGGCGACGGCATCGTTGGGGACCATGATCCCGGAGGCCTGTGCCTGGAGTCCGAAGACGATCGTGCGCTCGGCGGGCGCGACGCCCCGGCGGTAGGAGTCCACCGTGACCAGGTCGATATCGTCGGAGGCCAGCGTCTTCGAGACCCGTCCCAGCCCGTCAGTCCAGGGAGAGCGCTGGTGCTCCCGGGTCCAGAAGTGCGTGTGCACGTCGGTGATCAAAGTCAGACCTCACTTCGCAGATAGGGGACGGCAAGCGCCTCCGGCGCCTTGTGCCGCCGCTTGCCCTCGGCGGCGAGGGCGACGAGCGCCAGCACGTACGGCATGGCGAGCCACAGGGACACCGGCAACGTCACGGCCGGTCGGACGATGGCGAGTACGACCAGCACCGCGACCACGGCCAAGCCGGCAAGCTCGACGGCGCCGGCCCGCCGCCGGTCGAGGCGGGAGGTGGCCGCCGCACGGCGGACGCGCCCGGCACCGAGAGCGGCCAGGATGAGCAGGGCCACGGCGACCCATACCTCACCCGGGATGTCGCCGACAGCCTGCAACCGCAACTGGGTGGCGTCGGTGACCGCGAAGATCGCGACGGCAAGGCCCAGCCCGCTCAGCCGCCAGCCCCCGAACAGGACGGCGGCAATCGCCAGATAGCCGCGCCCGCCGGTCATGGCCTCACGGAAGACACCGACGTCGCCGATGGAGATGTACGCGCCGGCCGCGCCGGCGCAGGCCCCCGAGAAGAGGACGCCGGCCCAGCGCAGCCCGCGGACGCTGACGCCGGCGGCGTCGACGGCTACCGGGCTCTCGCCGGTCGCCTTCAGGTTGATGCCCCAGGTCGTCCGAGTCAGCGCCAGGGCCACGAGGACGACGACGACGGCCGTGGCATAGACGAAGGCATCCTGGGTGAACAGGGCGGGCCCGAGGACGGGCACGTCCGCGAGCAGCGGGATCGCGAGTCGGGGCAGCGGGTCGAAGGCGCGTGGCTTGCTGAAGATGTCCTCGTTGAGAAACGTCGTCAGGCCGTAGCCGAGCAGGGTCAGCGCGATGCCGGAGACGATCTGGTCGACCTTGGTCTCGATCGCGAGCACGCCCATCAGCGCCCCGAAAAGCAGACCGCCAACGATGCCGCCGAGGAAACCGATCGCGATGTTCCCGGTGCCAGCCATCACGAGGTAGCCGCCGAAGGCGCCGACGAGCAGCACACCTTCGAGCCCGACGTTCAGTACGCCGGCCCGCTCGGAGACGAGTTCCCCGGTGGCCGCGAGGAGGATCGGGGCGGCGATCGTGATCGCCGAGACGAGGAACGCGACGTCGAAGATCCCCATCTCAGGCCTCCTCGGTTCGGGCACCGCTGCGGGCGACGACGCCGGGTCGTCGACGGGCCGGGGCGGGTTTCGTGGTGGAGGACGCCCTCGTGCTGCCCCTCAGGACGACGGCCGCCACCAGGACCAACACGATGACGGCGCCCTGGAGCACCGAGGCCAGCGAGGACGGCACATCCAACTGGGCCTGCATGGCGGTCCCACCGACGTTCAGCGCGGAGAACACGACGGCGGTGGCGACCGCGCCGACCGGTGAGTTGCGCGCCAGCAGGGCGACCGCGATGCCGTTGAAGCCGACGTCGGCTTCGAATCCGTCACTCATCCAGGGCGCGGAACCGGCGAAGAGCAGCGCGGCGCCCGCGAGACCGGCGAACCCACCGGAGATCATGATGGCGGCGACCCCTTCACGGACCGGGTCGATGCCCGACCACCGAGCGGCGTCCTGGTTGCCGCCGGCCACCCGCAGGCGGAAGCCGAACGCGGTGCGGGACAGCAGCAGCACCACGGCGATCGCGCACACCGGGAGGAGCACCACGTCGTACGAGAGGGTGCGGCCAGGAATCGACCCGACGCTCGGCCACAGTGCTTCGGCCGGGAAGTTCGCCGACTGCGGTTGACCGTCCAAGGAGCCTTGCAGCGGCCCCCGGACCAACCACTCCGCGACCTGGAGCGCGACCAGGTTGAGCAGGAGCGACGACACGATCTCAAGCACCCCGCGCGAGGCCCACAACCACGCGGTCAGGCCTGCCCAGAGTGCCCCGCCGACGATGCCGGCGATGGCGGTGAGCCCCACCGCGACCGGGCCCGGCAGGCCGCCGCACTGCAGCCCGACCGCCGTGGCCAGGGAACCACCGACGAGGATCTGACCGGGAAAGCCGACGTGCAGACGTCCGGCCCGGGTGGTCAGGATCCAGCCGAGCGCGACCAGGAGCAGCGGCACAGCCTGGGTCAGGGTCGTACCGGCGTTGGTCGGCGTCCCGAATGTGCCGCCCCAGAAGACATGGAACGCCTCGGGCGGCGCCACCCCGATCGCCACCAACAGGAGCGCACCGACGGCCAGTGCCGTCAAGCCCACTCCCATCTGCACGAGCATCCGCATGATCAGGTCTTTTGACAGCATCACAGGGCCTCTCCGGACGACGTCATGAGGGCGCCGAGGCTGGCGCGGGTGGCCTTCGCGGCGTCGACGACGCCCTGGATGCGCCCGTGAGCAAGCACCGCGATCCGGTCGGACATCGAGATGACCTCGTCGAGGTCTATCGAGATCAGCAGCACGGCACCGCCGCGTTCGCGGTGTGCGACGAGGCTCCGGTAGACGAAGTCCGCCGCCCGTACGTCGAGACCCCGCACGGGCTGTGCGGCGATCAACAGATCCGGATTCCCCGACAGCTCCCGGGCGAGGACCGCCTTCTGCTGGTTTCCGCCGGAGAGCCGCCCGATCGGCAGGTTCTCGCTGTCGGCGCGTACGTCGAACTCGTCCATCAGCCGACGCGCCTCGGCGGACGCCGCCCGGACATCGAGCAGTCCTTGCCTGTTCAACGGCGCGGAACGCAGCGATCGCAGGGTGATGTTCTCCCAGAGGGTCATCCCGGGGACGATCGCCGCGTGGTGCCGGTCCTCCGGAATCACCGCACCACCGGCTCGGAAGAACCCGCGCGGCGACCGGTGGGTAAATGGTTGCCCCGCCAACTCGACGGCGCCCGACAGCGCCGGCCGGATGCCCATGAGCACCTCGACGAGTTCGGACTGACCGCTACCGGCGACTCCGGCGATCCCCAGGATCTCGCCTCGACGCACCTCGAGGTCGATGCCCTGGAGCGCCTTCGGGCCGGTCGGCTGGCTGTCGTCCCGAGCGACGTCGAGACCCCGGATGGTCAGGACCGCCGGACCCGGGGTGCCGGCGGGAAGCGGCGGACGGTCGACCATTCGTTCGCCGACCATCAGGGTCACCAGGTGGTCGGGAGTCGCTTCCGCGATGGTTCCCGAGCCGCTCACCGCGCCGCGCCGCAGCACCGTGTACCGGTCCGCGACGCTGAAGACCTCCGACAGCTTGTGCGAGATCAGGATGACCGCGTGACCGGCGGCGGCAAGCCGTCGCATCAGGTTGGCGAGTTCGTCCCACTCGCCCGGGCTCAGCGCGGCGCTCGGCTCGTCGAAGATCAGGATCCGGGCGCCGCGGCAGAGCAACTTGACGATCTCCAGTCGCTGCCGCTCCCCCACCGACGCGTCGGCGACCAGCCGGTCGGGGGTGATCCGCAGGCCGGTTGCCACAGCCACCTCCTGCGATCGGCGGCGCGCCTCGGTCAGACCGTTGCGCCACGGAACGGCGGCTGGTGCGATGGCAAGGTTCTCCAGCTCGGTCAGGGTCGGTACCAGCGTGAAATGCTGGTGGACCATCCCGATTCCGGCCCGCAGGGCGTGCTCGGGCCTGCGGAAACGCACCGGCTCTCCGTCGAGTTCGATGCCACCCTCATCCGGGTTGTAGAGGCCGGTGACGATCCGCATGAGCGTCGTCTTGCCCGCACCGTTCTCGCCGAGGAGGGCGTGGATCTCACCCCAGGCGATGTCGAGGTCGACGGCGTCGTTGGCGACGAAGGAGCCGAACCGCTTGGTCACTCCGGTGAGCCGGAGAGCGGAAGCTCCGGTGCCCGAGCCGCGCACGGCGGGGCCGGAATCGGGACGAGTCCTCATCGACGGCGACCTAACGCTGCTCGAAGTGGTAGGCCGGCTTGGGAAGAAGAACACCCTTGTCGGCGACGATCTTGCCGTCGGTGATGTCCTTGGTGATCTTCTCGACGAGTTCCTTCTCCGCCGCCGTCCCCTTGCCCGGGCAGAACTCGAACCGCAGCGCGCCGGTGCCCAGGCCGTAGCTGATGGCGCCAGCCGGCAGCTTGCCGGCGGCGGCGTCGGCGACCGCGTTCTTCAGGATGTCGGACCAGCTCACTACGCCGGAGCCGATGATGTGGGGACTCGAGTCGCAGTGCAGGGCGAAAACGTCGTACACGTCGGTAGGGCTGGCGGAGCCGCCGGCGGCCTGGTAGACGCCCCCGGAGCCGCTGTCGAGATCGGAGAGGATCGAGTCGACACCACTGGCGATCATGGCTTCGGCGGCCTGCTTGGCCTTGCCGACATCGTTGAAGTCGCCGGTGTAGGTCTCCACGACCTTGGTCTTCGGATTCTCCAGCGCGGCACCCTGGACCATGCCGTGGTACCAGGCGGTGGTGGAGGGGACCTGAAGGCCCGCGATCATCCCGAGCTTCTTGGTCCGGGAATGGGCCGAGGCGACGGCCCCGACGACGATGGCGTTGTATCCGACGGCGGCGGTGACCGAGGTGACGTTCTCGGCGTAGGCGTCGAGGTCGGCGGCCACCAGGATGAACCGCACCTTCGGATACTTCGGCGCCACGACCGCGACGGCCTTGTTGAACGAGGCGCCGTCCGCGACCACGATCTGGTTCTTCGCGGCCAGCGACTCGAGTCCCTGGATCTGCTCCTGGGAGTTGGCGGCGTTGTCGACGATGGAGGACAGCTTGAGGGTCGTGTCGGCCTCGATCGCCGCGTTCACGCCGGCCAGCCCGAACTGGGTGAACCCGCCGTCGTTGCGGGGGGCCTGGGAGATGAAGCCGATGCTCTTGGTCCCGTCGGCCGCCGCCCCGTCGCCCGAGGACCCACACGCCGAGAGTGCGAGGGGTATGGCGGTAACGGCTGACACGATCGCGATCTTGGTACGCATGCGAAGGCCTTTCGTCGGCTGCTGTCCGTTCAGGTGACAAGGGGGTGAAACGGACTAGGGGGGAGACTGGTATGGCAGATGCAAGCGCGTGTACTGCGGGAGCGTGGTGGTGCGAACCAGATACTGCTGATCTGACATACCAGTTGTCAAGAGGTTGCTCCGGTCTGAACACCGGCGGCCTGCCGCAGGCCGGGCCGACTCGGCATCGGCAGAAACGGCGGTGGAAGCGAGGCCGTCCAGGCCGCTGGACCGCACCGGCCGAGGAGAAGACCGCGCGTACGCTCTCGCCCCGGGGCGCGATCAGCGGATGCGCGCACGTGCCGGGCTGGACTCGCGTGCGGGGTGGCGCTGCCGGACCACTGCCCAGGTCCGGCGACGGCCCCTTCTGGCCGCGCCGGGGGCGAGCGCGGGAGGCGCCCGACCGGTCAGCGACCGAACTTGGTGGTGACCTCGTCCTGAAGCTCGAGGCGGCCACGTTGCACGTGGGCACGCATGGCCTCTTCCGCCGCATCGGCGTCCCGCGCGCGGATGGCGTACACCACGGCGCGGTGCTCCGCGAGCGACCGCTGCATCCGCCCCTCTCGCCTGGTCACGATCGACGACAGCAGGCCGCGGCTCAGATGCTGGACCAGCAATCGGTAATGGTCACTCAGCCGTTCATTGCCAGCACCCTCGGTGATGAGTTCGTGCAACCGTGCGTCCATTGCGCTGTAGCCGTCGGTGTCGCCAGCCTCGACGCAGTCCTGCATCGAGGCCATCACCTCGTCGATGCGCGCGAGGAACTCGTTGCTGGCGCGATTCGCGCACAGCCGGGCGGTCATCCCCTCGACCGCCTCACGCACCTCGAAGAGATCGAGGATCTCGTGCCGGCTGAGGCTCTTGACGAAAGTGCCACGGCGACGCTCGATCGAAACAAATCCGGCGCCTTCGAGCTCCTTGAACGCCTCACGCACCGGCATCCGACTGACCCCGAACCGCTCGGCGAGGCGCGCCTCGGAGAGCTTCTCCCCCGGCGCGATAGCTCCGGACACGATCTCGTCACGAAGCCTCTGGACGATGGCGTCTTTCTTCGAGACGTCGTTGTCGGCGACCCCAGCGGATGCCCTCTGCGCCGCCGACATAGCTCCAAACTTCCTCTAGACCACTACCGAACTCCCTTGCGCTTGATGCATGGTACCCGCTGCGGTGCCCGTGCCGGCACGTGCGGCGACGGCCCGACCGCCCGCCGAACACCGGATCTTGTGGCACCGCGTTCCACATGAGCATCGGATCGTCACCCCGCTACGTCGGCCGCCGCTGGCCCAGGGAGGTTCTGGCATTACCCGGAACAGCGGTCACCGCCTGCCCGGTCGTGACCGCGGTCCTGTCGCCAAGGTGCCGCGGCGTAGAGACCACGTTGTGACGGCATGCCTCCGTCGTGTTCCCGGGCAGACCTGGCGAACCGCCCGCAACTCTGCCAGCATGACGCGGGCCCCGGACAGGTCGGTCGACACCGTCAGGCACGGTGCCGCCCGCCGCCACCCGGCACAGGCCGCGCCTGCCCGCCGGAATCGACATCGGCTCGACGATCGGGTGGGGCGGCGGTCGAAAGCCAGCGGCACGACCGGGGATACTCGATGCGGATTCTGATCGTGACAGCGGGCTCGCGAGGTGACGTCGCACCGTTCACGGGCCTGGGCCAGCGGCTGCAGCAAGCGGGCCATCAGGTGGCGTTGGCCGCGCACGACCGGTTCGCGGATCTCGTACGAGACTGCGGGCTGGAGTATCGCGCCCTTCCCGGAGATCCGGTCGAGCTCGTACGCGCACGGAGCGCTGCTCCCTCCCCGGAGGCCGCCGGATCGGTCTTCGCCGCGTTCCTCGACGAGCTGGGCGAGGGCGTGCTGACGGCCACGGCTGCCGGCACCGACATTCTGCTCACCGCATTCGGCCCGGCGCCGCTGAGCCGGCTCGTCGCCGAAGGCTTCGGCATCCCGAGCCTCGGCGTCTATCTCGCGCCAGGGGTCCCCACCCGGGAGTTCCCACCGCCTGGCTGGCCCGATGCCGTGCACCTGTCGCCCGCTGACAACATCGCAGCCGGCCGCGAACTGCTCGCCCGGACCGGCGTCCTCTACGCCGACGTTCTGCGGCGGCTGCGCACCCGGCTCGACCTCCCCGCTGCCGGGGAGACGCCCAGCCCACCGGACGACTGGCCGATCTGCCACGGCTACAGCTCGGCAGTGGTCCCTCGACCCGCGGACTGGCCCACGAACGTGCACGTGACCGGATACTGGTGGCCGGCCCGGCCGCCGGGATGGCAACCTCCGGATCTGCTGGTCGACTTCCTCCAGGCTGGTCCCCCTCCGGTGTTCGTCGGGTTCGGCAGCATGACCCCGACCCACGAGCGACTCGACGACATCGTCGCGGCCGCCGTCAAACGAGCCGGCGTACGCGCCGTCGTCCAGTCCGGCTGGGCCGAACTCGAACCCGCCGGTGACGACACCCTGCTCGTCGGTGACCTGCCACACGACTGGTTGTTCCCCCGGACGGCTGCCGTGGTCCACCACGCCGGAGCAGGCACCACCGGGGCCGGCCTACGCGCGGGAGTGCCAGCGGTCCCCGTGCCCGTCCTGGTGGACCAGCCCTTCTGGGCAGCCCGGCTGCACCGCCTCGGCGTTGCGCCGCCCCCACTGCCGATCCACGAGCTGACCACCGACACCCTGACCGACGCGCTGCGCTCCTGCCTTGGTCGATCGACCTGTCGCGACCGCGCGGCCGAACTCGCTCGCCGAGTCCGGGCCGACGACGGGCCAGCTGCGGTGCTGTCGCTGATAACGCAGCTGACAGGCGGGCGGCCGGTTTCGTAGACGTGGTCGTCGACGAGCCTGTCGAGCCGTCGGCTGTGGTGCGCGACCTGGTCGGCTGAGTCGGGACGAACGTCGCGCTGCGGCTGGTGGACGATGGCGGGTGGGTGACATGACGGCACGCCGAGCCGGCCTTGCCGTCATCGCCATCGGCACCGCCTCCACCGTCCCCAACGACGTGCCGGCCACCACCCGACTGGTCGCGACTTCTGGTTTCTCGACTGACGGTCGTTGAAGGTGGTGGCGACCGGCAGGTGATGCATCTTCCCGGCAACCGGCGAGACGATGTAGGACTCCTTCCTTGACCGACCTGCGGGATGTAGCTAGGTTTCGATGAATCGAGCGGCTTGGGAGGAACCCGATGGAGCGCAGAACCTTCCTCACCGGAGCCAGCGCGGTCACCGGGGGTACCCTCGCCGGAGCCCTGGCCGGCGCACCCGGCAGCGCCGACCCCGGAATCCGCCGGGTCGAGACCGGCCTGGACATGCTGGTCCGCTCCGGCTTCCGGGACCTGCGCGGACAGCGGGTGGGAATCATCTCCAACCCCACCGGCGTCGACTCCTCCTACCGCCACCTGGTCGACCTGGTGCACGGCTCGGGTCAGGTCAACGTGGTGGCGGCGTTCGGCCCCGAGCACGGATTCCGGGGCTCGGCCCAGGCGGGCGGCAGCGAGGGCACCGGCACGGACGCCCGGACCGGCATCACCGTCTACGACGCGTACGGCGCCTCGCAGGCCGACTGGGAGAGCATGTTCACCCGGTCCGGGACGGACACGGTGGTGTTCGACATCCAGGATGTCGGCGCCCGGTTCTACACCTACATCTGGACGATGTACACCTCGATGCTCGCCGCAGCCCGGGTCGGCAAGCGGTACGTCGTGCTCGACCGGCCCAACCCGATCGGCGGCCGGGCGTACGGCCCGATGATGACCGCCGGCTACACCTCCGGTGTCGGGCTGAAGGAGATCGTGCAGCAGCACGGCATGACCGTCGGCGAACTGGCTCGCCTCTTCAACGCCGAGTTCCTGCCCGCCGAGGCCGGACGGCCGGTCGACCTGCACGTGGTGCAGTGCCGGCACTGGAAGCGGAACGTGCTGGCGGCCGACACCGATCTGCCGTGGGTGATGCCCAGCCCCAACATGCCCACCACCGACACGGCGCTCGTCTACCCGGGTACCTGCCTCTTCGAGGGCGTCGCGTCGATCACCGAAGGTCGCGGCACCTGCCGTCCGTTCGAGCTGATCGGCGGACTCGACACCGACTTCGACTACCACTGGAGTGACCGCCTCAACGCCCGTGACCTGCCGGGAGTGCGGTTCCGGGAGGCGTACTTCTCGCCCACCGCAGCCGGCCAGAAGCCGGCGCTGCTCAACAAGCTCTGCGCCGGGGTCGAGGTGAAGGTCGTGGACCGCCACGTCTACGACCCGATCCGCACAGGGGTGGCCATGTTGGTGGAGGCGCGGAAGTATCCGGCGTTCGCCTGGCGGCAGGACACGTGGGACGCGGTTCGGCCGTACTGGATCGACAAGCTCACCGGGTCGCCCCGGCTACGCACCATGATCGACGCGGGCGCCGACGTGGACGACGTGGTGGGCGCCTGGGCCGACGAGCTGGCCGCTTTCGACCGGCAGCGCCGGCCCTACCTGCTCTACTGATCACGACCGGTACTGGCCGTCACCCCGTCGCGCACCACTGGGCACCGGCCGGATGGCGAACCTCTGGGCAAGGCACCCCGGCCGGTGGGCGGACAGGTTCCACGTCGACAGCCGCCGACAGATTCCGACACCCGGCAGGCGGGCAGCCACCCTGACCCTCGTCATTGGGTCGTCACGCGGCGCCGACGTCGCGACGGTTGCCGCGATGGGGGCGGGGCCGAGGCCGGCCCCATCGCAGCTTCCCGCCGTGGTGGACGCGGGGACGACCTACATCTGGATGGCGAACGTCGCCACGACGCCGTTGTGGTCGGACTTCGTGCCGCCGACGATGCTGTAGTCGGTCATCCACATGACCTGCTGCTCCGGCACGCGCTTCCAGAAGTAGATGGAGTCGATGTGCCGTCCCGACGTGTGCGTTCCGGTGCCCTTCTCCCCGTACAGGTTGTAGACGGAGCGCAGGTTCGGCAGGGAGTTGGCTTCGAAGACCTTCCACGGGAACTTCTCGTACCCGTACGCCCGGTCGGCGCTGAAGTCGATGTTGAAGTCACCGCTGACGATGATCTGGCCGTCGTCCTTCTTGCCGACGGCCAGGTCCTTGATGTTCTGGATCTGCTCCTCGGCGCACCGGGTGCGCGGCAGATCCTCCGGCCGACCGTTGCTCTCGATGCTGGCGTTCAGGTGCACGTTGATGTGGATGACGTTCCGGCCGCTCGCCTTGTGCCGGTACCTGACCCAGTTGTTGTAGCGGGCGGGCGGCACCTCCCCCGGCCCGTTGGTGTCGCACACGAAGATGGACCCCTTGTCGACCACGTCGAACATGCTCTTCCTGGCCAGCAGGGCTTCCTGGGCGGCGCTCGTCGGCTCGGGCGCGTAATACCACCAGCCGTTCGCCGCAGCCCAGTCCTGCAGATGTGCCTTCCGCTCCCCCACCTCGTTGAGGCCGACCAGGTCCGCCTTCGAGGTGATCAGTTGCAGGTCGGAGACGAAGTCGGCCCGGCTGAGTCCGTTGTAGATGTTCAGCGTCGCCGCCTGGAAGACCGCGTTCGCCGCGGCGGCGGGGGCGGTCGGCAGCAGGCCGGTCACCAACGCGATCGCACCGACCAGAATCGCCGTGCTACGCGCCGGCCATCGTCTTCTACTCGCCATGGTGATCCCCTCTTGTCAGGTGACGCCGACATGAGCGTGGCCGGCGGAGAAGGTTATTGCCGCAATGCTAGTCGATATCGAAGTTTCTCTACAGAACGCAGGGCTGCTTGCCGGAGGGTTCGAGGGCATGGACGTCCGCCGCGTACGCCTCATCCCGTACCAGATCGACGGGCGGGTCCTCCTCGACATCCAGCAGGCAGTACCCAGACGTGGATGCCCGCCGCTGGTCGGCGTCGTGCTGGTTCAGGTTCCTGGCTCGTGGTGGCGAGCCTCGACATTCGGGTGGCCGGTGCTGCCGCCGGTGGCAGCGAGCCTGGCGGTGTTGCTCCTGGGCGTGCTGCTGTGGCCCGAGCCCGGCGCATGGGCACCTGCCTGGTCGAGCAATTCACTTCAACGACGCCGCAGGGACCAGGCCCTGACCACCGTACGTGCTCTGTCAGCGCAGTCCGGCGAACAGGTCGTCCTCAGGCGTCGGCGCATCGGTGGTGTCGCGGACCCGGACGAAGGTTTCCACGCCCATCAGCTCGGTGAACCGTTCCTGGCCAAGTTGCAGGAAGAAGATGCTCTCGGCCTGACTGGCGTGCGCAGCCAACGATTCGAACTTCTGCGCGCCGTAGCCGCTCGTGTCCACCCAGGTGGTGATCTCGTCGTCGGGCAGGCCGAGCTGCGGCACCGCCTCCGACGGCCCGTCCGGCTCGGGGAACTCGACGCCAATCTCCTTCATCACGCGGCCGAACTCCTGAAACGCACTACGCGGCACGGTGGTCCAGTACACCTTCGCGGGGATGGCCGTCCGCTCGACGGCGGCCATCGTGATGCGGTGCGCCTGGATGTGGTCCGGATGGCCGTAGAAGCCGTTTTCGTCATAGGTGACGACGACGTCGGGTCGATAGCGCCGGATCAACTCGCTCAGCCGGTCGACCGCCTCCGCCACCGGCGTGTTCCAGAACGCGCCGGGCGCGTCGTTGGCCGCCCAACCCATCATCCCGGAGTCGGCATAGCCGAGCGTCTCCAGGTGCGTGACCTTCAACGCCTCGCAACTGGCCGCCAACTCGGCCCGGCGCATCGCCACCACGGCCTCCGGGTCGTGCCCCGGGTCGCCCGGCTTCACTCCGCCGGGCCCGTCGCCGCACCGCCCATCCGTGCAGGTTACGAGCACCGTCGTGATCCCCTCCGCCGCGTACCGGGCGAGGACGCCGCCAGTACTGGTCGCCTCGTCGTCCGGGTGCGCGTGCACCGCCATCAACGTCAGAGATCGCTCAGCCACCCCACCACAATACGAGGGACGTCCGACACCGGTTGCTTCTCCCATGAACCGCAGCCCAAGCGTTCTGGTGCCCGAGTCCTGCCACCAGCCTGTCGGCCGGACGGCCGCTCTCTTCACGAGATGAGCACCATCACTGCACCGGCACCGGACGCGAGCTGTAGCTGACCTTCCTTGACGACACATAGATAGGTAGCTAAGTTCCAGCCATCCGGACCGAAAGGCCATCGTCTATGAAAGCTCGACTCGTCACCGCGACCGTCCTGATGGCCACGCTAGCGATCACCGTCACGCCGCTCCCCGTCCCGGCCTCCGCCGCACCTGTGAATCCGCCCGCCGCCGAGCACGGCTGGGTCACCTCGACGTTGCGGCATATGAGCCTGGAGCAGAAGGTCGGCCAGCTCTTTTCCACCTACGTCTACGGCGGTGACGCCGCCGAGCCCACGGCCGCCGACCGCGCCGCCAACCGGGCCGCGTTCGGCGTCGAAACGCCGGCCGAGGTCATCGATCGGTTCCACCTCGGCGGCGTCACCTACTTCTCCTGGTCTCACAACCTGGATAGCCCCCGCCAGATCGCCACACTCTCCAACGGGCTCCAGCGGGCCGCTCTCGGTGACGGCGCCAAGGGTCGCGTACCGCTGCTCATCTCCACCGACCAGGAACAGGGCGTGGTGCTGCGGATGCCAGCCCCCGCGGCGCAGTTCCCCGGGGCGATGGCCCTCGGCGCTGGACGGTCGCCCCGAGCCGCGTACACGGCGGCGGAGATCACCGGGCGGGAGCTGCGGGCGGTCGGCATCCGCCAGCCGTACGCACCGATTGCCGATGTCAACATCAACCCGGACAACCCGGTGATCGGCGTACGGTCCTTCGGCGCCGACCCCGCCCTGGTGGCTGAGCTGACCGCCGCGCAGGTCGCCGGGTTTGAGAACGGCGCCGGCGTGACATCGGTGGCGAAGCACTTCCCCGGCCACGGCGACACGGCGGACGACAGCCACACCGGCCTGCCGGTGATCGACCACAGCCGGGCGGAGTGGGACCGGATCGACGCGCCGCCGTTCCGGCGGGCGGTCGCCGCGGGTGTCGATTCGATCATGACCGCCCACATCGTGGTGCCCGCGCTCGATCCGTCCGGCAACCCCGCGACGTTGTCGCCGACGATTCTCACCGGTGTGCTGCGCGGTGAACTCGGTTTCCGGGGAGTCATCGTCACCGACGCGCTGAACATGGCCGCCGTGCGAAACAAGTACAGCGATGACCGGGTGCCGGTGTTGGCGCTCAAGGCCGGCGCCGACCAGCTCCTGATGCCGCCGGACCTCCGGCTGGCGCGGGACGCGGTGCTACGGGCCGTCACCACCGGTGAGCTCACCGAGCAGCGCATCGACGAGTCGGTCCGGCGCATCCTCGCCATGAAGTACCGGCAAGGGCTGGCCGGGTCGCCGCTGACCGACGTCGACGAGGCGGTACGGACGGTCGGGGCGCCCCAGCACATCGCCGCCGTCGCCCAGGTGACCGACCCGACCCTCACCGCCGTGCGCAACGACGCCGGGCTGCTGCCGCTGACCCACGCAAACCGGTCGGTGCTGGTCACTGGTTGGAACAGTGCCGCCTTCGCGCCGATCGCGGCGGTCGCCGGCGGGTTCACCGCTCACGGCGCCCGAGCCACTGCCCAGCCCGCGACCCTACCGTCCGACGCGCTGATCGCCGCAACGGCCGCCAAGGCAGCGGACCATGATCTCACCGTTGTGCTGGTGAACAAGGCGTGGGACGACGTCGTCACGGACCCACGTGGCACCCAGCGGCGCCTCGTCGCGGCACTGGTGGACACCGGGAAACCCGTGGTGGTGGTAGCGGTCCGGGACCCGTACGACATCGCGTACCTGCCGGGTGTGACCACCTACCTGGCGACCTACTCGTACACCGTTGCGGCGATGGACGCCCTCGTCCGCGCGCTGCACGGCGAACTGTCCCCGAGCGGGCGGCTGCCCGTCACGATCCCCACGGCCGAGGGCGCGGGAACCGTGCTCTACCCGTACGGCCACGGCCTGACCTGGTAGGAGGCGACGCATGCAGCGTAGGAATCTCTCCACCGATGTGGTCGGTGCGGGAGCGCTCGGCACTGGTGCGGGAAGGAGAGCCACCGCGTCCTCCCGCCCGCTGCTCCGCAAGGTCGCGCTCGGCGTGACCGTGGCCTTCCTGGGCGCGGCGATGCCAGCCACCGGGGCGCCCGTCACCGCCGCGCCGCCCTCGGCCGAGCCCGGACCGCCGGTCGTCACCCCCGCCGACATCCAGTTCCGTCACGACACGCTGCGGCCCGGCAGCGCCCGCGAGGTTGGCCTGCTTCCCGGGGAGGTGGATCGCCTCCCCGCCGACCTGGCGGCATATCTGCAGCCGACCCCGGACCATCCCGGTCATCCCATGTACGCGGGTGCCGTGGCCCTGGCGGCCAAGGACGGTGTGATCGTGCAGCACGCCGCCGTGGGAACGGCGGTACGGTACGCCGCCGTCGGCCCGGCACCCGGGCTGGTCGGGGTGGAGCTTCCCGCCGACCAGCAGATCCCGATGCGGCCCGACACCGTCTTCGACTTGGCGTCGGTGTCGAAGCTGTTCACCGCGATCGTCACCATGCAACTGGTCGAGCGGGGACGGGTAAACCTGGACGCGCCGGTCGCCCACTACGTTCCGGAGTTCGCGGCCGGTGGCAAGGAGGCCGTCACCGTACGCATGCTGCTCACCCACACCTCGGGGCTGCCCGCATTCACGGCGCTGTGGAGCAAGTACCCGACGCCGGCCGAGCGGTTCGCCGCCACGCTCGCCACGCCGCTCACGGCGCCGCCCGACACCCGGTACATCTACTCCGACCTCGGGCTGATCGCACTCGGCGTACTGCTGGAACGGGTGACCGGCCGACCGTTGGCCGAACTGGTCCGTGACGGCGTCACCGGGCCGCTCGGCATGACCGACACCGGCTACAACCCGGGGCCGGAGTTGCGGTCGCGGATCGCCGCGACCGAGTACCAGCCGTACGCCGGGCGCGGCATGGTCTGGGGCGAGGTGCACGACGAGAACGCCTGGTCGCTCGGTGGCGTGGCCGGGCATGCCGGCATCTTCTCCACGGCGGCGGACCTCGCCGTCCTCTGCCAGGCACTACTCAATGGTGGTACGTACCGTGGGCAGCGGATCCTGCGGGACGACACGGTGCGGGCGATGCTGGTCAACTACAACGCACGGCTGGAGTCGGCCGATCCGGAAAGCCGCCGCGGACTCGGCTTCGAGCTCAACAAGCACTGGTACATGATGGGGCTCTCCTCCCCCGTGGCGTTCGGGCACACCGGCTTCACCGGCACGTCCATCGTCATCGACCCGCTCTCCCACTCGTTCGTCATCCTGCTCAGCAACCGGGTGCACCCCGACCGCGGCTGGGGCAGCAACAACCTCGCCCGACGCGCGGTCGCGCGCGACCTCGCCGAGGCGATGCCGGTGCGCCCCCGGTCACGCGAGGCCTGGCGGGCCGACCCGCGCGACCGCGCGACGAGCACGCTCACCGCACCGCTGCGCCGGGCGGCGCGAGGCGGGACGGCGCGGTTCCTACTCTGGTACGACACTGAGCCCCGCTACGACAGCGCCCGGTTCGAGGTCTCCACGGACGGAGGGCACACCTGGGCTCCGGGGCGGATGCTGCTACACCAAGGGGACCGACGGTGGACCAGCGACGGCACGGTCACCGGCCACGGCGGCCGGGTCTGGTGGCAGGTCACGGTCGACCTGCCCGACCAGGCGACCCACCTGCGCTGGAGCAGCACGACCGACAGCTCCAGCCAGGGCCGCGGAGTCTACGTCGACCAGATCCTCGCAACGGACCGGGACGGGGTGCTCTTCCGAGGCGAGGGTGGCGACGACTCCCGACTCATCGCCAACGGATGGTCACCCGCCCGCGACTGACGTAGCGGAGCAGCAGCCCTGGTGATGACCGGCCTCGCCGAAGTTGGGTTGGTCGCTGGCGCGGTTGGCTACCGCCGCCGCCATCTGCACGCCTGAACCCTCGCGACGTGACGCAGCGGCGATCAGGTCTGTAACGGGAGGCAGACACCGCCAGCGTGAGGGGTGGTTTCGGCAGCGGCGGCTTCAGGACCTGCCGGCACGTTGGTGCCGCATGGCGTGCCAACGTTCGATCAGCGCGGGCATCTCCCCGAGCATGTAGCTGTAGAAGTCGCGCATCTCGACGAGGCGACGCCCGGCGAGGGTTTCGGTTCCAGCGGTGGCGATGCCCTCGTCGGCGGCCCGGGTCATCAGGTTCAGGGCGTCGTTCTGGCTGGACATCAGGGTGGCCCAGGCGCCATCGCGGAAGCGGAAGTGCTCCCTGCGGCTACCAGGCGCCGGCACTCGTTCGATCATCCCCATGCTGATGAGGTTCCTCAACGCGCCCGACATCGCCCCGGAGCTGACGCCGAGCTGTTCGCCGATCTCGCCGGCGGTCATCGTGTCCTGCTGGGTGAACAGCAACGCCGCCATCACCCGCGCGGTCATCCGCTGCAGCCCGTACTGGCTCAGGGTCAGCGCGAAACGCTCGGCTGCCTGGGTCAGATCATCGCTCATCACCACACTGTAACCATCATCCGAACATTCTGAGTGTTTACAGATCTCTGAAATCTCAGTACGGTCGGCGCATGGATGACGTGATCGTGCTCGACCGTCTGGTCAAGACCTATGGCCGCCGCCGCGGTCTGGACGGCCTCGACCTGCAGGTATGTTCCGGTGAGGTACTGGGCTTCCTTGGCCCGAACGGGGCCGGCAAGTCCACCACGATTCGTCTGCTGCTCGACCTGATCCGTCCGACGAGCGGCACCGTCCGGGTTTTTGGGCTGGACCCGCGGACCGACGCGGTCGCACTGCACCGGCGGGTGGGCTACCTCGCCGGGGATTTCGTTGTCGATGGTCGGCAAACGGTCGGTGCGTGCCTACGGTTCCTCGCCGGGCTACGCGCCGGTGTACCAGCCGGGCGGATCGACGCGCTCGCCGCGCGTCTGGACTTGGACCTGTCCGCGAGGATCAAGAGTCTCTCGAAAGGCAACCGACAGAAGGTTGGCTTGGTCCAGGCGTTCATGCACGAGCCCGAGTTGCTGATCCTCGACGAACCCACATCCGGGCTCGACCCGCTGGTGCAGCAGACGTTCCTGCAGATGGTGTCCGAAGCGGCGGCGAACGGCCAGACGGTGTTCATGTCGAGCCACGTCATGGCCGAGGTCCAAGCGGTCTCCGACCGGGTCGCGATCATCAGAGAAGGCCGGTTGGTCGCGCTCGACACGGTCGCCGCACTGCGCAGTCAGGCTGTCCGCAACATCGAGATCACCTTCGCCGAACCAGTGACCGCGGAGAGCTTCGACACGGTGCCGGGCGTGACCGGGCTCAGCGTGCACGGCACCGTGCTGCGCTGCCAGCTCGACGGCAGTCCCGACGCGCTGCTGCGCGCGGCAACCCACGAGCACACCGTGACCGGGATCCTGGCCACCGAACCGCCGCTCGAAGACCTCTTCCACCGCTACTACACCGGAGCCTCACGTGCTGCCTAACGTGCTGACCAAGACCCTGAGCGACGACCGACGGGTCCTCACCGGCTGGACGGTCGGTGCCACCCTCGCCGCCGTCATGTACGCCAGCTTCTACCCCCAGGTCTCCGGCGGACAGATGGCCGAAGCCGTCGCCGGCTACCCGGAGGCAATGCGCGAGGCGTTCCGCCTCGACGACCTGACCTCCGCTGGGGGCTACCTCGGCTCGTCGGTGTTCGGGCTCATCCTGCCGCTGATCGTCATGTTCTACGGCACCGCGACCGGCGCCCGGGCCATCGCCGGCGACGAGGAGTCCGGACGCCTGGACCTGATCCTCGCGCACCCGATCAGCCGGACACGGCTCGTCCTGCAGCGTTTCGCCGCACTCAGCGTCGGCGCGTTCGTCATCGCCGTCGCGATCCTGCTCGGCATGCTCGCCATCCGAAGCAGCGCGAAGCTGACCGATGTCACCATCACCGAGTTCGCCGCCCAGTGCCTCAACCTGGCGCTGCTGGGAATCGTGTTCGGTGCTCTCGCGATCGGTATCGGCGCTGCCACCGGCAAACGGGCGCTGGTCTTCACCGCCACCGCCGGGATCGGCGTCATCGCCTACGCGCTGCACTCCTTCGCCGGTCAACTCGGCGTCGAGGGAGGCAGGTTCCTGTCCCCGTTCCACTACTACATCAGTGGGGAGCCCCTCAAGAACGGCATCCAATGGGCCGACGCCACGGTGCTGCTCACCGCCGCGCTCGTCCTCGTAGCCGTCGGCACCGTCTGGTTCAACCGCCGCGACCTGAACGCCTGAGGCAACCGCGCCGCAGACGCCAACATCGAGGTGAGGTTGGGCTTGCCGGCCGCTTCCGCACTCGGGCGAAGACGGCCGACATCCGCTCATGTCAGGGCGTCCCCCGATGCGTACGAGGCGGGCAGCCCGCGGCGCTGACCGCCCTACGTCTACCTGACACACGCTTCCTATCGGCTGCCTTCGGGCGTACGCTCCGTCAAGGAGCGCCGGGAAGTCTGGTCGGCAGTCGTCATATCGCGCCGACCGAAGAAGGCTCCCGTGGATACGTTCGCTATTCGCACCGAAGGTCTCACCAAGCGCTACGGGCGACTCCTCGCGCTCGACGCGCTCGACCTCGCCGTGCCCACCGGGTCGGTGTTCGGGTTCCTCGGCCCGAACGGTGCCGGCAAGTCCACCACGATCCGCCTGCTGCTCGGCATGGCCCGACCGACGGCAGGGCATGCCCGGATCTTCGACACCGACGCCCAGGACGTGCGCACCGCGCACCGGTCGTTGGCGTACGTGCCCGCCGACGTGGCGCTGTGGCCGCAGCTGACCGGCGCCGAGACCCTGGAACTGTTGGGTCGCACCGGACCCGGTGTCGACCGGGGCTACCGGGACGAGTTGGTCGAGCGGTTCGCGCTGGACGTGTCGAAACCCGGCCGGACGTACTCGACCGGGAACCGGCAGAAGGTGGCCCTGGTGGCGGCCTTCGCCACCCGTGCCCCACTGCTGGTGTTCGACGAGCCGACCAGCGGCCTGGACCCGTTGATGGAACGGGAGTTCCAGCGCGCGGTGGCGCAGGCCCGCGAGCGGGGACAGACGGTGTTCCTCAGCTCCCACCAACTCGCCGAGGTCGAGACCGTGTGCGACCGGGTCGCGATCCTGCGCGCCGGCAAGCTCGTGGAGATCGCCGACGTCGCGGACCTCCGACGACTGCACCGCAGCCAGGTCGAGATCACCTTCGCCGGCACCGCACCGCAGCTGAACGGGGTGCCCGGTGTCGAGGCGGTCGAGCGGGTCGGGCCCGCGCGACTACGGTTCACCCTCACCGGCCCGCCCGCGCCAGCCCTGCGGACCCTGGCCACGGCGGACGTGACCGCCCTGACGATCCACGAACCGACACTCGAGGAGATCTTCCTCGACTACTACAACGAGGTGTCCCGGTGACCGCCGTCGACACGCCGGCACCGCAGGCCGCACGGATAACCGGGGATGCCAGCGCGAGACACGCCCTGACCTGGCTGGCTGTCCGTCAGATCCGACGCGGGGCGATCATCGTCATCATCCTCGCCGGCGGCATGTCGGCGATGGTCGCCACCACCTACGCCAGCACCGTCGGCACCAGCATGGACGCCGCCGCCCTCGCCGCACTGGCCGAGAACCCGGCGATCCGCACCCTGTTCGGGCAGCCGGTCGCCCTCGACTCCGCAGGCGGCTTCACCGTATGGCGCACCGGCACCATCCTCGCCGTCCTGATCGGGGTCTGGGCCCTGCTCACCGCCACCCGGATCACCCGAGGCGCCGAAGACGCCGGCCACTGGGACCTGCTACTGGCCGGCAGGATCCCCCTCTCCACCGTCGTGATGCGCCACGCCACCGTGATCGTCACCGCCGCCCTGCTCGCCGGGTTCGCCACCGCGACCGCCCTCACCGCCACCGGCACCCCGCCGGCCGGTGCGGCACTCCACGGGGCCGGCGTCGCGCTGGTCGGCGTGTTCTTCGCCGCCGCCGGCACCCTCGCGGCGCAGATCTTCCCGAACCGCCCCACCGCGAGCGGAGCCACCGTCGCGCTGCTCGGCGCCGGCCTACTCGCGCGGATGATCGGTGACGGCGTCGACGCACTCGGATGGCTGCGCTGGCTCTCCCCGTTCGGGCTCACCGCCCTCTCCCGGCCCTACCACGACAACCGGGTCCTGCCGCTGGTGGTGCTGGCCCTGGCCGCGTCCGCCCTGCTCGCCGCCATCCCCGCGACCGCCACGCACCGCGACGTCCGCGGCGGCTGGCTCGCACCCCGCACCGGACGCGCGCCACGACTGCGCCTACTCGGCTCGATCCCCGCGTTCGCCCTCCGCCGCCTGCTACGCCCCCTCACCGGCTGGACTGCCGGCGTCGGCGCCTACTACCTCCTCATCGGACTGCTCGCGGTCTCCATGACCGACTTCCTCGCCGACAACCGGCAGTTCGCCGACCTCGCCGCACAGGCCGGCTTCGCCGGACTCGGCTCGGTCGAGGGCTACGCGGCGGCCATGTTCGCGCTGCTCGCCATCCCCGCCGGAATCTTCGCCGCCGTACACGTTGCCGCCACCGCCACCGCCGAAACCGACCGCCAGCTCACCCTCATCTACGCCGGACCCGTCACCCGGCTCCGACTCCTCACCGCCGAAGCCGTCATCACCGCAACCGGTGCCGTAGCAATCACCGTCACGTCCGGGCTCGCCACCTGGATCGGCGCGACAAGCACAGGCGCACGCCTGCACCTCGGGGCGGCACTCGCCGGCGCCGTGAACATCCTGCCGATCGCGGCGCTCTGTCTCGGCGCCGCGATCTTCGCTCTCGGCTGGCTCCCCCGCGCGGTTCCGCTCGTCGGCGCCCTACCCGCCGCAGGCGGTTTCCTCCTCCAGGTCATCGCCGACAGCACCGGCGCCCCCCACTGGGTCGGCACGCTGTCCCCGTTCACGCACCTCGCCTCGGTGCCCGACGTAGCACCCAACTGGCCCGGAGCCATCGGCATGCTCATCACCGCCGGCGCCCTCGCCGTCACGGGTGCCATCGGATACCAGTACCGCGACCTACGCACCTGAACAGCCCGATCTGCCGAAGCGGCAGTTGGGATTGCCGCTGGACACGAAGCCCACCCCGGAGCTAAAGGCGGCCCAGCGAGCGTTCTTCAATCTGCTCTACCGGCTGCTGGTGCACCGAGACACCGGCCCACGCCTGCCGACCCTCCTGTTGGCCCTGGACATCGACCGCGTGCAGACGCTGCTCACCGGCCATCCCGCCGAAGCCACGGCCGGACGGGGCTGAGCCGGTTGCGCCACGTCCGGTCCCGGGTGGCGCCAGCGGGGCGAGGCGGGGTCGAGGCCGTTCATCGGGCGCGGCCGGCCCTTCGGGCATCAGTTGGGCAGCGGCTGCCCCGCCGAATGGTCTTGTCGACCGACGCCGGCCGCCGCCCCATGTGCAAGACACGATGTCGGCGGCGAGCGATTCCCACAATATTGGCCACCATCATTGCCATGAGGGTGGGCGATGGGTTAAGAACAGTCACCGACGGTCGACCGATGCCCGCCGCCGGGTGCGCGCGGGGCCGGACGGGTGGTGGGACCCCTGCCGCCGACATCGGCCGATCGCCTGACGCCGCCTGCCGTAGGAGCCACCACCCGGGTCGGACCGATCGAACAAGGACATCGATGCCCCTCATCGCCGCGCAAGATCTTCGTCGACTGGTCCTGGACCTGCTGGGCCGGGCCGGCACACCGGACGATATCGCCGACGTCGTCGCCGACTCCCTGATCGGTGCCGACCTCGCCGGGCACGGCTCGCACGGGGTGCTCAAGCTCCCCTCCTATCTCCGCGACATCGAACTGGGCCGGCTGAAGCCCCCCGCACGGCCGTTCGTCGTCGACGACGGCCCCGCCACCGCTGTGCTCGACGGTGCCGGCGGCTACGGACACCTGGCCGCCCGGCTCGCCGTGGACCTGGTGCTGGACAAGGCCGGACACTGCGGGCTGGCGGCCGTCGTGGTCTCCCACGCCCACCACACGGGCCGCCTGGGCGGCTGGTCCGAACTCATCGCCGCAGCCGGCCTCATCGGGATGCTGACCGGTGGCGAAGGGCAGGGACCGTGGAAGGTGGCCCCGCACGGTGGCGCCTCCGGAGCGATGGCCACGAACCCGGTGACCTGGGCGGTCCCCCGCGCTGCCGGCGAGCCACCGGTGGTGCTCGACTACGCGACGAGTGTGGTCTCGATCGGCAAGCTGCAGATCGCTCGGGCCGCCGGCGCGGAGACCGTGCCCCCGGGGTGGTTGCTCGACGAGCAGGGGCAGCCGACCACCCGGCTGGAGGACTTCTTCACCGGAGGGCACCTGTTGCCCTTCGGCGGCCACAAGGGATCCGCGCTCGCCCTGATCGCCGAACTGCTCGCCGTCGGGCTCAGCGCGGGCGACAGGTTCGGTGGCGGTGAGCGGTCGAGCTGCCTTTTCGTGCTCGCCGTCGACCCCGGCCGGATCCGACCACCCGCGCAGTTGCACCAGTTCGTGGACTCCACGGTGCAGCGGCTCAAGTCGGTACCGGGTGCTGCCGAGACGGCGGAGGTGCTGGTGCCGGGCGAACCGGAACAGCGGGCCCGCGAATCGGCCCCGGGTGTCACCCTCCCCGACGCCGTCTGGCGGTCCCTGTGCACGGCCGCCGCCGGGCTGGGCGTCATACCCCCCTCCCCCCGTGACGGCGACCGGCGTGGTCTTCGCGGTCACGCGCGAATACGTCGTACCGGACGCGCTGAACCTGGTCTGGATCGACCGTCAGCGAGACCGCGGCGTCTACGTCGAGCAGAACCTCTGGGTACAGCACCACTGAGTTCCTGCTGAAGTGACTCCCTACCTGGTATCCACGAGGCGACCTCGCTCCGCGCCCTTCCGGGAGCCGGCGCCGTCAGAGCACCGTCGAGCGCCCCCAGCCGTGGGTGAGCCGCCGGACCGCGAGGGCGGCCGCCGCCACACCGATGCAGAGCAGGATCGCGGCGGGCATCAGCATTCCCGTCACCCGCCCGTCGATCGCGGAGTCCAGCAGGGACGGAGCCCAGTAGCCGGGGGAAACGGGTGCGACCGCCTGCAACCAATCCGGCATCATGCTGGTTGGTACGAACGCTCCGCCCAGCGCGCTGAGCACCAGCGCACTGATGTCGCAGATGGCGCCGAGCTCACCGTGGCTGCGGACGACCGCCGCCAGAGCCGACCCCAGGGAGAGCAGCACGAACCCCCAGACCATCACCGCCGCAAGAAGCAGTCCGACGGAGTCGGGCACCGGCATGCCGATCACGACCATGCCGTACACCAGCAGCACGCCCTGCTGGACGATGAGGACGGCGAAGACCGGCAGCGCCTTGCCGAGTAGCAGCTCCACCGCCGACGCTCGGGTGCACCGGAGCCGGTCCCAGGTGCGCCAGGTCCGTTCGGTGAGCATCGCCGTGCCCACGATGGCCATGGACAGGACCGAGAAAATGACCAGCATCCCGGTCACCACCTGGATCGGCCCGCGCTCCAGAGTGCGTACGTAGAGCGGCTTGAACGCCAGCATGAGCACCATGGGCATGGCCAGGTAGCTGATGATCTGCCCCGGGTCACGCAGCCGCAGGATCATGTTGTGCCGGGCCAGCACCGCGACCCGGGAGAAGGAGTCACGCATCGGTCACCGCCAGGGATCGGTACAGGTTGTCGAGGGAGGGATTGCGCACGTCGATGCTGCGGACCGGCTCGCGAAGGCCGCTCAGTAGCTCGACCAGCGTCTGGGCGGGGTTCTTCGTGCTCACCCGGATCTCCTGCTGCAGGAGCGATAGTCGGACCTCCCCGGCCAGCCCGGCCAGCAGTTGCTCGCTGTTGCCGCGGGCGATGATCCGGCCCTCGCGCGCCACCCCGATCGTGGCCTGCAGCTCGGTGACCTCGGGAAGGTAGTGGGTCGTGTAGACGATGGCGGCGCCCTGGCGTGCACGGTCTCGCAGCACGTCGAGCAGCGCCTGCCTGGTTTCGGGGTCGGCTCCCGCCGTCGGCTCGTCGAGCAGCAGCAGTCCCGGTCGGTGCAACAGGGCCGTTGCGGCCTGGCTCCGTCGCTGCTGGCCGCCGGAGAGCACGCCGACCTGCCGGTCCAGGAACGGGGCGAGCCGCATGGCGGCGACCACCTCGTCGATCGCCACCCGCAGCGCCGTGCCACGCAGCCCGGACAGCCGGCCGAACAGGCGCAGGTGTTCGCGCACCGTGGCGGAGGGATAGAGGGCGATCTGCTGCGAGGCGGTACCGACGTCACCCCGGGCCTCCCGGGGACTCTTCGTCCCGATCCTGACCCGTCCGGCGTCGAGACGAACGAGGCCGGACACGATGTCGACGAAGGTGGTCTTCCCGGCGCCGTTGTGCCCGACCAGACCGACGATTTCGCCGGGGCGTACGTGCAGGGTGAATCCGTCGAGCGCAGGGACACGGCCGTGCCGCTTGACGAGGTCGGTTGCCTCTAACATGGCTGACCCTCTCCAATGAGTTCTTTTCATCGTGGTTTTCGGCTGGTCCGGGCGCGGTGTAGGACGAGGATGGCCTGGACGATCTTGGTGGCGCGTCGGGGGCAGCAGTGGAGTTTGGCCCGGATTTTCCAGCCCTTGAGGGTAGCGACGGCGCGTTCGCCGACGGCGCGGATCTTGGTGTGGTGACGGTCTTCTGCCGGCGGGACAGTCCAGGGCGCCTGGCGACCGTCCGGGGTGCCGGCTACTGGCACGTGGTTGGCACGAATCCGTATGGTGGCCGTCGATCACCCCCGTGAGTAGAGGAAGGTGCTGAGGCAACATGTCTGAGCTGGCACTGCCGATACGTACCGAGCGACTGCTTCTTCGGCAGTACCGGCTGAATGATGTGGATGCCTTGCTTGCCTACTACGGGGACCCGCTCGTTGCGCGCTACGTTCCGTGGGAACCGTGGTCGCGTGAGCACGCGGCTGAGCAGGTGGCCAAGCGCATTCATGGCTTGGGTGTTACCGGGATGGACTCCGTGCTGGCGCTGGTGGTTGAGCACAAGGGCGAGGTCGTCGGCGATGTTGTTCTGTGGCCGGCCGACGAAACGCTGTCTCGAGGTGAGATGGGCTGGATCTTCCATCCGTCCGTGTCGGGACGCGGGTTTGCCGCAGAGGCAGTCCGAGCCCTTGTCGACGTGGCCTTCAAGCACTGCGGCATGCACCGAGTCATTGCTCGACTCGATGCACGGAACGAGGCATCGGCGCGACTGTGCCAACGTGTGGGCATGGTCAAGGAAGCACACCTGCGCCAGGACTACTGGATCAAAGGCGAGTGGGCTGACACTCTGATTTACGGACTGCTCGCGGAGCAATGGCACGGCTAGTGCTGTGTCCACTAACGTTCACCGGGTTTCCGGTGAAGCGAGTTCTCTTCATCGTGGGTTTCGGCTGGTCCGGGCGTGGTGTAGGACAAGGATGGCCTGGACGATCTTGGCGGCGCGTCGGGGGCAGCAGCGGAGTTGGCCAGGATTTTCCAGCCCTTCAGGGTAGCGACGGCGCGTTCGCCGACGGCACGGATCTTGGCATGGTGACGGTTGACGGTCTTCTGCCGGCGGGACAGTCCAGGCCGGTACCTGCGGTGCTTGAACGGCGTGCGGATGCCGCGCCGGCGCCTTGGTATGCCTTGTCAGCGAAGGTCATCACGTTGGCGCTGGCCAGGGCGTCGATCAGGCCGTGCGTGCGGGCGGCGGTCAGGTCATGCACGGCACCGGGCAGGGCGGGCGAGGCCCAGACGAGGCGCCCTTTGCAGTCCGCGATGATCTGCACGTTGACCCCGTGGCGTTTGTGCTTCCCGGAGTAGTACGGCTTCTGGTCGGCGACCCGGTCAATGGGGATGAGGGTGCCGTCGAGGATCGCGTACGCGAGCCGGGCGACACGCCGGACGGCTGCGTTCAGGTCCTCGGCGTGCTCGGCGAGCAGGTCGATGGCTTCCCGGACGTACCGCCAGGCTGTCGTGACGCTGACCGCGAAGCCGCAGGCCAGACGGGTGATGGTGTCCCCGTTACGCAGATGGGCCAGGGCGAGCAGGGCCTGCCGGCCGGCGTCGAGGCGCCGCCACCGGCCTCGGCGTCGGGCGCGTTCGGCGCGGATGAGGTCGGCGAGGTGGTTCAGGGTGCGGCTGGACAGCGCGATCGCGGACGGGTAAGACAGCATGGCGAGGCTTCCGGTTGGGGCATCGGATCTTGGTCGACTGCTGTCTTACCGGGAGCCTCGTCCTATGTCGACACATGACTTCCCGCCCCCACCGTGATCAGGGCCATCACGATGAAAAGACCTCAATATATGCCGTAGACCATAGTCTACGTTATAGACTGGCGCAATGCGCCGACTCAAGACGACCCGTCAGGCCGAAGTCCTCGACGCAGCCCTCGCTGTTGCCGACGCACAAGGGCTGGGAGCGCTGTCCATGCGCGCCGTTGCCGAACGGATGGGCCTGACACCCATGGCGCTGTACGGCTATTTCCGCAGCAAGGGCGAACTGCTCGACGCCCTGGCCGGACGGTTGCTCACCGAGACCGCACGACCCGACCCGACTCTGAGCTGGCAGGACCAGATCCGCGCGCTGGCTCACAACGCCCTGGACATCGCCCGGCGTCATCCCGCAGTCTTTCCCCTGCTGTACAGTCGTCCGGCCGTGGACCCGGGGGCCGTGGAATTCGTCGACGTGCTGTTGCAGGCGCTGCTACGGGCCGGTGTCCGGCCGGAACAGGCACCCCGACTGGAACGCATGATCAGCACATTTATCCTCGGCTTCGCCATGTCGACCGTCAGCGGACGCTTCTCCGCGGGATCGCTGGACACGGCCGCGCGCCGCGCGCAACTCCCCTCCGACCGGCTGCCCGGGCACCAACGGCTCGCCGAGCACCTGGACGCCCCCGTGGACTGGGATGCCGAGTTCGACGCGGACCTGGACAACCTGATCACGATGATCAGCACCGTCGGCGCGGCGCGCCCGGCCGGCTGAGCACCCCGGGACGCGGATCGGCAGCCTCGACGCCCCGGCCCCCGGCCCGCCCGTCCCGGGCGAGGCTTCACCTCGCACGTCGCCTCGCACGCGACCGAGATTACGTCCCGCCCGAACCGCACCCGTGGCGCGGCGATGTCATTTCACTGCTGGCCGTTTGTTGCCAGCACGAACGGCCAGGAAGCGGCTTCTGCATCGCCCGGCGAGCCTTGACAAGCTACCGCACCCCAACGAAGCTCCTATTTCTGAAAGTCTCCTGTCTATCGCGGATGAATTGGTGCCGGGCAATCACCGACGCCAAATCGACCACGGAAGATCGTTTGGGGCGGAGCCAGTTCGTTTAGGTTGCCGGACTCGGCTCGGTACGTCTCAGGCGGTCGCGGTGGGATAGCCGTTCTGGAAGGCGAGCAGATGGTCCGCGTCCGCCGCGATCTTGTCGAGGTGGTCGTCGAGGTTGAGGAAAGTCTGCCAGGGCTCCTGTCCGGAAGCGGCGGCGAGCCGGTCGACGACGAGTTGTTCGAGGTCGGGGACGCGCTTGGCTTTCCAGATCTTGTCGGCGAGGCTGACGAGCAGGTCTTCGAGTTCGACGGTGGTCCCTCGCCAACTGGCGTGTGTCGCGGCGAAGCGGGCCAGGGAAGGCTCGATGACGCTGCCGGATGTCGTCTGACGCAGCGTGCCGCGTGGGGTGTAGACGTACGAGCCGACCCCGGTCTGGGCGGTGAGCCGGTTCCGGGCGTCGTAGGTGAACGCTTTCGCTCCGGCCTGGGTTCGGTTGCCTGAGCCGTCGTACGCGTATGCGGTGACCGTGCTGCCGCGGGTCCAGGAAGTCAGCCGGTCGGCGAGGTCGTAGCCGTAGGTGTTCGATGACGCTCCGGCGAATCCGGTGGTCACCTTGGAGTTCATGTTGCCGTTCGGATCGTAGCCGTAGGTGATCGACCCGAGAGTCGTCGTGCCGTTCGCCGTACGCAAGGTGTCCGTGGTCAGGCGCTGCAGCCGGTCGTAGATGAGGGTACGGACGTTGTTGTCCGTGCCGTAGGTGATGGTCGACGGCAGCGACATGTTGTCTGGAGGCGGCGGCGGTTAACGACGTGGAGCGTGGGCTGGCGGCGGCGCTACGGGCGTTACTGGGGTGTTGGTAAGAACGGCGACACCAGGGGCCAAATAGTGGATCTTGGTAGGTGGTGTGGGGCTCGGCCATCGGCGTCTGTGCTGGCGTCCCGTTAGGGGATCCATGGCCGGGCATCCTGCCGATGATTACCGGGGCGGTGATGTCCGCAAGACAGAGGAAGAAATATGACACAAGGTGTCAGACTTTGGGTCGAGTATGGCTTCACCGGTCGGCGTCGATGGCGCGGACTGGGCACCACGAATACATATGGGATAGATAAGGACCTCCATGCGCGAAACTTCAGAAGATCTCCAAGAGCTTCAGGCCCTCCTTGACGCCTCCCTCTCCCGCTCCACCTCGCACCTCCGCTCGATCATCAAGACTGAAAGCACACTGACCGCGGAGCAGCTCACCCAGGTCCTCACCGGCATGCGCACCCTCGCCCTGTCCACCGTGACGGCGAAGGGCGAGCCACGGATCAGCGGTGTGGACGGGCACTTCCTGCACGGGAAGTGGCACTTCGGCACGGCGCGCAACGCCGCCAAGGCGCGCCATCTCGCGGCGCGGCCCGCCGTCAGCGCCGCGCATATGCGCGGTGAGGACCTAGGCGTGTTCACACACGGCAAGGTGGAGATCCTCAACCCCCAGGACGGCGAGCCGGCCGCGGACTGGCCCGACCTGCTCGCGTACTTCAAGGACTTCTACGGCGACGACTTCTTCGACTGGGAAAACGACGTGGTCTACTACCGGCTACATCCGCACTGGATGACCGTCTACGCCCCCGACATCGCGAAGCTCACTGCGGCGCCCCAGTCCTGATCCGCAGCACGGGCCGCATCGTGACCAGCCACGTGATGAGAGATGACGCGGACCCTCAACCTCGACAAACTCAGTGCCCTCACCGGCCATTCCACCCGCCAACTCCGGCTCCTGCTGCCCGAACCACGCCAACCCGCACCACACTGGTGGCTGCTCCAGGCGTTCCCCCGACCAGCCTGCCCACCCTGCGTCCGCCGGCACCGGGGCGGCCCGGTCCACCGCTACTACCCCCACCACGTCGCCGCCTGCGTCAAGCACAACCTCTGGCTCGGCACCCGAGCACCCGCAGCCACCGCTTGGCCCGTCACCGACAACGCCATCGACATACGGCACCTCCCAGAGATCAAGTCAGCACAGATCCACCACCGGCGGCTCGTCCGCCGTCACGGCCAGGTCGCCCTCCTCATCGCCACCAGAGCCGCGTTCGACTGCTGGGAATACATCCACGGTCGCTACCTCGGTCACGTTCAAGGCCCGCGTCTGGCTATCCTGCATCCGGGCAGGGAGCGGCACCACGCGGAGGATCCCGCGTTCCACGCCGCGACTTACCCGGAGATCGTCTCCGCAGCGAGCGTGTTCGTCGGACAGCACTGGCAGACCGGGTCGCCTACCAAACGACCCGAGCCCGCGCCTACGCCGAGTTCGGCAACCGCCTCGACTGGTCCGAAAGCCCGCGACACCTGGCATCCCCACCACCACAGCATGCTCGCCGACTGGCTCGAAACCTACGCCCGTCCGAACCCCATCCGGGGTCACGCCCTGGTTTCTAGGAACATCAGATTCACTGGGCCGCACCCAGCATGGACGGCTCAATGAAACTGATGCACCCCAGGTCAGAAGGACGCTTATGCATCAACTGCAGCGAGCCGGGACAGTTGATCCGTTCCCACTGAATCTGATCCGCACCTGATCCGCCCTCAACCTGCTGCGGCACGGATACCGAGACCGACCAGGATCGCGCCGGTCAGCCGGTCGAGCGCCCGGCGCACCCGGAGAGTACGCAGCAGCCGGGCCGCCGCACCCGAGATGACGGTCCAGCCAGCGAGCCAGCAGGTGTGCAGCACCGCGTGCGCCGAGGCCAGCACCAACATCGGAATCAGCACCGAGCGGTACGAGTCGAGGAACTGCGGGGCAAGGGTCAGATACACGGCGGCAGCCTTGGGGTTGAGCACATTACCGAGCAGCCCTTGGAGGTACGGGTGGTGCCCGCGCCACGGCAGCCGCCGAGGCCGGCGGGCGGCCAGGTCCTTCGGTGTGGCCGAGCCGGTCGGGTGCCGGCGACGGGTCGCCGACCAGAGCAGCCACAGACCGAGTCCGACCAGATAGCCAGCGCCGATCAGCTTCACAATCCAGAACGCCTGCGACGAGCGCAGCACCAGCGCGGCGAGGCCGACGGCTGCGAGAGTCGCGTGCACGTAGATCCCGGTGACCGTACCCAGGATCACCCACCAACCCTGCCGGCGCCCACCGGTGGCGACCCGCGATACGACCAGGGTCAGACTGGCCCCTGGCGTCATGGTGATCGGCGCGAGGGCGACCAGGAAGCCGAGTACGGAGATCCCCTGCATCCTCAGACCACCACCCGATAGTGGGTGGTCAGCAGCCCCGCATCGTCGTAGACGTGGAACGCCACCCCGGGCGGCTGCCGCACGTCGACCAGCGGCCCATCACCCTCCCAGGGCAGCCGGAGCGTGGAGACGACGCCGGGCGCGATCCGCAGTGGCCGGCCGGCGAAGGTGCTCGCGGCGGCGGTATGGAAGTGCCCGGTGAGTACCGCGACAACCTGCGGATGGGCGTCCATCAGTGCGGCCAGCGGCTCGGCGGGAAGCAACCGGATCGGATCGATGACGGGGTGATGCAGTTCGACCGGCGGGTGATGGAAGGAGACGAAGACCGGTGTCTCGGCCGGCACCGAGCCGAGTTGATCGGCGAGCCAGTCCATGGTCTCCGCGTCGAGGTGACCGTCGTCCTCACCCGGAATCGACGAGTCCGCGAGCAGGAAGACCGCGCCGGCGAGGTCGTACCGGGTGTTGATCGGGCCGCTGCCGCCGGCGGCGTCACCGAGCAGACCCTTGCGATACGCGTCGCGGACATCGTGGTTGCCGGGACAGACCATGACCGGCAGCGGGGACGCGAAGAGCTTCGCGGCAGTCTGGTACTCGGCCACCTCGCCGTGGTCGGCGATGTCCCCGCTGATCAGGATCGCGTCAACCGGTCGCGGCAGGGCGTGCAGGTAGTCCATCACCCGGGCGGTCCGTTCGGCCGACCGGGGATGGCTGTCGAGGTGCGTGTCACTGAGGTGCGCGATGACGAGCAAGACGTTCCCTAATGGTTGTTCTTATCATTGGCATTAGGGGACGCTACACTCGGCAAGCTGGGCCAGACAAGCAGGTACCGGAGGAGGCCCGATGTCACAGCAGCTCGTGCTCGCCCTGGCCAGCACCATCCGACACGACGGCAACGGAGGCGTCGCCGACGACCTAGCCGACGTCACCGGACTGACAACCTGGCTCCGGGAGCACGCCGAACCTCTGCGGGAGTACGCCGCCGAGCCCGGGCTGCACGCCGGCACGCCCGACGAACAACTCCGCCTCGACGTGGTCGCGCTGCGACACGCCGTGCGTACCCTCTTCGCGCACGCGGTCCGCCCCGGACCACCGAGCCGGGCCGACTCCGCAACACTGCTTCCCGTGCCGGACGCCATCGAGCAACTCAACCAGGCCGCCGGGCGGCTGCCGGTCCGGCCCGTGCTGGACTGGCCGGACGAGTCGACACCAACGGTTGCCTGGCACTGCGCGCCGGCCGACGCCCGACTGCGGCTCACAGCGGGGCTGGCCCGGGCCGCAATCGAGTTCCTCGCCAGCCCGGCCCACGCCCAACTGCTCGCCTGCCCGGCGCCGCGCTGCGTGCGTTACTTCGTCAAGGAACATCCGCGCCAGGCGTGGTGCAAACCGTCCTGCGGCAACCGCGCCCGCGTGTCCCGGCACTACCAACGCCACGCGGCGAACCCATCGGACGACCCCAACCTACCCACCTCCGCGGCAAGTGGACCGACCCGTTGATCATGCCCCGCGAACGACCGGCGGTGGTAATCATCGCGCAGTGGCGCCAGCCTCCGCCCGGATCACCTTCGCTGAGAGGGCGGTTTGGAAGGTTAGTTCCGTTTCTGGGCGAGGGTGAATATGCCGGGCTCGTCTTCGGTCAGGATCCGGCGGTTGACCATGCGTTTCAGCTTCGCGCGGGTGCTTTCGACGTGCTTCGGTGAGGGCTCGACGCCGAGCGCGAGGCAGATGGCCTTCGCCCGCATGCCGGTGGGTGTGGTGGCGAGGGCTTCCAGGATCTGCTGGTAGGGGGCACTGGCGATGGTCGGGTCGTCGGCGGTGAACTTGGCGGCGGCGAGGGTGCGCAGGGTGGTGCGGGTGGTCGCCAGGTCGGCCAGCTCGGTGTCGACCCGGGCGAGCTCAGCGGTGAGTGCGGTGTCGGTGACATCGCTGGGATACGGCTTTCGATCACCCATGACCGGCCTAACACCGCTGCCGCCCGACGGGCACGACCAGGATTCACATTCCCTGACACCAAGGGCAACCATCCACAACAGACTCACCGGAAGACCCCTCAAGCGGATGCAGCGCATAGATCAACTCAAAGGCCTTCGAACCTCCCTCTCATACCCCGGCCATCCGCGCTAGTGCCTCGTCATGCAGCCTTGAACGGGTAATCCGGGTGGCGGATCTGGAGTTGATCGCGAACCCGGATTTCGGTCGGGTGTGTTGGTTGCGCCAGCGGATGTAGGCGCCGATTGCGGCGTCCTGCTCACCGTGGCTGCGGAGGTCGGTGCCGTTGAGCGCGAAGTAGCGCACGGCGGCGAACTCTGCCTCGATCCAGTTCAGCCAGGACGCATACGTCGGCAGGAACACCAGGTCGACCTGGTTGGCGGCGCACCAAGTACGGACCTCGGGATGCCTGTGCGGGGAGAAGTTGTCGCAGATCAGGTAGAGGTGCTGGTCGGGCCAGCGGCGGCGCAGGGTCTTGAGGAAGCCGAGGAACTCGCCCCATCGTTTGCGGTCGCGGATGCGGTAGTGCAGCCTGCCGGTGGCCAGGTCCAGGGCGGCGATCATGTGCCGTACGCCCTGGTCACGTCGGTAGGTGGCGCGTAGTCGCACCGGGTGCCCGACAGGCTGCCAGGCGCGGCCGGGTCGGGGTTGGAGGTTCAGCGGCCCGAACTCGTCCACGCAGATCACCCGGCCATCGGTGGGTGGGTGGTCGTAGAGGTCCAGGACCCGGCGCATCTTGGTGGTGAAGTCGGGGTCGGTGCTGGCCTTCCATGTTTTGGTGGCCTGCCAGGAGACTCCTCGTTCGTGCAGGACACGGCGGATGGTCTCGACGCTGATCGTGGTGACGTGGCCGGCGTCGATGAGGTAGTCGCGCAGCTTGGCAAGTGACCAGCAGGAGAACGGTCGGCCGAGGAAGCGGGGGTCGCACCGGGCGATGACGCAGATCCAGTCTCTGGTTTGCTCATCGATCCGTCTCGGTGCGCCCCCACTCCATTTTGGGTCCAAAGCGTTGAACCCCCTGTCGTTGAACGCGTGGATCACGTCCCGCACGTAGTCCTCGGTCACCTTCAGCAGGTGAGCGATGTCCGGGGCCGGCTGCCCTTGGGCGGACATCAGCACCACAATCGCCCGCCGCAGCTTCACCGGGTCCTTCGCCGTGCGAGTGATTTTCTGCAACCGCTGCCCCTCGGCCATCGACACCTGCCGGACGAACACCTCCGGCCGTCTACCCACCGGCCACCACCTCCCAAGGTCGAACCGATGGGAGACAGCCTGCCCGACAGATCCTCAGAACCAGCGGATTACACGATCAACGTTCCAAGACGAGGCACTAGCTCCCCGATCCGCCACACAACGCCTTCCTCCTGCCTTGACCTTTCCCCTGCGTCAGGGTTTTAGCGTGCCGCCATGAGTCCTGCTGACCATCGCTACGGGGAGTGTCAAGTTAACGGCCCTGGCTCACTTTCGGTGGTAGCAGAGAGTAGCGTCAGGCGCCTGGACGGCAGCGCTGTCTAAATTGGCGTGTTCGAGCCAAAAGGGATGGCGGATCGTGGGCGCGGCTTCGCCAGAGAAGTGCGGTCAGCCCGGAGCGCCGGCGTCAAAGACTCGTGCGCACCCCGCACCGCCGTTACAGAACGTCACCACCAAAAGTGAGCCAGGGCCGTTATTTGTACAGTCCCGGATGCCGTCCTCGGCCATCGTTCAGTGCACCCCGAGCCGCAGGGCGCCTCACGACTGGGCAGTGGGTGTCTGGGTTGTCACGGCTTCGATGCGGCGACGTCCGCGGGCGGTGTCATGGAAGCCGCCGCTGCGGCGGCAGATCCCTCGGATTTGCGGGCGCAGTGCCGGCAGCGCCGTGGACAGGGCGTCTGGGGTGTCGCGCTGGTGAGGCCGCTGGTGTGCAGGATCGTGGTGACGGTCTGCTCGAAGGTGCTGGTCTCGGCGATGACGATCTCACCCGGGATGCCGAGCAGGTCGCGGTGGGCGTACCAGGTGCGCATCTCGTCGGGGGTGACGGGGATGGGCTCAGCCCGGCTGAGGTGGCGACGGACGGTCTCGTCGAAGGACACATCCAGGTAGAACACGGCGGCCGGTCCTGAATGGTTCTCGATGAGCTGGTGCAGGACGTCGGCGTACCGTTCGGTGTGCAGGATGCCTTCGAGGATGACGTGGTAGCCGAGGTCGAGGGCGGTGCGGGCGGTCGCGGTGATGAACGCTGGAGCGACCGGGTCGATGTGTGAGCTGTCGTGTTCGCGGAGCACGATCCGACGTAGGTGGTCCTGTTCCAGGAGTGCGATGCCGCGGCCGTAGCGTCGGCGGGCCTCGCGGGCGGCGGTCGTCTTCCCGCTACCGGAGTTCCCGCGAACGACGACGAGGGTCGGCTCGGTGGCGGTCACCGGTGGTCTCCGGCGACGGTCCAGGTGATCGCGGTGGTGGTGTGGTGGCGGGGAACGAGTAGTTGTGGTCGGTCGGTGGGCGGGATGATGACGCCGGTGGGGTACACCCTGACATCCGGGCCGGGCTGGTTGCGGTGGTCACGGTCCCAGACGGTGATGAGGTCGACGACGCGCCGGGTCAGCGGTGCGGCGTCGGGTCCGTAGCCACGGGCGCCGAACTCCCAGGTGGTGTCGTCGAGCTGGCGAATGGCGAGGTAGGCGATGCTGTCGCCGGTGAGAAGGGCGGGGCAGGAGACCCAGTTCTGCGGGTCCATGTCCGCAGCACGGTCCCGGTCGACGGCGAGGAGGCCGTACGGGTGGGGTTGGCTGGCCAGCCAGAGGTGCAGTGATTCGAACGGCGTCGCGGGTGGGATGGTCACCTCGGACCAGGCGTCGACCTGGGGACCATCCAGCGCGGGGGCCAGGGCATCGAGGGTGAGGGTTCGAGTCTCGGGGTCGTCGATGCGCAAGGTCACGTCGTCGCCGCGCAGCGACCGCCGGGTCACGGGGTTGGCACCAGCGCCTTGCATGGGCACGAAGCCGCAAAGGATCGCATCGGTGGCGGTAAGGTGGTCGCCGTCGCGGGTCAGGGTGAGGCATCGGGTGTTGCCGCGCATCCGCAGAGGTACGACGAGGACCCCGTCAGGGGCGAGCTGATCGGTCCAGGCGGGTGGGATGTCGCTGGCCTCGACGGTGACGATGATCGCGTCGTACGGTGCCCCTGTCGGCCAGCCGGTTGCCGCGTCGGCCCGCGCCACACGGACGTTCGGGTACCCGGCGGTGTCGAGGGCGGTCCGGGCGTTGCCGACGATGTCGGAGTCGATATCGATACTGATGACCGTGCCGCGCGGGCCGACGACCTCAGCGATGAGCGCGGCGTTGTAGCCGCCGGAACCGATCTCCAACACCCGCGTGCCGGGGCGTAGGCGGGCGGCTTCCAGCATCATGGCCTGCAGCCACGGCGCGGAGATGGAACTGCTCGCGCGTCCGTCCGGACCACGTTTCGTGATGACCACGTCGTCGGCGTACGCGGCGTCGACGCTGACCCCATCGGGAGCGAACAGGTGCCGCGGCACCCGACGAAACGCCGCTTCCACCGTAGGTGAGGTGATCCGGCCGTCGGCGAGCAACTGGTCGGCCAGCCGGTTTCGGGCCGCCTCCGGACTGTTGTCGGTTTCCGGGACGGTGTCGAGCGCGGAATCAGCCATGATCAAACCTCCGGTCGGTGGGGCCTCGGCGCGAACGGCGCGACAATATAGGACGCATGCGACATAACGCGCCTGTCCGTCGGGTTGTGGCGCTCACGTCGATGTACCGGCAGTGGGTGTTGCCGAGATCCTGGCCTGCGGCTACCAGGGGCACTCCCCCGTCCGCGTCGTCGAGGTGGGCCAGCCCCTACCTCCTCCCTACGCCGGTGACCGGGTACCGCCGGCCTGGTCGTATGACCGGAGGGGCGTCGGCGCGGCCCGCGACAGGGCCACCACACCGATCACGCCTGCGCCGAGTGGTGGCACGGGACCTCCAGCCGCAGTGCGTCGAGCTTCATCCGGATCGGCCCGGCGGCGGCGTGCCCGTACTGGTCGAGGATGCGCACCGCGCCCTGCCAGGCGCGACCGGCCAGGCGATGGTCGCCCATCGCGTGGTAGGCATCGCCGAGATGGTCGAGAACCTCAGCCTCGCTGTAGCGGTTGTCATCGATGCTCAAGGGCTCGCTACCGTGCACCAGGTCGTTAGCGAGAGAAGGGGCAGGCGGGAGCTTCCTGAGGTTTGCTGGTGGAGGTGATGTTCCCGGGTGGGGTGCCGCCCTGTCACGTTGGCCGGGCGGTCAGGCCGAAGGCCGGTCCCCCCTCAGGAGAGACCGGCCTTCGGTCATGCCAGCCCGGACGGGGTCGGAATCGGTCAGGGGAATTGGATGCACGCGTGCGGGGCGTACTGGTGCGCCGCGCGCAGGTCACCGTCCGGGTCGAAGAGATACGCGCCGTCGGCCATGTGCTCGGGCGTACCCGTCACGTTGTCGAAGACCCGGTCATTCTTCTTGTCGAGGACCCGGTCATCTTTCTTCCGCTTCTTCGGCTTCCAGTAGTAGTGGCCATCGCCGTTCTTACCCTTACCGACATGCAGCACGATGGTGCCGCCGGCAGGAACGACCGCCGAGGCCGGGAACTCGTACCCACGCGCGCGGTCGCCGAGGTACGAGCTGTCGCGCAGCCACCATTTCGCGAGGCTGACCGGCTTCGCGCCCAGGTTGTCGATCGATACGCTCTCGTCGCCCCGCCACTTCGCGGTGACCCGCAGAACGGCGTTCTGGCTGGGACCGGCACCACAGGCATCGGTGTCCCAGAGTCCACGACCCTCCCTGGCCGCCCGCGCCGCCAGGACCGGGTAGGTGGCGTTGGGCAGGTACTCGACCTTGTTCGGCAGCCACAGGGCAAGCCCCTCCTTCATCAGCTCGGCCGCCGGGTCGATCCACTTGCCCTCCTTCTTTACCTCGAGGCTGCGGCGCAGCCGATGGCGTTCGCCGCTTTCGCTGCCCGAGTCCCGTGCCGTGATCTTGACGCGCTTGTTCAGGACAAGTTCCTCCATGCGCCGGGCGGCCTGCCGCGCGTGGCATTCGCCGTCCCGGTGGCCCGGCCGGTAGTCGGTCAGTTCCATCGCGTTCAGGCCGGTGATGCGGATGCGGGCAGGGTGCTTCTTCCCCTTGATTCTCGCGATGACGGTGTCACCGTCGACCACTCGGACCACCGTGCCCGTCGTGTCGACCGGGGCGGCCGAGGCGGGTACCGCCAGCGCCAGCGAGCCGGCCAGTGCACCGGTCAGCACACCAGCCGCCAAGCGGCCCCTCACGGTCATTCGCTCCGTCACCCTCGGTTGCTGCGCCCGTTTGCGCAGCCCCCGCTGGATGCGTGCCAGGACAGTGCCGGCAACGGCCAGCTGTCGCTCTCGATACATGATCCGCCTTTCGTGACAGTGACGTCGGAAGCGCTGTCCGCCTCCCCTGCCGTACCAGCGTTCGCCGCGTGACCTGCCACGATCCAGCGAGTCGCGGTCGAGTCGCCCGACTCGCGCGCCCGTCGATACGCCCCCTTGGCACCCACGAGGTCAGCACCTCGCCCACAATGGAGACGTGGCGACTGAAGATCACGACCCAGATGCGGTCCGTAGTTTCTGGGCGGCTCTGGACTCGGCTTGGCGGGACAGTGGTAGCCGATCAGCGGAAGAGATCAGCTTCGAACTGCAGAAAGTCAGCAACTACGAACTAGCGGTCTCGACCATTCGCGGTTGGCTCGACCACAACGGCCTGCCTCGCAGTAACGAGGACTTCACCGAGATGTGCCTCCTCCTCGTGGGTAAGGAGCGAGCCGACGAACTCATGGGTGCGCTCCAGGCGGCGCGGCGGGCCAGCCGAAGGCAGCGCCCTGCGGTGCCTTCGAATGCACCGGAGCCCGACGGGCAAGACACGCCCACAGCCACGCCTCCATCCAGCAGTGATGCCAATCAAGAACCTGTAGCCGTGACGCAGACGCGGCGTACAGCCCTGCGTCCCTGGCACCTGGTGCCGCTGGCGGTCGTTCTCATCGCCGCCGCCAGCGCCGGGATGGCTTTGGTGATGCCCGGCGGTGAGCAGTCGCCGGAGGTACCGGTGCCGGTACTCTCCCCCGATCGAACCAACGCCACCCTGCCGGCAGAGGCCGCACCGTGCCCAACGCAGACGATCACCGCGACTTCCAGGAACGAGAATCGTGCGCACGCGACGTTCTGCCCCGACCGGCTCGAGTTCCTGCTGTACGACGACAGACCCGACGGCAAATCCGCAGTCCTCGTCGTCCGGGTCAACGGCAAAGATTGGCCCCCGTACTTCAACAGCAGAGCCCACGCCACTCGCAGCCCCGACGGCAGCGCCGTGACCAAGAACCCTCCCAAACGCGTCACCGTCCCCCTTGCCCCTGACGCCACCGCCGAATTCCGGGTCTGCGTGGCCGAACGCAACCCGGACCGCACCTATCCAGAAGACACCTGCGGCACATGGACATCTGTCTGGCCGCCGCGGCGGTAGAAGCTGCTACACGGGCACCGTCGCGCAACAGCTGGGCAATGGCCAAGGCTGATTCGCATCTGCCACCAGTTGTGCGGCACGTACCAGGCTCAACCCCCAACTTTCCGTCCGGCTCCGGACGGGGCGATCCCATAACCCAACTCATCGACCTGCGCCTCGGCCAGTTACGTGCCGCAGGCAGAGTGCAAGGAGGCACCGCCCATGCCTGACGAGATCGTGTTCACGGTAAACGGCGTCAACGCGGTACCAGCACAGCGGATCTCGCTGGTGGAAGCCGGCCTACTGGAACGTCAACACCTGCAGCAATGGGTCGTCGACCATCCAGAACTCATCGAAGCGACATGAAGGTCGTCACCTTCGAATACGGGCGATGGATCACAGCCGGCGGCACGCCGGCCGCCGACCGGCTCGACGTATTGGGTCTGGACCGGGCCGGACGGCTCGTCGTCGTCGAACTCAAGCGCGACCGCACCCCAGACATCGTCACGATGCAGGCGATCAACTACGCGGCCATGGCCCGCCTGTTCAGCCTCGACAGTCTCGCCGAGGTCCACGCAGCGCACCTCGGCGGCGACACGACCACCGACGAGGCGTTGGCACAGCTAAAGGAATGGGCCGAAGGCGTCTCCGACGAGACACTGCGAACGCCACGGATCATCCTCATGGCCGGCGACTTCGGGCCAACAGTCACCAACACCGCCCTCTACCTGTACGAATCCGGCATCGACATCCGACTCGTCCGCTACCACCTCTACCGCACCAACGGCGGAGAGACCGTCCTGTCGGTGGCGCAACTGCTCCCGGTCCGTTGCCCGCAGAGCTGACAGGTCTGCGGTCCTCAGGTACTTGAGCATGGGCTTCGTCGGGAAGATCAGCACTCGATCGAAGGTGCTGCCCTTGGAAGGGCCGATGTTCATGGCCGGTAGCCCCAGCGTCGATGTCGTGACGCGGTCACGAAGCACCGTCGGTTTCCCTACCCCAACCTCACTTCACCCCTCTTGACCGCCGGCGTTGGTCGCCCGGTCGATCAGGGTGCGCAGGTGTGCTTCGCCGAGGCCGTCGGGGCGGAACAGGATGCGGTACATGATCGGCGCGACCAGTTGGTCCATGACCGTCTCCAGGGGAGGTGTCGGTTCCTGCCGTTCGGTGGCACGGGCGAGGATGATGTTGATCTGCTCTGCGGCGTAGGCGGAGCACTGCCCGGCGTTGGTGCCGTCGGGATCGCCGAGCAGTGCGTCCCGGATGTAGGCCTTCCCCGGTGGTGAGGACATCTCGTCGAGGAAGGACTCGGCCCAGGCGGCGAGATCTTCCGTGAAGGAGCCGTGGTCGTCGGGCGCCGCCTCGGGCCGCAGCCGTTCGACGGCCACGTCCGACAGCAGTTCCTGCAGGTCACCCCAGCGCCGGTAGATGGTCGAGGGGGTGACACCGGCCCGAGCGGCGATCATCGGGACGGTCAGGTTGTCGCGGTCGGTCTCGGCCAGCAGGGCGCGCACCGCGTCGTGTACCGACCTCTGGACGCGGGTGCTGCGGCCACCGGGGCGTGCCATGGGCTTGCGGCTCATGGTCACCAGCCTAAGGCAAACGTTTCGCTTTAACCGGTAGCCTCCTCGTGGGCCAGACCGACGCGCAGCAGGACGTCCTCGGTGAAGGGTGCTCCGATCAGCTGCAGGCCAATCGGCAGGGCGTCTTCGTCGAAGCCAACCGGAACGCTCAGAGCCGGAAAACCGGTCAGGTTCGCGGGAGCACAGAGCCGCACGTACGCGTCCGTCACGCTCTCTACCTCCCCGTTCGGCCAGACGATGCTCTCCTGCCCGATCGGAACCGCAGTGACCGGCACGGTCGGAGCGACGAGGACGTCGACCTCGGTGAACAGCCCTGACCATGCCTCCCGGACCAGGGTGCGGGCACGCTGGCCGCGCAGGTATTCGCCGGCGCCCAGCAGCCCGCCGGCTTCGAGCAGGCCGCGGACGTCCTCGCCGTACAGGTCGGCGGCGGCGCGCAGGGTGTGCTCGTGGTAGGCGCTCGCCTCGGCCAGCATGATCACTGACTGCGCAGGGACGAGGTAGCGCGTCATCGGGATGTCCACGTCGACGAGGGTGGCGCCCAGCGCGGCGAGCTTGTCGACGGCGGCGAGCACCGCCCTCTCGACCTGCGGGTCGAGCCGGTCGAAGTAGTAGTTTCGCGGCACGCCCACGCGAATTCCGCGCAGATCGGTGTGCAGCGCGGCGCGGCGCCCGGTGAGGGCGGAGAGGGCGAGAGCGGCGTCGGCGACCGTACGCGTGATCGGTCCGACGTGGTCCAGGGACCACGACAGTGACGTGACGCCCTGGCGGGGCACGAGGTCGTACGTGGGCTTGAGGCCCACCACGCCGTTGAGGGCGGCCGGGACGCGGATCGAGCCGCCGGTGTCGGTGCCGAGGGCGAAGGTGGCGCTGCCCGCGGCCACGGCTGCCGCGGACCCTCCGCTGGATCCGCCGGCCACCCTGTCGCCGTTGACGGCGTTGCGCGTCTGCGGCGTGATCAGACCGTAGGCGAACTCGTGGGTGTGGGTCTTGCCGAGCATGATCGCCCCAGCGTCGCGCAGGCTCGACACCACCGCGCTGTCCTTCTCGGCGCGGTGGCCGTCGCGCACCCCGGAGCCCGCACCGGTGGGTCTGCCCTCGATGTCGATGAGGTCCTTGATGCCGACCGGGATGCCGGCGAGCGGGCCAGCGTCCCGGCCGGCGGCCAGCGCGCGTTCGGCGGCGTGCGCCGCCTCGCGTGCTCCGTCGGCGTCGATCGCGGAGTACGCGTTGAGCTGGGGTTCCGTGCGCTCGGCGCGCTCCAGCACGGCGTCGACCACCTCGACGGGCGAGAGTTCGCGAGCCTGGATCGCCGCGGCGAGTTCGGTAAGCGACAGGTCAGGCAGCTGCATGATCATCCTTTTGTTGACGTGTGCCGGCCTCGTACACGAAGGCCGGTGGTGTGTCGCCGAAGTCGAGCTCCCGCAGGACGTTGACGGCGTCGTGGATGTGGTTGGTTGCCGCCGCGAGCCCGGCGTGCCGGGCTTCCTCGACCAGCAGCCCGGCACGGGCGGCGAGAGCGGCCGCCTCCGGGGGCGTGAGGGGGGTGGTCATGCGCATCCTCCACTTAAAGCTAACGGTTTGCGTTAGGGAACCATAGGGGCTACGGTCCACTAACGCAAACGGATAGCTTTAAGTGGAGGTGTCATGCCAGCGGGACAGTTCCCCCGGTACGCGGCGGTGCTCATCGCACTGCTGGCCGCCTCCAGCGCGCCGACCCCGCTCTACCCGCTCTACCAGCAGCAATGGGCGCTCTCGGAACTCACGATCAGCGTCGTCTTCGCCGTCTACCCCGTGGGGTTGCTGCTGGCGCTGCTGCTCGCCGGCACCCTGTCCGACCGCTACGGCCGTAAACCGGCCACCGTGATCGCTCTGATCGTCCAGGCGGTCGCGATGCTGCTGCTGGCTGTTGCCGCCGGGCCTGGCCTGCTGATCGCCGCGCGGGCCGTGCAGGGAATCGCCACCGGCGTGGCCATCGGGGCGGTCGGCGCCGCCCTGCTGGACCTCGAAGCCCCCGGTCGCCCGGGACGCGGTGCGCTGGCCAACAGCGTCGCACCCCCCGCAGGGATGGCGCTCGGCGTCGTAGCCGCGACCGTGTTCGTCTACCTCCGCCCTGAGAACACCGTGATGATCTACCTCGCGCTGGCGGTCCTGTTCATCGCCGGGGCAGCGATGCTCCTCGCAGGGCCAGAGCCGCGACTTCGACCGCCCGGCTCCATGCGGCCGTCCACCCCCGCCACCGCGACTGCGACGACCGGCGCAACGCACATCAGCTCGGCCCCACCGCGCCGTCAGCTCCGGGTGCCCGCGACGGCTCGCCGCGAACTGCGGATCCTGGCCGCGGCGATGGTGGCGGTCTGGGCGCTCGGCGGCTTCTACTCCTCGCTCGGCCCGTCCCTGCTGCTGCACATCGCCCCGGACCTGCCCCTCGCGGCAGGCGGCCTGATCTTCCTCGCGGTGACGGTCACCGCCGTACCGGCTGTGCTGCTCACCCGAGCGGCACCCCGCGCGGCAGTTCGGGTCGGCAGCCTGGCCGTACCCCTCGCCGCGGTACTGACCGTGGCCGCTCTGCACGGCGGCGGACCGCCCGCGCTGCTCGGCGGGGCGGTACTGGCCGGGGCCGCGTTCGGCATGGTCAACCAGGGCAGCGTACGCATCATCACCGCCCCGGTCGACGAGCGCCACCGAGCCGCGGTCGTCGCCGTGTGCTCCATCGTCAACTACCTGGCGATGAGCCTGCCCGCCGTCGCGGTGGGCGCCGTCGCCCGCACGTCCGGTCTCGCCACCGCCACGCACGTCTACGCCGTGGGCACCGTCCTGCTCGGACTCGCCGCCTCGGTGGTGCTCGCCCTGGCTCCCCGTTCGATCCCCAACACCGAAGGACGCTGAAGCGCCATGACCGCCACCTGGACCGTAGGCTCCATCACCATCCACCGCATCGACGAACTGCTGCTCGCCCCACAGACCGGGCAGTGGCTGCTGCCGGACGCGACCCCCGACCTGGTCGCCCGGCAGGACTGGCTACGCCCCGACTTCGCCAGCCCCGACGCCGAACTGCGCCTGCACAGCCACAGCTTCGCCGTCGAGACCGAAGGACTGCGGGTGCTCGTCGACACCGGCATCGGCAACGGCAAGAGCCGCGCCAACCCGGCCTGGCACAACCTCGACACCACCTACCGGGACAACCTGCGTAGCATCGGGTTCACGCCGGACTCCGTCGACCTGGTCGTGCTGACCCACCTGCACACCGACCACGTCGGCTGGAACACCCACGAGGTCAACGGAACCTGGGTTCCCACCTTCGGCAACGCCCGCCACATCACCTCCCGCGTGGAGCGCGACTTCTGGGCCGGGTACGCAATGGACGCGCCGCGCCGGCAGATGTTCGAGGACTCGGTGCTCCCGGTGGAACAGGCCGGTCTGCTCGAGCCCGTCGAGGTCCCCGGCGACGGGATCGAGATCGCCCCGGGGCTGCGGCTGCTTCCCACCCCCGGCCACACCCCCGGACATATCTCCGTTCACCTCAGCAGTGCGGGAGAGACAGCACTGATCTCGGGCGACGCCGTCCACCACCCCGTCCAGTTGGCCCATCCCTCGCTGAGCTCCTGCGTCGACATCGACGCAACCCAGGCCGAGGCCACCCGCCGACGGCTGCTCGCCTCGCTCGCCGGCACCGGCACCCTCCTACTGGGCAGCCACTTCCCCGCTCCGACCGGCGGACACGTGCTGCCTGAGGGCAACGCCTACCGCCTCGGGCATCAGGCGAATGCGGCAGTCCCGGCATCGAGTTGATCCACCGGCTGATCGGGCTCGGCTGTGCGTAAGTCACGCATACGCGGGGTGTCGCAATCCCTCGGCCGGATTCCTGCGACCAGTGCGAACGCGACGCATGACCGAACAGGAAGTCGCCGAGCAACTCTCGCGGTGTCGGCGGTCGCGGCGACCGGGCAGAGGTGGGCGCGCAGGGCCAGGGTGTTGACGAAGAGACCGACGAGGTTCTCCAGCTCCGGCACCACCCGGCCGGCGACCGGCGAGCCGATGGCGAAGTCCCGCTGGCCGCTGTGACGGAACAGCACCGCTTGCAGGCCGGTGAGCAGGGTCATGTAGAGGATGGCGCGGTAGGCGCGGCTGAGCCGGCGCGGTCCGTCGGTGAGGTCGGCGTCGAGGGCGAAGCGGTGGGTGCCACCGGCGTACGACTGCACGGCCGGGCGGGGCCGGTCGGTGGGCAGTTCCAGCGCGGGTACGCCGGCCAGTGTCCGGGTCCAGTAGGCGAACCCGTCCCCGGTGGCCGGTCCGTCGAGACGGTCCCGCTGCCAGGCGGCGTACTCCAGCTAGTCGACTGCCGGTGCCGGAGGTGCCGGCGTGCCGTCGCGCAGTGCGCCGTAGGTGACGGCGATCTCGTCGAGCAGCAGGGTCAGCGACCAGCCGTCGCTGACGATGTGGTGCATGGCGAGATGCACCAGGTGTTCCTGGTCGGCGAGCCGGACGACGAGCACCCGCACCAGCGGCGCGACGTCGAGGTCGAGGTCGAGGTCGAGGTCGAACGGGGTGCGTACCGAGGTGGCCACCAGTTCGCGGGCGTCGGCCTCGCCGGGTGCGGCGGTTGACGGTGACCGGCACCCGCACGTCGGAGGCGACGTGCATGATGTGTTCGCCGTCGGCGTTCTCGGTGAACCGCATGCGGAGGCTGTCGTGCCGGGCGGCGGTCGCGTCGACGGCGGCCCGCAGCAGCTCGACGTTCAACGGCCCGCGCACCCGCACGGTCGAGTGCACGAGGTACGCGGCGGTGCCGGGTACGAGCTCGATTTCCGACGAAGGTCGTAGGCAGAATGCCGTCCTGCGCCAGATGGCACCACGCCCCCGGTCCCGCAGGCTTTTCCCAGGCACCGGGTGACGCCGCACGGATCCCTCCGGACACCCGATCGGCCTGGAAGGTAGCAGCCCGACATGCTTCGCCAAGATCCCGCCCGGCCCCGGGCGTCCCGCCTGCGACGGCTCGGCGCGGCTCTGGTGGCGACGGTCGCCGTCGCCGCCACCGCCGCCGGGTGCGGCACCGCACCGACCGCCATGTCCGTTCCCACGCCACCCACTCCCGGCGCGCCGGCCGACCCGGCCGCGCTGAACGCGGCCGACGTCGACGCCTGGCTCGACGGCCTGCTGCCCGCCGCGCTCCAGCGGACCGGCATCCCCGGCGTCACCGTCGCCGTCGTCCGCGACGGCGAGATCCTCACCACCCGTGGCTACGGCCACGCGGACACCGGCACCGGCACCGGCCAGCCGGTACCGGTCGACCCGGACCGGCACCTGTTCCGGGTCGGCTCGGTGTCGAAGCTGGTCACCGCCGTCGCCGTCCTCCAGCTCGTGCAGAGCGGCGATCTCGACCTCGACGCCGACGTCGACGAGTACCTGGACTTCACGCTGCCCCGCCGCTACGACGAGGCGGTCACGCTGCGGCACCTGCTGACCCACACCGCCGGGTTCGAGGAGCGCGTCGCCGGGTTGATCGGCCTCGACGGCAGCAGCCCGAACCTGCGCGCGGCGTTGGCCACCGACCCGCCGGAGCAGATCTACCGGCCGGGCACCGTGCCCGCCTACTCCAACTACGGCAACGCGCTGGCCGGATACATCGTCGAGCACGTCAGCGGGACGCCGTTCGAGAAGTACGTCGACCGCAACGTGCTGGCCCGGGCCGGCATGGCGTCGTCGACGTTCGCGCAGCCGCTGCCCCCGGCCCTGGCCGACCGGATGGCCAGCGGCTACGACGCTGCCGGTGTCGCCGGTCCGTTCGAGATCGTCGGCACTCCCCCGGCGGGCGCGTTGAGCGCACCGGCCACCGACATGGCCCGGTTCATGCTGGCGCTGACCGGCGAACCGGTCGGCGAGGGTCCGCTGCTCGACGCCGCCACCCGCGAGCTGATGCAGCGTCCCGGGCTCGACGCCACCTCGCTCGGCACCCTCGCGGACGGCCCCCGGATGGCGCTGGGGCTGTTCGACGAGAGCCGCAACGGCCGACACATCCTCGGTCACGGCGGCGACACCATGTTCTTCCACTCGCACCTACAGATCTACCCCCGGGAGCGGGCCGGCATCTTCCTCTCGCTCAACGGCGGCGGCCGGGGCGAGCTGGACAGCCACGAGCTGCGCCAGGCGGTGGTGAATGGCTTCGCCGACCGCTACTTCCCGGGCACGTCGGAGCGACCGGCCGGCGTCGACGCGCAGACCAGCGCCGCACACGCCGCCGCCGCGGCCGGTACGTACACCGACTCGCGCGGTTTCGGCAGCAACTTCCTGACCACCATGGGCCTGGTCGGTCGGACCACCGTCAGCGTCGCCGACGACCACCGGCTGCTGTTCGAGCCGGGCCCGCTGTCGGCCACCCCGGCCCTGTACGAGGAGGTGGCTCCCTGGGTCTGGCGCGAGGTGGGCGGGCAGCGCACGCTGGCCATGCGGGTCACCGACGACCGGGTGACGGCGATCAGCCACGACTCCGCGTTCGCCCTGCTGCCGGTCGAGCCGGCACGGGCCACGGCGGTGGTCGTACCGGTGCTCGGTGCCTCCGTGCTGGTGCTTGCGCTGACCGTGCTCTCCTGGCCGTTCGGTGCCCTCGTCCGACGCGTGCTCGGTCGGCCACGCCGTGATCCGGCGGGACGTACCGCGCGGGTGCTCAGCCGCGTCGCGGTCGCGGGTGCGCTGCTCGCGCTGATCGGCTGGGCGGTGAACATCGCGGCCGTCATGGGGTTGCAGGAGGTCTCCGCCGCTTCGCTGCGCACCGTGCAGGTGCTCCAGGTGATCGGCCTGCTCGGGGTGCTGCCCGCAGGGGTGCGGCTGGTCGACGACGTACGGCGGCGCGGCGGCTGGCACCGGGTCGCCGCCAGCGCCCTGATCCTGCTGGCCCTGGCCGGTACGGGCTGGTTCGCCGTCGAGTTCATGCTGCTCGCGCCTAGCATCTCCTACTGACGCGTCGATCCGGGACGGACCGGAGCAAGGAAGTCCACCGCATGAGCACCCACCCCGATCCGCAGGCCGAGGCGACGCCCCGGACGCCCCGGCTGACCAGGCGGCTTGACGAGCGGCTCACCCGGCTCGGCGTGACCGGCCGGTTCGCCCGGGACGGCCTGCTCGCGGTGGCCGTCACCGTGGCCACCCTGCTGCTGCTGGCGATGCTGTTCTGGATCGTCGCACCGGCGGAGGGTATCGCCGTCGACCCGACGTGGGCCTGGCTGGTGCTGGTGCTCTGCGGTGTGCAGGCGGTGCTGCTCTGCCTGCGTCGGATCCGTCCGCTGCTCTGCCTCGCCCTGGTCGTCGCCCTGCAACTGGTGGTGGTCGGCCTGTCCCTGCCGGAGATGTCGATCCGGGGCCTCGCGCCGTTCGTCGCCGCGTACACCGTCGGCACGCTGCGGCCGGTCCGGACGGCGCTGCTGATCGCGGGGGTCGCCACGCTGGCGGAGACGGCGGGCGCGGTCGCCATCGCCGTCCTCGTCGCCCCCGACATCCTCCTCGCCACGCTCGGCGGCCTCACCGCGAGTGCCCTGACCTACCTCGGCGCGGCCTTCGTCGGTGGCTACGTCGCCACCTACCGGCGCTACGTCGAGCTGGTCCGGGTACGCGCCGAGGAGGCGGTCCGGGCACAGCAGGCCGGCGTGCAGGCGGCGATCGGCGCCGAACGGTCCCGGATGGCGCGGGAGCTGCACGACGTGGCCGCCCACCACCTCTCCGGCATGGTGGTGCAGGCGGCGGCGGTGGAGCGACTGATCGACCGCGACCCGGCGGCGGCCCGCGCCGGGGTGGCCTGGATCCGCGCCCAGGGCAAGCAGACCCTGGACAACCTGCGACTGGTGGTGGGAGTGCTGCGCGGACGGACCGGGGCGGACGCGGGCGACGGCACGGTCCCGGTGCCCGGCCTGGCCGTCCTCGACGACCTCGTCCGCACCGCCGCTGACCTCGGCGGCCCGGTCGAGTTCGTCCGCGAGGGGCAACCGCGCGAGGTGCCGCCGATCGCCGACGTGGCGCTCTACCGGGTGGCGCAGGAGTCGCTCTCCAACGCCCGCCAGCACGCCCCCGACGCCCCGGTCCGGGTGGCTCTGCGCTACCTCGACCGCCGGGTGACGCTCCAGGTACGCAACGACCCGCCGCCCCGGCGGCCCGAGCCGGCCACCCGCACCACCGGCGGCGTGGGCCTGGTGGGCATGCGGGAACGCGCACAGCTCATCGGTGCCGAGTTCACCGCCGGGCCGACCGCCGACGGCGGCTGGGCGGTCACGGTGCACCTGCCGACCGCACCGGAGGTCGCCCGCGCCGTGACGGCGACCGCGCAGGGAGACCCGACATGATCAGGGTTATGCTCGTCGACGACCAGGCGGTGGTGCGGACCGGGTTCCGGGTCATCCTGGAACAGGCCGGGGACATCGAGGTGGTGGCCGAGGCGTCGAACGGCGACGCGGCGGTCGACCTGGCCCGCCGGCACCGGCCGGACGTGATCTGCATGGACGTCCGGATGCCCGGCGGCGACGGGCTCACCGCCACCCGCCGGATCGTCGGCGAGGTCACCGAGACGCCGCCCGCCGTGCTCGTGGTGACCACGTTCGACCTCGACGAGTACGTCTTCGGCGCGCTGGAGTCCGGTGCCAGCGGGTTCATCCTCAAGGACTGCGAACCCGAGGAGCTGATCGAGGCGGTACGCCGCCTGGCCGGCGGGTACGGGCTCGTCGACCAGGCGGTCACCCGCCGGGTGATCACCGAGTTCGCCCGCCGAACCGCCGCACCGCGTACCGACGCGGTGGCCGCGCACCAGCTCACCGCGCGGGAGGCCGAGATCGTCCGGCTGCTGGCCCAGGGTCTGTCGAACGTGGAGATCGCCACCGAACTGTTCATCGAGACCAGCACCGTCAAGTCGCACCTCGGCCGGGCGATGGCCAAGATCGGTGTACGGGACCGGTTGCAGACGGTCGTCTGGGCGTACCAGAACGGTGTCGTGCCGCGCTGACGCGCCGACGGGTGTGATGCGGACGGGCGGCACATTGACATCCGGGAATGGTCCGGTGAAAGATCGTCAGCGTGCGGAGTGCCTATCTGACCAAGCGGGGTCACATCGACCTCCTGCGGCTCAAGGGCCTGCCCGACGCCATCGGTGAGGTGTGGCCGGAAGCGGTCGTGCAGACCTGCGTGATCCATCTGCTGCGGGCGTCGTTCCGGCATGCCGGCCGACAGCACTGGGACGCCATCGCCAAAGCCCTGCGGCCGGTCTACACCGCCCCCACCGAGGCCGCCGCCCGAGCCCGCTTCGCCGAGTTCACCGAAACCTGGGGCGACCGGTATCCAGCGATCGTGCGGCTGTGGGAGCAGGCATGGGCGGAGTTCGTGCCGTTCCTGGCTTCGACGCCGAGATCCGCACCGTCGTCTGCTCCACCAACGCCATCGAGAGCGTCAACGCCCACATCCGCCGCGCGGTCCGGGCCCGCGGCCACTTCCCGAACGAGGCCGCCGCACTCAAGTGCGTCTACCTCGCGGTGATGAGCCTGGACCGGGAGTGTGTCGATTTCCGTGTTTGGGCCTGTGGTGTGATCGAGGTTGTTAGATGGTGATCCGGTCGCCGTAGGCGAGGATCAGGGCGTTGAGGGCCTTGGCCCAACCGTAGACCCGGCCGGTGATACTCCCACCACCCCGGCGTTTCTGTTGGACGACGAGGTAGAGGACCTTCAGCGCGGCCTGCTCGGTCGGGAAGTGCCCGCGCCGGCGGGCGGCTTGCCGGAACCGGGCGTTCAAACTCTCGATGATGTTGGTGGTGTAGAGGACCTTGCGGACCTCGTGGTCGTAGTCGAGGAACGGCACGAACTGCGGCCACGATGTCCGCCACAGTCGGATGACGGCCGGGTACTGGTCGCCGAACTCGCCGGCGAACGCCTCGAAGCGCGCCTCGGCGGCGGCGACGGTGGGGGCGGTGTAGATCTCCCGCAGGGCGGGGGTGATCTTCTGCCAGTCCTTGCGGTTGGTGTACCGCAGACTCGCTCTGACGAGGTGGACGACGCACTGTTGGTGCACCGCCTGCGGCCAGACCTGCTCGATCGCGTCGGTCATGCCCTTGAGGCCGTCGGAGCAGACCATGAACACGTCCTCGACGCCGCGGTTGCGGAGTTCGGTGAGGTAGCCGGCCCACTGTTTGGCGCCTTCGCCGCCGGTGCCGGCCCACATACCGAGGACGTCGCGTTCCCCGTCGAGGCTGATACCGACCACGACGTAGACGGGGCGGTTCGCGACCTGCCCCTGCCGGATCTTCATCACCAGGGCGTCGATGAACACCACCGGATAGATCCTGTCGAGGGGCCGTTGTCGCCAGGCTTCCATGTCGGCCAGGACGCTGTCGGTGACCCGGCTGATCAGTTCCCGGGACACGTCGGCGTCGTACACATCGGCGAGATGGGCGGAGATCTCCCCGGTCGTCAGCCCTTTCGCGTACAGCGACAGGATCACCTCGTTGAACCCATCCAGGCGGCGGACGTACTTGGGCACGATCCGCGGCGTGAACGAACCGGCCCGGTCCCGCGGAACCTGGATCCGCACCGGCCCGACCTCGGTCTGCACCGTCTTCGTCCCGTGCCCGTTACGGACGTTGGACCGCCGACCGGACTGCTCGTCGACACCAGCCTCGTCGAGGTGAGCATCCAACTCGGCATCGAGGGCCGACTCAAGCACGGTGCGGGTGATCCCGGCCAGGAGCCCACTCGGCCCGACCAGCGACACCCCGTCGGCCTTGGCCCGCTCCACCAGTTGCTGAGCGAACTCCACCTCCGCTGCTGTCGGCTCCGGAAGCTGAGCAGCGTTCTTCTTGTCTGCCATGACGTGGTCCTTCCTGGACAGGATCGACGTCCTGTCCAACAGACCACACCCAGGTCAAACACGGAAATCTACGCAGTCCCGGTTCAGCATGAACGCCTGGCCACCGGTCCCGCTCCGGTCGCCTCACGGCCGACCAGTGGCCGGATCGATCTGCCTGACGCTCTGGTGCCGTTGCTGACCGATCAGATCGCGGGTCCGGTAACCGGACGGAGGTGGTTCCGGGTGCCGGTGACCCGGCGGCCCGCTGCGGGGCGGGGCGGTGCCCCCGCAGCGGGCGGGCGGCTTCTGCTCGCGTCACGGCGTGGCATCGGCGCGGTAGCCAGCCGCCTGGATGCGGTACAGGGCGGCGTACTGGCCGTCCTGTGCCATGAGCTGATCGTGCGAGCCGTGCTCCACCACCCGGGCTCCGTCGAGCACGACGATCACATCGGCCATCCGCACGGTCGAGAACCGGTGCGAAACCAGCACCGTGATCCGGCCGCTCCCGGTGGCTGTCGCGGCACGGGCGGCCTCCGCGTAGCGCTCGAAGAGCAGGTGCTCCACCTCCGCGTCGAGCGCGGAGGTCGGCTCGTCGAGGACCAGCAGCAGCGGGTCGTCCTGCATGAATCCCCTGGCCAGTGCGACCTTCTGCCACTGGCCGTGCGAGAGCCCGACGCCGCCTTCCCAGTTGGCGCCGAGCTGCGTGCGTAGGCCGTCGGGTAGCCGGGTGACGACGTCCGTCGCACCGCCCCGCTCGACCGCGGCACGCACCGCCTCCTGGTCGTCGACTCTCGGCAGGTCCCCCAGGCCCACCGCGTGCTGCAACGGATACTCGAACTGGAAGAAGTCCTGGAACGCGCCGGAGATCCGCTTCCGCCACGCCGGAGCGGAGATCAGCTTCAGGTCCGTGCCGTCGACCGTGATCCGACCTGAATCCGGGTCGTACATTCTGGCCAGCAGCTTGACCAGGGTCGTCTTGCCGGCGCCGTTCTCGCCCACCACGGCGACGACTGCTCCAGGTGGCAGGTGCAGGTCGACGTCGTCCAGGACGAGACGGTCGGTGCCCGGGTAGCGGAAGGTCACCCCCTCGAACCGAATGCCCTCCGACAGCCGGTCCGGGGCCGGCTCCGGGGCTTCGGCCTCCTGCCTGCGCGCGAAGTCCTCCAACCAGGCCAACCTGCGGGCGACGTCGAGCCAGATCATCCGGAAGAACTGCATCTTGCCCACGGTCTCGCCGATGTACTGGGACAACCTGCTTCCCGCGGTCAGCACGAGCAGCACGTCTCCGGCCGCCGTCGGCCCTCGCCCGGCCACGAACAGGACTGCCAGCACGAAGGCCACCCCGAAGAGAACCTGCGCGGCACTCTGCCACAGGGCGGTGAGCGTCCTGGCTCTCGACATCTGCCGGTAGCGGTGATGCCAGGCCGTCCGTCGCAACTGCCGTAACCGGGACTGGACCCGGGCGACCCGCAATTCCTTGGCGGGAGCGGGGGTCGTGGCCAGGGTGAACAGGTGGCGGGCCAGCCGATCGTGCTGCACGGCCCCCTCCTCCACGGCCTTCTCCACGCCGCCCCGCCAGTTGGAGACCAGGACCGTGGGCAGCGCCAGCAGGCCGAGCAGCCCCAGCAGGGGATGCACCGACACCAGCAGCACCAGGGTGATGACAAGCCGCAGGAGCGCACCGATCGTGGCGAAGAGCTGCTGGTAGAGCCCGCTCAGCGCGGCCACGTGCGTCCGTAGCACGGCCAGCCGGTCGAGTGCCTCGGGCCGTTCCTGGTGCTCAAGCGTCGCCACCGACGACTGTAGGCGCGCGACGTGTGACTCGACCGCGATGGCGGCGCGATCGGCGAAGCGGAGGTTCGCCCGTTCGCTGACCACCGTGAACAGCCAACTGCCCGCCGCCAGGACCCCCACGACGAGCACCGTCAGCGCGACCCTGCGACCGTCGCCGTCGACCACGGCCTGCAGGAGCGACGCCAGGCCCAGCGCGAGGAGCGCGTCGGGCACGGCGGCGGCGACCGTGGTAACGAACGCCACGAGGATCAGGCCGGGACTGGCCCGGTACCCCAGGCGAAGGGACCGCCACAGTGAGGGCAGCCACGGCGGCATCGGGTCAAGAGCGGACGACATCGTCGGCCTCCTCGTCGAAGCGGGAAGCCTGCATGTCGAACATCCTCCGGTAGTGTCCGTCCGCCGCCATCAGCGCCTCGTGGGTGCCGAGTTCCACCACTCGCCCCCCGTCCAGCACGCAGATCCGATCGGCTCGTCGGACGGTGGCGAAGCGGTGCGAGATCAGGATGGTGGTCCTGCCACGCGTGGCGTCCAGGATGCGCTCGAAGACGCGCGCCTCGGTCCGGACGTCCAACTGGGCGGTCGGCTCGTCGAGGATGACGACCCCGGCCCCCTGGCGGACCGCGCACAGGCCCCGGGCCACGGCCACCCGCTGCCACTGTCCCCCGGAGAGGTCGGTGCCGCCGTCGTAGCCGCGCGCCATGACGGTGCCCAGCGCGGCGATGTCGGCGGCGTCCGCGTCGGCCAGCGCCGCCTCGATCACGTCATCGGGTGCACCCAGCGGCGCAACGTTGTCCCGCAGGGGCAACTCGTAGCGGACGAAGTCCTGGAAGACGGTGGTCACCCGGCTGCGCCAGGATTCGAGGTCGAGGCAGCGCAGGTCCACTCCGTCGACCTCGATGGTGCCGGATGTCGGGTCGTAGAGCCGGCACAGGAGCTTGACCAGCGTCGTCTTACCCGCGCCGTTGAGGCCGACGATCGCCAGGCTGGTGCCGGCCTCGATGGTGAGGTCGAGGCCGTCGAGCACCGGCCGGGCCTCGGTGGGATAGGCGAAGCCGACACCGCGCAGCCGGATCTGTGCGGCGGGAAGCCCATCCGCCGGCCGGTCGCCGGACTCCAGGCGACCGGCCGCGCCCATCGTGGACTCCAGTTCGAGCACCGTCGCGGCAGCGTGGGCCGCGGGAGGTAGGGCCCAGTTCAGCCCGCCGAAGGCCAACGCGCTCGCGCCGACGATCGCCTGGGCGAACACCACGACCTCGGCGGTGCTCAGGGTTCCCTCGACAGCATCGCGGGCGAGGTACCACAGCACGAGGCCGTTGGCCACCAGCAGCACCGCGATGGCTCGGCTCAGCGGCCGTTGCCGCAGCCGGTTCGCCTTCCACTTGAGGTCGACCAGCCGCCGCCGGTTCGCTGCGAACTGGTCGACCACCCAGTCGCTGAGCCCGAAAACCCTGATCTCCTTGGCTGCCGACGCCTCGACGGCCATGCGGTACGTGTACTCGGATCGTCGCTGCGCGGCGAGCACCTCGCCAGCGTTGCGGTCCCACGAGCTGCTCTCGCGCAGCAGCCAGTGCGTGGACGCCCAGGCGCCGCCAATCACGAGCGGCGCCCACCAACGGTACGCGCCGAGCACCGCCGCCTGTGCCAGACCGGCCACCGCCTCCACCAGCCCGCCGCTGATGAAACCCACGGAGAGCGTCATCGGAGGGCCGGCCATCCCCAGATCGAAGTCGCGCGCGCTGGTCAGCTTGTCGGTCAGCTCGCGAGACTCCAGGTGGGCGATGCCCCGGGGCTTGGTCGTGGCGACCAGCAGGCGATCGTGCAGCCAGCAGGAGAGCTGATCACCGAGGTTGGCCCCGACCAGGGCGTGCAGTGGTGCCAACAACTGCATCACCACGAAAGCGGTGCCGACGACCAGCAGGGGCGTCAACAGCGGATCGTCGCGCTGCACGGCGCCGACCAGGAGCCCCAGGGAGACGCCCAGGGTCGCCGGCAGCAGCCCGCGCAGGACGATGAGCGTCCACCACACCGCAGTGAGCGTCCGGTTGGCCCGGGGCAGGACCCGGAAGAACGCCCACTCCTGTCGATCGCGCAGTCTGGTCAGCACGGCTGCGCCGCCAGCTGCATCACGGCCGGTCGCTGCGTCTCTGCGGGAAGCTGCGTGGGTACGCCACGTTGGCCGTCGGCCCGCCTCGTGGTCAACGACGATGCCGTCATCTGCATGTTTCCCATTCGTCCGGGCGAAACCGTTCGATACTACTGGTTCCGCAGACAGGAGGCGAAAAAGGTTTCCTGGATCAGTAACGCGGCCTGTCCACCCGTGAAGAGCCGGTAGCGTCGGCTGGCTCGGGTGGTCGGAGGCCGTCCCGCCCCGACGTCCTCGTCCGCCTCGCCGGGGTGGACGCGCCACCACAGCAGCTCCCGGTAGGTCTCCAGCCGATGCCGGCGCAGCAGCACACCAATCGGCTCATCGGTCTCGGCGAGGTCGGCGCGAAGCTGCGGCGGCAGCAGGTCGACAGCAAGAATCGAGCGTGCCCGAACATGAACCGTCCCGGTGACGGCACCCACCAGGTCGGTGCGCCGGCAGTGCAGTTCCTGGCCTCCGGGCAGCAGGCCGACGGAGTCGTCGTCCGCCGCGACGGGCGTGATGGTGAGTCCGGCGGTCACGATCGGCTCCCCTACGATCTGTTCCAACATGGGGGTGACTGTTCCGTCCGAGGTGAGCAGCAGTCGTCCGGGCAGCGGAATCCGGTCGAGCCGACGGAAGTGAACCGCCGCATCCAGCTTCACCGGTCCTCCTCAGGGGTGACGGGGGCCAGCACCTTCCCGGTGGCCGAGGCCGGGAGGGCGTCGACCAACTCGATGGCTCGGGGCACCTGGTGCGGGGCAAGGCGGTCTCGGCACCAGCGGGTGAGTTCGACCGTGGAGACGAACTCCGTAACCACGACCGTGGCGACGGGCACCTGGCCGGCGGTGTCGTGCGCGGTGGGAAGCACCCGAACCCCGGCGACGGCGGGATGCCGGGCCAGCACGGCCTCCACGTCGGCGGGAAGCACCTTTTCGCCAGCCACGTTGATCACCGAGCCGCGCCTGCCGCGCAACCTCAGACGGCCTGTCGCCAGGCGCTCCACGAGGTCGCCGGTGTGGTACCAGCCGTCGCGGGTCAACGGCTCGATCCCGGCGGGACCGATTCGGCCAACTGCCATGGAATCGGAGCGCAGCAGCAGCTCGCTGTGGCCGGAATCGGTCGGCTCCAGCCGTGCCGAGACGCCCGGTAGGGGCAGGCCGATCTCACCGGCCTGCGCCGACGGGTGGACCGGATCGAGGGTGACGGCCCCCGCTTCCGAGGAGCCGTAGCAGTTGCGGAGGGCGAACGCGTGTCGTCCGCTGAGCGTCCGCGCCACCTGCGGCCCGAGAGGCGCACCCGCCGACACCGCCTCGGCGAGCGGGGCGTAGGCGTCCCGCGACGTGTTGGCCGGGGCGTCCGTGGCCATCAGGGCGTAATGGGCGGGCAGGGCGATGAGGATCCGCGCCGTGCTCTCGTGCGCGGCGCGGGCCAGGCGGGAGGGCAACGACCGAGACGGGCAGAGTCGCACCGGGCTGCCGTACGCCAGCGGTGCCACGAGGGCGTAGTTGAACCCGTAGGCGTGGAACAGTGGCGCGGCACAGACCACGGGACGGTCCGGCGCGTACGCGAGGACGGCCGCCACCCGCTCAGCGTCGGCGAGCACGCAGGCGGTGTCGCGGACCACCATGCTGGGCGTACCGGTCGATCCGGAGGTCAGGAAGACCTGGGCGCCTGCCGGGAGTCCGGAGACGGTGGGGGTGCCCTGCCCGGCCCGCAGCCACAGCCGCAGGCCGGCGACGTCGATGTCCTCGCTGGCATGGTCGACGTCGGCGCGGGCGGCCGGGGACGCGTCCCGGATCACCCGCCCCGTGAACGCGGCCGGGACGGCGGGGTCCCGGTGCACGAGCGGCAACCCCACGAGGTCGGCGGCCAGGGTGACCGCGGCGATGGCGAACGGGTCGGCCAGCTCGGACACAAGCGGGTCCGCCTGGCGGCCCAGCACCGTGGCGAGGGCCTCGGCGGCCGACAGGAGATTCCGCCGGCTCCAGCGCCGCCGCCCGTCGGACAACGCCGGCCGGTCCAGGTCGACGGTGTTGTCACGGACGGCGGCGTAGATGCCGTCATGGCTCATCGGGACTCCTCTCCCAGCAAGAGCGGCACCAGCTCAGCCAGTTGGGACACGTGCTCGACGCGAGGCCCACGGCCGGCGGCGCGCTGGTACGACGCCGGTCCGACGAGCACCGTCCTGACGCCCGCCGCCTCACCCTGGCGCGCGTCGTCGACCGTGTCGCCCACGTACACCGCGTCCGGTGGTGTCAGGCCGAGGCGGGTCAGTGCCAGCCACAGCCCTTCGGGAGCCGGCTTCGGGCGTTTGGTGTCTTCCCGGGCCACGGTGACGGCGACGTCGATGCCCCCCGTCCGCAGCAGCGCCTCCGACTCGGTCCGGGAGCGGCCGGTGCAGATCCCGACGGTCAGCCCGGCACCGAGGAGCCGGGCGACTGTGTGGCCGGCCGCCGGGTTGCTGGTTCCTTCGCCGACCTCCAGTCGGCGGTGAAGCTCGCGACGGTAGGCGGACATCGCCTGGTCGACCCGGTCCGGGCCGACCAGCGCCTGCACCGTCGCGAGGTCGGTGGCCCGGTGGGCCGACAACACCCGGGCCGCGCTCGGCGCGGGGAGGCCGACCGCCGTGACGGCGTGCCGAAGACACGCCCGGTGCAGGGCCCAGGTGTCGAGCAGCGTGCCGTCCAGGTCGAAGATCACCCCGCGCCGGGGCGAGCCGGGAGCGGCCCGCGGTGGGCCGGCGTCGTCGCCGGCCGTCGCCGCTGAGGTCATCACGGGGCCACCAGGCCGACCGTCCGTGCGGCCGGGGTGGCGTCGGCGACCGCCAGCGCCGCGTTGCAGAGGCCGATCGCCAGGACGGCTCCGCTTGCCATGCCGAGGCGCATGTCCAGGCTCAACAGCGGTGGCTGTCCGAGGTCGTCCAGCATGAGCTGGTGTCCGGGCTCGGTCGAGCGGTGTGCGGCGACGAGATAGTCGGACACAGCGGGACACATCCGCGCGGCGAGCAGCGCGGAGACGGTCGTGATGCTGCCGTCGATCACGATCACCTGGCGCCGGGCCGCCGCGGCGAGGATGACGCCGACGTTGCCGGCGATCTCGTAGCCGCCCAGCGCGGCCAGCAGGTGCAGAGGATCCGCGCCCCGGCCCTGGACCCGCTCCACGGCCCGCTCGACGAGCTGTCGCTTACGGTCCCGGGCACTGCGGTCGATACCCGAACCGACGCCCACCATCCGGTCCGGTGCGACGTCCAAGAGGACGCTGCCGAGCGCGGCGGTCGCGCTGGTGTTGCCCACGCCGATCTCGCCGACGCCCACCAGAGGGCGGTCCGCGAGGTGGTCGTCGGCGAACCGTATCCCGTTGAGCACCGCCTGTTCCGCCTGGCCGAGTCGCATCGCGTCCTCGATCGAGATGTCACCGGTGCCGGATCCCGCCTTGTAGCGCTGGTCGCCGACGGGACGGGACAGCCCGATGTCGGCCGACACGACCGCCACGCCGAACTGGGCGGCGAGGACGTTGATCGGCGCCTGGTCGGCCTGGATCAGTTCGAGCAGGCGGCTGGTGACCTCGGGGCGGAAGGCGGAGGTCTGCCGTCGTGCGATCCCGTGGTCGGCGGCGAGCACCCCGACCACGGCGGTCATCGGAGCGGGCTCCGGGTTCCCGCGCACGGCGGCGACCCTGGTGATCATCTCGTCGAGACGACCGAGGCTGCCTGCCGGCCGGGCTCGGGCCCGTTGCCGGACGGCGCAGAGCCTGCCGGCCTGCCGGTCGACGGGCACGACGGAGCGGCAGAGCTGACCGATCCGGCGCAGCCGTTCGGCTTGCGTGTCGCTGTGTGCAGCCTCCGACTGCTCAGTCACGGTTCCGCGTCATGGTCAGCTGTTCGGCGAGTTCGGCGATGCCGCGGGCGAAGTTGTCGTTGCCGAAGTGCTCGACGATCCGACGGTGCGCGGCCTGTCCCCGGCGACGTGCCTCCTCCGGATGCGCGAGTGCCCGCTCGATCGCGTCGGCGAGGTCGTCGGGCAGCAGCACCCGTTCGCCGGGTCCGCCGGAGACGGCCACCGGGTAACCGACCTCCTCGGACGGCACCAGCTCGCGCAGGCTGTCGACAGCGGTGCACACCACCGGCCGGCGTAGCACCATCATCTCGGCGCAGACGTAGCAGAAGGACTCCCACAGGCTCGGCACGACCGCGACGTCCGCCACGGACATCCAGCCGAGGGCAGTTCGTCGGGGCACGTCCCCGAGGAAGGAGACGTGGTCCGTGATCCGCAGCTCCGCCGCCAGGCGGCGCAGGTGCGGCTCCTCCGGGCCCACCCCTACCAGCGCGAGGTGCGGGCGGCACCACGGCCGGTTTCCGGTGACCAGCCGGTGCAGGGCGACGAGCAGCGGGGCGAACCCCTTGACCGGCACCAGACGTCCGCAGGCCACCAGCAGCTGCCGGTCCCCTGTAGAGCCGAGCAACCGCGTACGCTCGCGTTGCCAGGTCGTGTCGGCCTCGACGGCGGCGCACTCGGCGAGGTCCACGCCGAGGTGCACCACGGAGTGCGGGGCGTCGATGTCCGGGTAATGACCGGTGACCGCGTCGGACAGCGCCTGGCTGATGAAGACCGTGTGGTCGCTGGTACGAAAGGTCCTCTCCTCCAACGCGAGCAGGTGGTTCCGGTTGGCGACCACCCCACTGGTGACCCGGTGCTCGTCGCGGTCGTACGGGACGATGGCCCGGAAGTCCTGTAGCAGGACGTTGATCAGCGGTACCCCGTGCCGCCGCGAGAACATCGCGGCCTCCGGATTGCAGAACAGGTCGGGCAGTGCGACGGCCTGCGGTGCGCCGATCTCGGCCGCGAGTTGCTCGGCGGCGGCGTACATGCGCCGGTGGCTGCGGATGGCACCGTCGTCGAGTCCGGTGGTGGACTGGTAGATGGTCTCCGTGCCGAGCCGGTGGACGAGGACGCCTTCGAGCACCTGGCGCAGGTCCCCGTCGCGGTCCGGCGCGGTTGTCAGTACGGTGACCGACCAGCCGTGTCGGGTGAGGCCGACGGCGAGGTTCCGCGCCACCGTGCTGGTACCTCCGACGGTGACCGGCGGATACTCGCGGGAGAAGACGAACATGCTGGGTCGTGTGGTCATCTGAGTGCTTCCCCGGTCTCCTGGTCGGCGAGCGGCCGGCAGACGCCCGCGAAGTACTGTCTCACCTGGTGGGCGGTGGCGGCCGAGGGCGAGACACCAGCGGCCACCGCGCGATGCCAGTCGATGATCTCGGCTGACGCGGAGTCCAGGTCGAACCGGTGCCGCCAGCCCAGTGCGCTCGCCGCCTTGCGTCCGTCCAACCGCAGCACCTCGGCCTCCGTGAGCTGGACGTCCTGCGAGTCCAGCACCGGCACACCTGTTCCGCCCGTGGCCACCCACGCGGCGGTGAGGGCCGCCACCAGCCGGCGTACCGAGGCACCGTCGTCGGGTGGCGCGAAGTTGAACACCTCTCCGGTGTCGACCGTGTGTTCGGCCAATGCCTCGGCCGTCAGCAGCAGTCCCTGCACGACGTCGAGCACGTGCTGCCAGGGTCGGACGGCATCCGCCCGGCGTAACCGCAGCGGGGTGCCCGTCATCAGCGCGGCGACGACGTCGGGCACCAGCCGCCGCGCCGCTCGGTCGCCGCCGCCGATAACGTTGCCGAACCGGACGGAGGCCATGGTGGTGGGATGGCCACAGTTCCGTCCGAGCTCGGCGTACGCCTCGAAGACCAGTTCCGCGGCTGCCTTGGAGACGCTGTACGGGCAGCCGCCACCGAGCTGGTCCACCTCTCGGTATGGCCATGGCCAGCCCTGGTTGCGGTAGCACTTGTCCGACGTCACGTTGACCAGGACGCCCGGCTGGTGCTCGCGGACGGCCTCCAGCAGGTTGACCGTTCCCTGGACGTTGGTGGTGAACGTGCCGTGCGGGTCGGCGAGGCCGACGCCGACCAGGGGCTGCGCCGCGAGATGAAAGACCACGTCGATCGGTCGCGTGGCCATCGCCCCGCGTACGTCCGCCAGCCGGCGGATGTCTCCGGTCACCGGCGTCGCTCCGCGTTCGACGAGGCCAGCCACGCGTTGGCGGGTGTGTTCGTCGTCCAACGCGAACCCCACAACCGTGGCTCCCAGCTCGAGCAGCGTCGTGGTCAGCCAGGCGCCGACGAAGCCCGAATAGCCGGTGACGAGAACGCAGCGTCCGGTCCACCACCGGCCGGCGGGCCGCCGGTCGGCCGGCGGACTTCCCGTCAGGCGGGATTCAGCCATCGGAATCCCTCCCGGGCCACGAGATCTTCGGCGTCGATGAAGTCCTTGTAGGTGTCGAACGGCAGCCAGAGGCCCTCGTGGACCACGGCCCCGACCCGACCACTTGCGGTGAGTTGCGGCAACACGTCGACTTCGAAGTCGAGTTCCGGGCGGAGCACGTCGAACAGCTGCGGAGAGCACATGAAGTAGCCTGCGGAGACCAGTGCGGTCCGGGTCGGCTTCTCGTGGAACTCGGTGACCCGGCAGGCCGCGTCGACGCGCAGCTCGCCGTAGCGCGAGCGGACCCGGGTCGCCACGAGGGTCAACGCGGCGTCGGTGCCGCGGTGTCGGTCGATCAGGCGGTTCAGGTCGAGGTCGGAGAGCACATCGGCGTAGCCGAGCAGGAACGGCTTGTCGTCGAGGTGACCGCGGGCGGTCAACAGCCGCGCGTTCTTCTCGGCATACGGGCCGTCGTCGACCAGGGTGATCCGCAGGTCCACGCCGCTGATCCGGAGCCAGCCCGCCCCCGTGGCCGTCTGCGCCGAACTACCGGCGAACGTCTCGACCAGCAGCCGGGTGATCGCATCGGCGCCATAGCCGACGCAGAGCACGAACTCGCGCACGCCGAAACGTCGGTAGTAGTCCACGACGTGCAGCAGCAACGGACGGCCGTCGGGCAGCAATCGCATCGGTTTCGGCAGGTCGTCACCGTCACTGCGCTGGCGTAGGCCGAGCCCGCCACACAGCAGGACGACCGGAGGGGGTCGCGTCACGTCGTCACGCCTTCCAGACCAGGGTGTCGCCGAGCACCAGCAGATCCATCTCGGTCGACAGGAAGCACCGCACGGCGTCGTGGGGCGTCTCGACGATCGGCTCCTCGTTGTCGTTGAACGACGTGTTCAGCAGCACCGGAACGTCGGTCAGGCGGGCGAAGGCGCCGATCAGCTCGTGCAGGCGGGGATTCAGCTCCGCCGTGACGGTCTGTAGGCGCGCCGAGCCGTCCACGTGGGTCACGGCCGGGATGACCGTCCGCATCTCCGGTCGGACCTTCGGCACGAGCAGCATGTAGTGCGCCGGCACGGTCGATTCGAAGAACTCGCCCTGGCGCTCGGCCAGCACGACCGGGGCGAAGGGACGGAACGGCTCGCGGTGCTTCACCTTCGCGTTGATCCGGTCCTTCATATCCGGGTCGCGCGGGTCGGCGAGGATGCTGCGGTTGCCGAGGGCCCGTGGCCCGATCTCCGAACGCCCTTGGAACCAGCCCACCACCATGCCACGGGTCAGCTCCACCGCGACCCGTGCGGAAAGGTCCTCCGGCCGTTCGGTGCGCAGCTCGGCGCCGTGCGCCTCCACGGCGGCCCGGATCGCCCCGCTGTCGTAGTGGCGGCCCAGGTAGGGGGAGAACAACCCGGGCGACGGGGCCCACGTCCGGTGACCCGTCCCGTAGGTGCCGTGCAGGGCTGCGCCGAGGGCGGTGCCCTGGTCACCGGCGGCCGGGACGATGTGGATCTCCTCGAAGGGCGTCTCCTCGAGAATCTTGAAGTTGGCGACGCTGTTGAGCGCGACGCCGCCGGCCAGGCACAGTGCCCGCTCCCCGGTGCGGCGATGCAGCCAGCGGGCCAGGTCGAGGACGATCCGCTCGGTGTGTGCCTGGACGGCGTAAGCGAAGTCCGCCCGGATCTCGTCGGCCACCGCGTCATCGGCCCCGGCGAGCTCCTGCCTGATCAGTTCGCACAGCGCACGCTGCTGTTCGGCCGACTGCCGGAACACCCCGTCGGCCAGGTGGTAGTGCTCGGCGAGAGCGGGGACGTAGCGAGGGGTGCCGTACGGGGCCAGCCCCATGGTCTTGCCGGGGGCTCCCATCCCGCCGACGGTGTGGAAGCCGATGCCCTTTGACACCGCCTCGTACATCCAGCCGACGGAGTTCTCGTAGATGTCGTCCAGGCGGCGGGGCGCCTCCTGGATGCGTCCGTGGACCCGGTGGACCACGCGCAGGCCATCCGGGTCGCCCGCGTAGAGGGTGATGGTCTCGCCATGTCGCTCACCATGGTGGTCGAGCTCGGAGCCGCGTCCGTCGAGAACCATCACCGCTGCCCGCTCGAAGGGCGACGTGTAGAAGGTGCTCGCGGCGTGCGACAGATGGTGCCCGATCCAGGTCATCCGGTCCCGGAACCGCAGTGAATAGACGGGGTTGAGGAAGTCGTTGGCGATGAGGACATCGACCTCGTCGACCCGCACACCCGCTTCGGCGAGCACGTAGTCGGCGGCGAGGCACCGCTGGAGCCGGGGTCCGAGGCCGAAGCCGATCTTCACCCGGGTCAGTCGCTCCTCCTCAACGGCCGAGACGACCTGACCGTCCTCCACGAGGCACGCGGAAAAGTCATGGTGCGACCCGCCCAGGCCGAGTACTCGCACGAACCTCCCCCTTCGTCGGTTCCTCCGCCGGACCGACCGCTCTCGACCGGGGGCAGGCATGTGGTGGCGACGGCGTGAACCGCCCGCCGAATTGGTGTGTGCCGCGGCGCCGTCGGACCGTGACCGCTTCCGGCCACGGAGAGGCACTGTCGGACCGATCGCGACGTCCGGTCCGGCCTGCCGACGAGGAGCGGACTCACCAGCCGCTCGGGCGGATCCTCCGCACCGTGGGGCACCGCCGCTGCCAACGTCGCGGATGATGCCGGTAGGTTCGGGGTGATCTGGTTTAGGAAATGGTCATCCTCAACTCTTTCGGGTCGAAGGCCGCCCGGTTGCGTGACCGAAGCGGGGTGGCCGGCCGGGGTGACGGCACCCGCGGCGGTTCGATTGGACCGGTGATCCTTCCATTAGTCAAGGCTTGCCAAGCGGCCACGAGTTGGATCTACTATGTCGACCTGAGCCAATGGATGGCGCGGGATTCACGGGGGATGAGGCGGGATTCACGGGGGGATGAGGTGGCGCAACTGCGTCAACCGGCGCGACCGCCGTCCGAGGAGCAATGCCCGGCTGGGTCACGCCACCCGTTCGACACGTGATCGGCCACGCACGACAACGGGAATCGCCGGTGAGTGGGGCGTGCGGTCCCGGATCGTCCTACGCGGCGGCCGGCCGTCCGCGGTCACGTGATAGGGAGGAGCCGCCATGACCACCGATCGCCAACAAATCGCTGGTGTCATCCTTGATCGCCTCGGCAAGTTCATGCCGGAGATCGCTCAGGACCCCCCGTCAGAGGACAAGGACCTCCGGGACTACGCCAGCTTTGATTCGCTCGGGCTGCTCGAGGTCCTGGTCTGGCTGGAAAGCGAGTTCGCCGTCACGATCCCCGACGAGGATCTGGTCGTCGACCACTTCTCGACCATGGGCAGAATGGTGGACTACGTCGCCTCACGTCGCCCCTGAGCTAACGTGCCGATCGCCTATGCTACCGATCTTCACGCTTGTCCACCTGCTCGAACAGAGGGCCACGGACAGCGGTACCGAAATCGCCATCTCGTCTCTGGACGAGATTCTCACCTATCGGGACGTCGCGGTGCTGGCCGCAGGTCGAGCCGCGGTGCTGCACGACCTGGGCGTGCGTCGGGGAGACCGAGTCGCGTTGCTGTTGCCGAACTGCGCGGACGCCGCCTCGTGGTTCTTCGGGGCCCTTGGCCTGGGCGCGGTCGCGGTCTTCGTCAACGACTCGCTGCGGCAGCGTCAAGTCAGTCATATCGTCCGTCACAGCGGAGCCACCGTGGCGGTCACCAACCGGCGTCTCCGCCCACTGCTCGACGAGGGCGACCTGGACGACCGTCACATCGTCGACGTGACGGTGGCCGCCGCCGGACGGTCGGCGCCCCTCGCCCCGGTCGTCAGCCGTGACCTCGCCGCGTTGATCTACACCTCGGGTTCCACGGGCCAGCCCAAGGGCGTGATGGTGACACATGGCAACCTCGTCGCCGGTGCGAGGATCGTCGCCGCCTACCTAGGGCTCACCGCGGCGGACCGGACCCTGTCGGTGCTGCCCTGGAGCTTCGACGCCGGCCTGAATCAGGTGCTCGCGACGTTCTGGGCCGGGGGCCGACTGGTGATCGCCGGCTCGACGTACCCACCGGACGTCTGCCGGACACTGGCCGCGTCGGGTGCCACCGGCATGGCGGGCGTGCCGCCACTGTGGGAGTTGCTGGTCAACGGGCGTCCGGGCGGGCTGCTGCGAGCCACACTGCCGGATCTGAGGTACATCACCAACACCGGCGGCCCGTTGCGCAGGCAGACCCTCGGCCGGATCCGCCAGGCTCATCCGCACCTCGACGTCTACCTGATGTACGGGCTGACCGAGGCATTCCGCTCGACCTACCTGCCACCCGAACTGGTCGACGATCGAGCCGGCTCGATCGGGCGAGCCATCCCGGACACCGAGATCCTCGTCGTGTCGCCCTCGGGACAGCCGGTCCCGCCCGGCGAAACGGGCGAGCTGGTGCACCGCGGACCGACGGTCGCCGCTGGATACTGGCGGGATCCGGAGGCGACGGCCCGAGTGTTCCGCGCTCACCCGCACGCGCCGCCCGGCGCGGTGACCGAGTACGTGGTCTACTCGGGTGACTACGTGCGTCAGGACCCGGAGGGATTCCTCTACCACGTCGGCCGCCGCGACGAGCAGTTCAAGTGCCGCGGATTCCGGGTGAATCCCGGGGAAATCGAGGCGGCCCTGCTCGATTCCGGGCTCGTCGCGGAAGTGGTGGTCTACCCGACACCCGGCGCGAACGGCGATGCCGAGATCGTGGCGGCTGTCGTGACCGACCATGACGCGCGCCGTCAGGTGAGCCGGCTACAGCAGTACTGCCGAGACGCACTACCCGCGCATCAACAGCCGCATCGTTTCGCTCCCCTTCCCGCTTTTCCCCGGACGTCGTCGGGGAAAGTCGACCGCCGCTCGGTGCAGGCTCTGACGAGCCATCCGGCGGAGCCGGCCGGAACGGCACCGCATGTGGAGTGACCCGGACGAGGACCTCGCCCGACCGCTGGAGGACTTCGCGACGTTGCACGCGAGCGCTCTGCGGCGATCGCGGGATGTCATCGACCTGTCCTATCCCAACCCCCGCGCCGCCCGTGACGGTCGTGCCTTGGACCTGCTGCGGAACCTGGTCGGACGGGTCGAGCAGAGCCAGCTGCAGTACTCACCGTTCGGTGGCGCCACGATCGTCCGGCGCAGGGTGGCCGCGGCCCTGGGCCGCAAGATCGGCCTCCGGTTGGCGTACCGGGACGTGCTGCTGACTCCCGGGGCGACCGCAGCGCTGACCGTGGCCTTCGCCGCGTTCTTCCGTCCGGACGACGAGGTCCTCGTGATCACGCCGTCCTGGATGGACTACCCGCTGTACCTCCGCCGACTCGGGGTCCGGGCGGTCCGCGTGCCGACCGGCGACGACAAGCGGCTCGACGTGGCGGCCGTCGCGGCGGCCTGTGGGCCACGAACCGCAGGCGTCGTGCTCAGCCAGCCGGCCTGCCCCACCGGCGTGGTCCACGACCGGCACGAGCTGGCGCAGCTCGCCGAGGCGCTCGTCGCAGCGGGCGAACGGCACGGCAGGCTTCCGCTCATCGTCAGTGACGAGGTCCACCGGGACCAGAACTGGGGAGACACCCCCTTCACCAGCCCCATGCGGGCGTACCCGGAGACGGTCAGCGTCTACTCCTTCGGCAAGGCCTGGTCGTTACAGGGGCAGCGGTTCGGGTACCTGGCGCTGGCACCCTCGCTGAGCGACCACGACCGGCGCGTCGACGCGGTCGAGCGGGCCGCGAGGTCCACCGGCGTCTGTGCGCCGACCGTCCTGATGCAACAGCTCGCCGCAGCCCTCGTCGACCTTGAGCCGGACACCGCTCCGCTACGCGGTGACCAGCTCCGGCTCCGACGGCTGCTCACCGAACTCGGGCACCGGCCGGTGCCCGCGGACGGCACCGCTTTCGTCTACCTGCCCTGCCCGAACGGCGTCGACGACTGGGAGGCCGTCCGGCGGCTCGCCGGGGAAGGCCTGCTGGCCATGCCGTCCTCACTGTTCCACGAGCCGAACCATTTCCGGTTGGCGCTCAACGTGGGGTCGGACAGGTTCGACGAGGTTCTTCGGCGGGTCGGCGCCGCACTTCCGACGTGACGGGCTGATTGCCGAAGCAGACATTGGAGAGACATGGACCAGTTACGAGGTCTTGGCCACGCCGTCACCGACGAGCTCGAACGTTTCGTCCGCGCCGAGGGACGGATCGAGCCGGACGATCCCGCGTTCGATCGAGGCATCGACCTGTTCAAGGGCGGCTACCTCGATTCCCTCGGTGTGGTGCACCTGGTGGCCCACATCGAGGACCGGTACGGCATCGTCCTGACCGACGACGAGCTGTCGGACCCGGGGTTCGTGTCCGTCGATGGCATCGGGGCCGTGGTGGAGGCGGCCGTGCGTCGCGCTGGCCTCGCCGGGTGACGTGGTCGCGCCGACACCTTCGCAGCGGTGCTCGTCGGGGCGACGGGTCAACGGTGCGGAGCCGGGGCGGGTCCGACCACGTCGGCGACCCGCCGACGTAGGTCGTCGAGGTGCTGAAGGCTGTCCAGGACCCGTTCGGCGGGCACACCAAAATCGATCAGACACGCGATCTCGTCCACGCCGCACTGCCGGAAACGCGCGACGACGGACTCCGCGTCGTCGACCGTGCCGAACAGTCCGAGTCCCTGGTTGAGGTAGCGTTCGTGCGCCGGGCGGACGGCGAGCCTGCGCAGCGCCCGGCTGGGAACGGGACCTGCCGCCGACGACGGCTGGAAGAGGTTCATCGCGCTGACGAGGTAGTCGTAGAGCGGCTCGTCGACTGCGGCCACGGCCGCAGCGCGGCTACTGTCCAGGTAGGTGTGCAGCATCAGGACGACGTGCCCCCGCCCCGGCCATCCGGCCGCCTCGTAATGCTGCCGGTAGTCGGCGATCCGAGCGCTGAGCTCGGCCGGGTCCTGGTTCGCCAGGTGCGTGAGCACACCCACCCCGGCGCGGCCGGCGTCCCGGAAGGTCTGTGGGCTGCCGCCGGCAGTCAACCACATCGGGAGCGGCCCGGCCACCGGCAGCGGATAGATACGGGGGCCGGCGGGAGCGCCGGGGGCCTCGGCGGGAAGCTCCTCGCCACGCCACAGCCTCCGTAGCACGTCGATGGCATCGCGGGTGAGACGGGCACGCTCCTCGTAGCCACCGGGCCTGAGCAGAAAGTCGTCCCGGTTCCAGCCGGAGGCCAGCGAGATACCGGCCCGCCCTCCGGCCAGGTTGTCCACCACCGCCCAGTCCTCGGCGATGCGCAGCACGTGATGCAGGGGCACGACCACGCTGCCGGCACGAACCGCGACCGAGTGGGTCGTGGCGGCGATCGCCGCGCTGGTCACCGCAGGGTTGGGATAGTTGCCGCCGAAGGGGTGGAAGTGTCGCTCCGGCGTCCACACCGCGGCGAAGCCGTGGGTGTCGGCGAAGCGTGCCCCCTCCATGAGTAGCCGGTACCGGTCCGCCGCCGCACTGCGGGCGTCGGCGGAGAAGTAGAAAAGGCTCAGATCCATGAGGTCTCCTGGTCAGCCGTCGGGGCCGGACGGGATCGGGGCCGGACGACACTCGCCGGGGTGCGAGCCGGTCAGACCCGCAGCAGCGTGCACGCCCAGTGCATGCCGTTGCCGGTGCTGCTCAGCGCCACGACGTCACCGCTAGCCAGCCGACCCTCGTCCAGCATCCGTCCCAGCGCCAGGAGCTGGTCGGCGCTGCCGAAGTGGCCGTGGGTCCGGGCGATGGTGGCGTTGGTGTTGGCCAGGTCCACGCCGAAGTCGCGGGCGTACTGTTCGAGGCCCTTGCTCGTGCCGTTCATGTGCAGAATGTGCCGCACCGCCCGGACCGGCACGCCGCCTCGACGACACGCGGCCTCCATGACGGCCCGGCTGTTGTCCCGCGTGTAACGGGCGAAGCGGATTACGGCGCGGACATCGCCGCCCAGGAACTCGGTCATCAATTCCGCAGGGTCACCCATCTGCGGGGGTGCGGGGCCACCAGCGACGAAGGGTGCGGCGGCCCCGCCGAGGGCCAGGCGCGCGAAGTCGGCGTACCGGCCGTCCGTCCGGATCTCCGTCGCGAGCCACCGGCAGGCAGGGTGATCCCGTACCAGCACCGCGGCGACCGCGCCGTCGGAGGTCACCGCCGTGCTCGACTCCATCCTGTTCCAGTACGCCTCGCAGACCCGGTTCGCCGCCACCAGGAGCGTGACCTTGTAGTCCGGATGCGTAGCGTACTTGCCCGCCACCGCGTCGAAGCTCATCACGCCGCTACTGCACGCCTGGTTGACCAGCAGTGCCTCCGCCCGGTGCGCTCCCACCTTCGCCTGGGTGGCGGCGGCCGGGTCCCAGTACAGATGTTCGGGGACGTCTGCCATGGCGAGGACCACGAGGTCGACCTGCTCCGGGTCGATGCCCGACCGGGCCAATGCCTCCCGGCCGGCCGTGGCGGCGAGATCGGTCAGCCCGACGCCGTCGGCGGCGCGGTGGAACGTCTCGTAGCCCCAGTCCCGGACGCGCCTGAGATCGTCGGTGTATCCCGGTGCCGCTTCCGCCACGGACCGTGGCTCGCCCAAGGCGTATCCCATCCCGGCGATGCCGAAGCTCACCTCGCCTCCTCCCAGTCTCCGCTCGGTTCCGGCTTCACATGTGGCGTCTGCCGAGGCGGCGTTCGAGGAAGGCCCGCCGGGACTTGGCCAGGAAGTAGTCGCCCGAACGAATCGCCGCCGGCGTGGTGGTCGCGACGTCGGCACGGCAGGTCGGAATGGTCTCGATCCAGGCGTCCGGGCTCGGCTGGTAGAAGAAGGCGATGGAGATCCTGTCGCGGTCGGCCTGCTCGCGGGGCGGATTCACCACCCGGTGCACGGTGCTGGCCCACCGGCCATTGGTCCACCTGGCCATCAGGTCACCGAGGTTGACCACGAACGAGCCCGCCACCGGCGGCACGGCGATCCACTCCCCGGTTCGGTGGCGCACCTGGAGGCCACCGGGGGCATCGTCCTGGTACAGCACCGTGACCACGCCGAAGTCCGTGTGTGGATCGTTGCGGAACTCGTGCTGCTTCGGCGCAGAGGGCTGCGGGGGGTAGTAGTTGACCATCAGGGGTGTCATGTGCCGGTCGAACTTGTCGTCGAACCAGGGCTCCGGCAACTCCAGGGCCAGGGCGAACAACCGCATGAGGTCCCGCGCCAGCTCCGCCGCCGACTCGTAGTAGGCGAGGTACGCCTCCCGGAAGCCGGGCAGGTCGGGCCAGCGGTTAGCCGCGAGCAACGTGGGAAACTCCGTGAACCGGTCGTGGTCGCTGGGCTGCTCGCCGAGCGACGTCGCGGAGTACATCTCCAGGCGTTCGTATCCACCGAACCCGCGTTGCAGCGGGTCGACCGGGTCGCGGGTGACCCCGGCCTTGACCTGGGCCGACTGCGCGAAGAACTGGCGCGCCGCCCGGTACATGCCGCTGATCCGGTCCGCCGGGAAGCCGTGCCCGGTGACCACCAGGAAACCGCTGGTCTCGCAGGCTTGCCGGATCGCGCGGGCTGTCGCGGCCCGCCGGTCCCGGCCGGCCCCGCGGTCGAGAGCCAGGTCGATGACCGGAACGTACCCGTCGGCGACGGTCACGGTCTCGTCGAGCGCCGGGGAGGGTGAGAAGTGCGCGTCAGGCATGAGGGCTCCGCTCACGGGGAAGGACACGACCGGCGGGGCGGTCACCAGGTGACCGGAAGGGACCGCAGGCCATAGATCAACATTTCGTCGAGGAAGTTCAGCTCTGATACCGCACAGGCCAGTCGCAGGTTCGGCAACTCCTCCATCAACACCTGGATGGCTACCTCGGCCTGCACCTGGGCGATGGAGCTTCCGAGGCAGCGGTGCACACCGTGCCCGAACGCCAACTGGCCCCGAGGGTCCCTGCGCAGGTCGAAGGCGTCGGGTTCGGCGTAGACGGCAGGATCACGGTTGGCTGTGGCGAGGTGCACGACGACGGCGTCGCCGCGACGGATCGTCCGACCGCCGACCTCGACCTCCCGCGTGGCCACCCTGGCCACCCCGTGCTGCGCCAGGGTCCAGTACCGCAGTGCCTCGTTGACCGCCGGACCAGCCCAGCGCGTCGGGTCCGCTCGCACCAGGTCGCCCTGTTCGGCGTCGACCAGCAGGGACAGCATCGTCAGCGCGACCAGTCCGGCGGTCGTCTCCAGCCCCGCCACGATGATCAGGTTCGCGATGCCGATCACCTCGTCGACGACCAGGACATCCTCCTGCACCGCTCGGGCCAGCCGTCCCAGCAGGTCCTCGGAGCGTTCCTCCCGCTTGCGGACGACGAGCTGCCGCAGATAGCGGTCCATCCGCCCGGCGGCGACCACCCGCTGCGCCACCGTCGCGTCGTGGACCTGGAGGTCCCGGGCACAGCTGAGGAAGAAGTCGCGGTCGTCGAGGGGTGTCCCGAGAAGTTCGGAGGCGCTCATCGCCGGCAGTGGGACGGCCACGGTGTCGACCAGGTCCGCGGGCCTTTCCGAGGCGGCAAGGCGGCCGACCAGTTCCCGGGCCGCCGCCTCGATCCGAGGCCGCAGCCGACGGGTGTTGCTGCCGCTGAACTCGGCGGCGACCTGGCGGCGGAGCCGGCCGTGCTCAGGCGGGTCCATGGAAAGGAAGTGACCGGGCACGTAACGCTTGGAGGTCAACGGGAACGCCGGGAAGCCTTCGAAGCTGGGGTCCGAACTGAAGCTCTCGTGGTCTGCGAGCACCTCCCGGGCTTCCCGGTGCCCGGTGACGAGCCAGGCGCTGCCGCCGTAGCTCAACCGCATCTGGCGTACCGCGTCGGAGGTGCGGTAGGCCGGCGGCGGGGCGAAGTGGTCCCGCCGGGCCGCGGGGAAGACCGCCTGCTCCGCGGCGGGCTGGTCGTCCTGCTGCGCAGCGGTCATCGCCGCCTGCCCGACCTCGACAGCAGGGACTCGGCCGCCCGGTCGAGCCCGCGCAGCAGGGCCGCGCCGAGAGCGTCGACCTCGTCGTCGCTGTAGAGCAACGCCGGGGCAAGCTGTAGACAGCTCGGCCCGACGCTGACCAGCGCACCCGCCGAACGCACCTCTCCGGCCACCTGGTTGACGATCTCGGGGGACACCGCCGCGCCGTCGTCGCTCAGGCGGATCGCACGGAAGCAGCCCACGCCGTGACCGCCGTCGACGAGTGGATGCCGGGATGTTCTCGTGATGAGCTGATCCAGCCGCACGGACACCCGTGCGGCGTTGTCGAGTGCCGCCAGCCGTTCCATCTCCTCGATCGTGGCAATGGTGGCCGCGCAGGTCGAGGGCGTTCCGGCCTGCGTCTCGGCGTGGGTCAGCGCGACGTCATGGCGCTCGAAGGCCGCGCAGATCTGATGCGACACCAGCACGGCTGCGGACGCGCAGGTGCCGTTGGTGAGGCCCTTCGAGACCAACAGGACATCGGGCGGCGCCGGCCAGTTCTGGAACGCGAAGTACGAACCGGTGCGACCGAAGCCGGTGGCGACCTCGTCGGCGACGAGCAGGAACCCGTGCCTGGCACGTAGCCGGTCCAGCCCGGTCACCATCTGCGCGGACAGGGGCAAGGCACCGGTGCCGAGCACGGGCTCGACCACCACGGCAGCCACCCGGTCGCCCTCCCGGTCGAGCAGATCCTCCAACTCCTGTGGGTCTTCGTGCCCCACGTGCCGGACCAACCGCTGGTCGACGCTGTAGTAGCTCTGTCCGAGCGACATTCCGGTCAGGCCGTGACTGCCGTACGTGAGACCGTGGTAACTGCCGCGAAGGCCGACGACGACGCGGCGCTGAAACTGCCTGTGCAGTGCCCAGTACTGCCTCACCAGCTTCATGGTCAGGTCGTTGGCCGCGCCGCCGGAGGTGGAGTAGACAACGCGTTTGAAATCCTCCGCGCCGCAGATGTCGAGCAGCGCTCGAGACGCGCGGGTGGCCAGTTGGTGTCCCCCACGGAACAGGGTGAGGTAGGAGGCGTCCAGCAGTGCCCCATGCACCGCGTCGGCGATTCGCCGGTTGCCGTACCCGAGGTTGGCGTTCCACAGCCCGCTGGTGGCGCACAATCGCCACCGGCCATCGGCGAAGAGCACTCTCCTGCCCTCCGCCCGCACGGCGGTGTGCTCCGGTCGACCGAAGTCACTGGGCGGTGACAACAGTTCCCACAACGGAGCCTGCGAGCCGGTTCCGGCCACGAACCCCTCCCGTTCTTCAGCGGGTAGTCCACCAGGGACAGGAATCGCGGTCAGAGACTCTCGCAGCCAGCGGCGAGCGGGAGGCCGGTCCGGCACCGACGCGGACAGAGCGACCCGAGCCCTCATGCCCCGAGGTGCGCAGAGCCTGACGAAATCCTCTCCCGTACTGGTGTCGATAGATCGACAACTTCCTCTGCCAGCACCAGTAGATCCAAGCCGGGCGACTTTCGCAAGACCTGACGGCCCGCGCTGGGGGCGTCGCCCACCGGAACCGACTCGGGGTTGCCCAACGCCACATCCGTGTCTACTCTCGGCACTCCGGCGTCGACTCGGGTGGGGACAGCACGTCCGCCGGGATCCCTCCGGCTGGCCGGATCCGCTCGCCGCGGAGCGCCTCGGGTCGGACGAGGTGTCGCCGCCTCCGGGTGCGTTCCGCAGCCGCCGGGGCCCGAAGGAGAGGTGCTTGCATGGCGGAACAGATCATCAAGAAACTGCCTGTGGGTAACCCGCTGGCTTTTGGGTATCAGTTTTTCGCCTACCCCCTCGCCATTCAGGCTACCGATGTCCGCACGACGGACTGGGTATTGAGCAACTTCATCCAGGTAGAGTACGACCGGCGCGGCCAGGAGTGCGACGTCCCCTTTTCGTTCTACCTCTACGACTATGCACTCTCGCCGTGGCTGGAGACCGTACGCGGAACTCGACTGTGGTACTCGACGCAGGACATGACGGATGTCGTCCGCGCCGCTCTCGCCCGGGGTTACTATGCTTACCTCATCGTCGATGAGTTCCACATACCCATGCGTCAACGGTTCGCCGTTGAGCGGTTCCCGCACGACATCCTGGTGCACGGCGTCGACGACGCGTCGGGAACGTTCGACGTCCTGGGCTATGACCAGCGGATGCAATTCAGGTCGACCCGCGTGACGCAGGCGCAGTTCCGCGCGGCGCACCGGAGCCTCGACGACCAGGGTGTGGAGCACAGCCCGGTCGTCTTCTACCGGCTGCGGGACAAGCCTGACTTCGGCTATCCGCCGATCCGTTACGACTTCAACCTCGGTCTGGTGCGCAGGACGATCGACGAATACCTGCGCTCCATCGACACCTCACGGCACTTCGAGTCGCTGCGTGAGCCGCGCGACTGCGCGTACGGCGTCGAATCCTACGGACCGCTGGAGACCTTCCTACGCCAGTACGCCGCCGGCCGGGCCGCCTACGACGTCCGCCACGTCCACGTCCTGTGGGAACACAAGAAGCTCATGTCCCTGCGGGTACGCCGGATCGCCGACCTGGTGGGGCCGCTCGACGATCTGACGGCGGAGGTCGACCGCGCCGAAGCGTACGCCGAGGGGCTGCGGAACTCCATGATCCGCAATCATCTTCAGGGCGGTCGTGCCGGGTTTCTCGACAGCGCGCTGCGGACGCTGGAGAACCTTCGCACCGAGGAGGAGCGGACGCTCTGCCGGTTGTTGCAGAGGCTGCCCGACGAGGATGTCCTGCTGCCGCTCACGCCCGTGCCGTGAGCGTCACCGCCCGGGCGGTGACCGCCGTGGCACATGTCGACGCCCGCCGCAGGTCGGCTCCGGCGGGGCCCGCCGCGACGCACGCATCTCCCTCTGCCACCCTGACCGCATGAAAGCAGCGTCAGACGAAGGCGACCGGGGTAGCGCACCCGTACTGGAGGTCGATGAGATCGACCTCGTGCGGCGAGGACGGCGGCTGCTCAACGCCGTCGGCTTCCGGGCCCTCGGAGGCCAACACTGGGCCCTGCTCGGGCCCAACGGCGCCGGCAAGACCACCCTGTTGAATCTCTGCGGCGGCCGTACCCATCCCACCAGCGGCACCGTCCGGGTGCTGGGCCACCAGGTAGGGCGTGTCGACCTTCGCCGGCTGCGGGGCCTCATCGGCCACGTCGATCCCCGGCACCCGGCGGGTGCCGGGCTGACTCTGCGCGAGGTCGTCCTCACCGGCGCGACCGGCAGCAACGACCTCGTGCCACGCTGGGTCGCCAGCGAGGCCCAGCACGACCGCGCGGACCGGCTGCTCCGCTGGATGGGCGTCGGCAAGGTCGCCGAGGAGGCGTGGTCGACCCTTTCCCAGGGCGAACGGGGAAGGGCCCTCATCGCCCGCGCGCTGATGCCCGAACCGCGGCTCCTGCTCCTGGACGAACCCGCGACCGGGCTGGACGTAGCCGCCCGGGAAAGGCTCATGGCAGCCCTCAGCGAGCTGGCCAGCGTGGACCGAGGACTCACGACGGTGACCGTCACCCACCACCTCGAGGAACTGCCGGCCAGCACGACCCACGCCGCCCTCTTGACGGGAGGGACACTTCTCGCCCACGGGCCCGTCGACGAGGTTCTCTCGTCGGAGAACATCTCCCGGTGCTTTGGACTCGACCTGACCGTCACGAAAGTCGGTAACCGATGGATGGCCGCGGTGGAGCACCCGGAGAACGCGATCGTCGGTTCCGGTCCGCCCAGGTGACCGTCGGTCCGTTCGACGTCACGTTCCGACTCGACGACGGCTGTGCGGCGGCTTCGTGCGGGGAGGTGTCGCGGGAAGCTCGACCGACCGCACCGGCGAACATCTACGGCCGCGCTCCGCGCGTTCAGCGCGGGCGGCCGTCGTCCAGCGGGATCGGCAGCGCGAGGGCGTCCGCACTGCCGACCGGAGCCACTGAGTGCGCCGGTGGCGGCCGGTCGATGGCCGGTATCCGCGAGAAGAGCCGGACCTGCCCCGCCGGGCCGGCTCCCCGGGTCACCACGCAGGTGACCAGACGAACCGGCGGGGGTGGTGCGACGAATCGGCCCGGCCCCCAGCGCACCCAGATCGGGACGCGGCCCGCCGCCGCCTCCGCCAGGAGTTTCTCCACGGTGCGCCGCCGGTCGGTGCGGTCCACCTCGACGACCACCGGCGGACCGGTCGGTCGGGCACAGGCGACATCGAGTACGGAGTACTGTCCGGACAGTGGCGGGGGCAGCGGCAGGACGCTGGCCGCCCGGCGATAGACCCGCCAGCCTTCAGCACGTGCCCACTCGACCACCGAGTCGATGACCAGCGCGGTCACCTGGTCGGCTGCGGCGTCCCGGAAGGTCAACCCGGCCAGCCGACGGGCGAGTGATGCGGCGACCCGCTCACTGTCGTCGGCGACGTCCATGGCCGGCAGCCTAGCGGGTGGCGGCTGCATGATCGGCCTGAGCATGCGCAGGCCGAGGGCCGGCTTGGTGGCGAACCCGATACGGGGGCCGATCGCGGCCTTGGCGCGGCGGGTGGGGTCCTCGCACCAGCCGCGCGGTAGGTACAACTCCCGGTCGACCAGGGTCCGGCCGGTCGAGGTGGCGTAGGCGAGGAACACCCCGAGCTGGCAGTTTTCCGTCCGCCCGGCCGTGCCGGAGTACTGCCGTTGCACCCCGGCCGACTTGACGCCCTTCTTCAGGAAGCCGGTCTCGTCGACGATCAGCACCCCGTCGTCATGGCCAATATGCTCGGCGACGTAGGCGAACAGGTCATCGCGGACCGCGTCGGGATCCCACAGTGAGCGGTTGAGCAGTCGCTGCATCCGGTCCGGCGTCGCGTCACCGGCTGCCTCCGCGAGGGTCCAGCCGTTCTTCGCCGCCAACGGCGACAACAACCCGACCAGGTAGCTGAGCGCCTGCCGGCGCGGCTCCGCACGACCGAACCGGTGCGCGATGCGCGCTAGTGCCGTGACCACGAACGTTGACGGTGTGGGTCAGGCTGCGCGGGTGGCGGCCTGTCCCCAGCGTCGTTGTCGTTCGCTGCGGATGCGGGCGCGTTCGCGGCGTTGGGCGGCCAGGACGTCGGGGTGACGGGCGTTGGCGTTGCGCCAGCGCAGGTAGGCCTGCAGCCGCCGTCAGGACGGTGTGGTTGGGGTGGTTCGATCCGACGATGACGAAGGTGCGTAGTGGCCCGAACTGGGCCTCGATGGGGTTGGCCCAGGAGGCGTAGGTCGGGGTGAAGCAGAGTTCGACCTTGTTCCGGGCAGCCCACGTGCGGATCTTGCGGCCTTTGCGTGCGTACAGATTGTCCAGGATGACGTAGATCGGTGCTCCGTCTGGGCGGGCGGCGCGGATGGACTTGAGTGCGGCGAGGGTGTTCGCCGCACTCTTGCGCCGCCGGACGATGCCCCAGAGTTGGTCGTCGCTGATGCTGTAGCAGCCGTGGAACTGTCGGACGCCGTGCAGCTTGTGGTAGTTCGCGGGCAGCCGGTGCGGGTGCCCGGCCGGCGCCCATCCGGTTCCGGCCTGCGGGCGGATGACCAGAGGCCCGAACTCATCGAAGGCGAACACCCGCTGCGGGAAGTAGCTGCTGACGTACTCGATCCGGGCGAGTTTGGCATCGCGGTGCGGGTCGGTGGACTCCTTCCACGTCTTGGTCCGCTGGAAGGTGATCCGGTGTCGGTGCAGGATCTGCCGTAGCCGTTCCCGCCCGATCCGGACCCGGCGGATGGCATGCAGGCGCAGGTGGTCGGCGAGCTTGCGGATGCTCCACCGGGTGAACGGCCGCCCCAGCTTCTCGGGGCGGGTGTGGGCCGTCTCGACGATGAACTGCTCTTCGTCAGGACTGATCTGGCGGGGACGGCCACCCGCCCACCGAGGGTCCAGGCTGGCCATCCCCATCTCGTTGAACCGGTGGATGACCTGCCGGATCGTGTCCTCGTCGGCCTGAACCAGACGGGCGATCGCCGGCACCGTGTTCCCGCCGGCCGAGGCGAGCACGACCATCGCCCGCCGTAGTCGGATCGGTGAACCGGAGCCCCGGCGGGTGATTCTGAGCAGCTGCTGACCCTCCTGATCACTCAGCCGCCGTACGCGTACAAGATCTGCCACCGCCACAGCCTGGCCGTAGCGACGCCGCCCGACCGATAGGTCAGACGGCGTGTCATCCAACACCGCGAACGTTCGTGGTCACGGCACTAGCCGGCGAGAGCGGCGCGTTGACGGACGAGGGTCAGTTCGGCGAGTACGCCGGGCGACGTGGGCAGCCACCGGGTTGCCCCAGTCGCCGAGCTGCGCCACAAGCGGGACGAGTTCGACCGCCGCCTCGGTGAGGCGGTAGTCGATCTTCTGCCGATGGGTCGGATTGCCGCGCCCACCGCCGGCGGATAGTCAGCACCCGCGCGAGCGCTGGGCTCGCGGTCAGTTCTGGGTCAGCGAGCAGTCGTCTATGAGCAATTCCGCGCCACCGGCTCGTAGCCCGTTGGAGAACACGCTCAACGGGAGGAGGTTGCCGCTACGGTCAGCTTCGTAGGTAATCGATACTTGATACCAGCGATCTGGGTCTCCGAGGGTAATCTTCGGCGACGGTGCGGGGTCCGAGGCCCGTTTCCAGTTGGTAGTGAACTCCTGCACCTGCACGTACGCTCCGACATTCGCCGTCGACCGCACCCAACACGACGCCTGGTAGCTGCGACCTGCGACGGTGATCGCCTGGACTGGTCGGTTGGTGGCACCGGCGCTGTTTGCCTCGGTGGCGTTCGTGGTGATTCGTAGCGCGTGCGATCCGTTGCGGCCCGTGGTGACCTGTGACAGCACACCGGAGCCGAAGGCGGCCCAACCCGGAGGTGACTGCTCCGCACCAGGGTCCGGCAGCAGGTTCCGTGCGGTCGCCGGGTTACCAACGGCCGCTGGCGTGCCTGATCCGGCCGGGTGCGCCCTATCCGAATCGTCCGGTGCCTTCTGGGGAGACACGGAGTTAGCCGCGCCATTGGTCGACGGGCGCGACGGCTCGGATGCGTCGTGGTACCAGGCAATACCGAGTGCCGCGACCAAGACGACGGCGAGCCCGGCGCTGAACAGTAACCGCCGACGCATTGGCGACCTGGCCGGCGGTTGGTCTGAGCCGTCGGACGCCGCCTCGGACGGCACGTACGCCGGGGCTGGGGTGTCAGCGCCAGCCTCGACGGCGGCGGGGTCCCTGGACGCGCCCGGCGTGGTGGCGCCAAGGAGCAGATCCCGGCCGGCGACACGCAGCTCACGAGCCAGGATGGCGGCGGTGGGTTGTTCGGTGGAATCGCTCAGCAGACAGGCGACGATCAGCTTCCACAAGGGACCGGGCACGTCGCCGCGATCCATCGCCATGTGGGAGTCATCGGTTGGCTCCACGCCGAGCAGACGGGCGAGGGTGACGCCAATCTGACGAATGTCTGAGGATATCCGGGTGTTGTCGCGCGAGACTGCTTCACCGAGTACCGGCCGTGGCTGTCCGCCGGACATCTCCACCTGTACGTGCTCTCCGAGCATCCCGGACGACAGCCCTTCAGCATGCCGAGCGGCCAGTTGATCGGCCAGGCTGGCGACAAACAGCGCGGCCTTGTGCGGCGTCATCGGCGCGTACCGCCGCACAAACGTCGACAGGTCCATGGTTGCGATCGGCTCTTCGGACACTCGGCACCTCCCCTCGGCGTGCGCCCGAGTCCGGCGGTGCCGTTCGGACGCGTGTTCTCGGGTCCCACCCTGGTCTGGGGTTCAGGGCCTCTTGGGCAGTGGTTCCATCGACTGCAGCTTTGCTTTTGCGTTGTGCACAGCCCTGGAGAGCTGGGCTTGCAGCACTCGACGCATGGCGTGGACCTCGTCGTTGAAGCGGCGGCCTTCTGGGCCGACCCAGGCGTCGTCCTCCAGCGCCTTGCAGGAGGGATCCAGCGCGCGCCAGTTCTCGTCAGATAATCGCTGGATCGACTGCGCCGCGCGCTGCGCGATCAGCTGATCCACGAAGGACGGGTTAGACAAGTGGACACCTCACCTCACGTGCCTGTCAGGATCGACTCAAGTGTTGGCGGACCGGTCGTGCGGGCACCTGTCCCGCGGCGGCAACCATGGACGCGGTGGATACTGCCAGCTGACGTCGGGGGCGGGCCCGCCTGGCGAAGCAGCAGCCGGCCAAGGTAAGCCGGTCGTGAGGACGCCTGCACTCACGGTCGCCTTCCATGCTACCCGGGCAGGGCAACCTGAACGGGCAGGACCGTGGCGGACCGGATCAGGACGGCCCGACCAATCGGCCCGCTCCCCGTACCCGCGTTGCGCGGCAGCCGCACGCCGAACATGTCAGCGTCGTCTGGGGACCGAGCGGCGAGCAGAAGCCCGATCCGGGAGCGCAGAGCATCGGCGGTGAACCCGCGGTAGGCGTTCTTGAGGTCATCGGTCAGACCTGCGGCGATCACTGCGTGCTCACCGTCGCGTGCCGTGCGCAGCATTTCGACCAGGGTGCTGTCAAGCGACGTGTCGGTCAGGAGTTCGGCATCGTCGACGACGACCACGTGACGTCGGTGGCCTTGAGTCGACGCGGTCAACGCCTCGCCCGTCACGTCCGCGTTCAGCACGGCGAGCACGCCGGGCAGGCCCGCCAGGTCCCGTAGGGGGGATCGCCGTGGCGTAACCACACTCACGGGCGTGCCCTGGGCCAGCAGGGAGTGCGCCATCGTCAGCAGCGCGGTCGACCGGCCGGATCGTGGTGGGCCAGCAACGACGAAGCCGGGACCCTCGGTGAGCAGATCGACGCTGATCTGGGCCATCTCGTCGCCACCAGCACCGATGAGCGCGGTGAGCCCGGACGACGGAGCCACGGGCAGGTCCAGTTGCGCCAACTCGGCCATGGTGATCCGCACCGGAAGCGTGTCGACGCGCAGTGGCCGCAGGGACCTCGGTAGTGCGGACGCGGCCGACGCGTGTCTGCGCAACGCGGCGACCTGCGCGGGACCGGATGGGTCGGGATCGAGCAGGGCGATCTGGCTTACTCGGACGGTGCCGCCGGGACCGGGCTCGACCACCCGCCCCGGGGGCATCCGCGTCGGAAGGTGGCGTTCGTTGATGCCCGCATAGCCGTAGTCCGAGGGTTCGGCCATGGGCAGCACCAGCCGCTGCTCGAAGACCGTAGAGATCGGCCCGGTGAGCAGGCTACGGTCGCCGGTGACGATGGCGCGCAGCCCGACAGCGAGTCCCTCGCGGAGTAGATGGACCACGCTGTCGACCAACCGTCCGTAGTCGTAGGCTTCGTACGCCGCGACGAAGCCCTCCCACGCGTCCAGCAGCAGCACCATCCAGGGCATCCGCTCAGACGGTGGCACTGCGGCACGTTGCTCGGCGAGACTGGAGAAGCCCTCAGCGGCGAGCACCTGCTGCCGCCGGGCAACCTCCTGGCGCAGGCGGGCGAGTAGCCGCTCCATCCGGTCGACCTGGTCGCGGCTCACCACGGCACCGCAGTGCGGTAGCGCCGTCAGCGGCAGTAGCCCGTTGGCGCCACAGTCCATCCCATAGACGTGCACCTCGCTTGGGGCGTATCGAGCAGCGGCGGATCCGACGATCGTCCGCAGCACCGTGGTCCGGCCGGTCTGCGGCGAGCCCGCCACCACGAGATGACCGCCCTGTTGCACGTCGAGGACCATGGGAACGCGAGTCTGTCCGGAAGGCAGGTCGGTGAGGCCGAACGGGATCGGATACACCGCCGGGCCGCCCGTCGTCGCCAGCGGCAAGTCGTCGAGGGTCACGATGTCGGGCAGCGGGGGCAGCCAGGGGCTACGCTGCTGGGCTACCCGCGACCGTCGGGCCGCCTGCTGGATCGTCTCGACGAGGACGGCGAGGTCGGTGACCATCGTGGTGTCGTCCTGCGGCTCGCGCGACGCTGCGGGAACGCTGCGTCCGAGCCTGCGCCACGGCAGCGGGATGACCCGTACCGGGGGTGGTGCGGCCGAGGACGCCTCCGAGGGTCGCCAGCCTCCGATCCGGGCCGACTGGACGATCTGCGGCACGGAGGACCCGGACCGCAGGTAGAGGCGTCCGGGTAACGACCTCGAAATGCGCGCCGCGTCGGTGGTCTCGATGACGTCCGACGACTCGGCGGCATCGGTCACCCGCAGCGCGATCCGCAGGTTGGTGTTGGCGCGGATGTCGGGGGTCACCACGCCCGCCGGGCGCTGTGTGGCCAGGACCAGATGAACACCCAATGACCGGCCACGACGAGCGATGTCGACGAGGCCGGCCACGAAATCGGGCAGCTCGCTGACCAACGAGGCGAACTCATCGATGACGATGACGAGGCGAGGAAGTGGACTGATGGCCATGTCACCGGCCGCACGCAGCCGGCAGTGATCGTCGATGTCCTTCGTATCGTGCCGCAGAAGGATGGTCTCGCGGCGGCGAAGCTCGGCCGCGAGCGATTCCAGCGCCCGTTTGGTCAGGTGCCCGTCGAGGTCGGACACCATGCCGACGGTGTGCGGCAGTTTGGCGCAGTCCTTGAACGCCGATCCACCCTTGTAGTCAATAAGGACGAAGTTCATCTCGTCCGGCCGGTTCGCCACGGCCAGGGAGGCGATGAGGGTCTGCAACAGTTCCGACTTGCCTGCCCCGGTGGTGCCCGCGATCAGCCCGTGCGGGCCGTCCGTACGCAGGTCGACGGTGACGGGTCCGTCCAGACCGACCCCGATCGTCGCCTGGGTCGATCGACCGCCGTCCGCCCAGTGGGCGACCACCTCCGCAGCGTCGGGCGGCTCCAGATCCAGCAGGTCCAGCAGGCGGCAGGTGTCGGGCAGCCGCGCCTCCTCGGCGTGGTCACTGATGTCCCGTACAGCGGCCAGCGCCCGCGCCAGGCGTAGGCACCAGTCCGGTCCCACCAGGTCCGGACGCACCTGCTCAAGCACGTCGGCCTGATGCTGCTGTACCCGCAGAGCCGCGCCTTCCTCGACAACAACCGCCTGGCACTCCGCCGGCAACCGGGATTCGTCGGTCTCCAGCGAGATCGCGTAGATGCCGACCTCAGGACCCTCGCTGAACATTCGCGCCACTCCCGGCAACGCCCGGATGCGCCTGGCGCCGTCGAGAACCACGACGACAGCTGGCTCATTGGCGTCGGTGCTGGTGCCCGGGCCTCCCGCGCGAGCATCCTGCCGTGCCGAGATCACCGCGTTCAACTCGGCGATACGACGCAGCACCGTGTCCTCGTCGTTGCCGACCAGCACCACGCTCTGGTCATCGTCCGATCGGCAATGCGGCAGCCAACGCACCCAGTCCCAACTCTCGTTGCCAGCGGGGTCGGTCAGCACACAGACCCGGACGTCGACAGGGCTGTGCAGGGTGACGATCTGAGCGAGGAGCCATCGTCCCAGCGAGCAGGGCAGGTCCCCGTTGCCCGCCACTCCCAGCACGCCGACGTCTCGAAGCGCCACGACCACGGGGGCATCGACCAGCCGCCACACCTCTTCCTGCTCCCGCTGGTGGTCGAGCGCTTCCGGATCCTCCACCCGTATCTCCGAGCGCACCTGCCCGGTTCCCACCCGTACGGTCAGGAAGTCTGTGTCCAGACACCGTCTCTCCCACAGCATCGAGCCGGGCGCGACGGCCGCGAGCAACACCTGGGCCGGATCGGGGTGGGCACGCCTGCGACGGCTCCGCTCGGCGGCCAGTGCCCGCCGGGCGTCGCCCTCGATGCGATCCCGAAGCTGCTGGTACTCGGCCACCCGCCGGCCGAACGACTGGTGACCCTGGCGCCGTTCAAGAACGTAGTGCAGCACCATCGCGAGCGGACTGAGTAGGCCAATCCACAGGTAGAGCCACTGCCGCAGCAGAACCGCCGTACCAATCGCCAACAACACCGGCGACAGCGCCAGGACCACGGGCAACGCCCCGGACTCGCTCTGCCTCGGCACCTGAGGAAGCCGGAAATGTGTCTGGGGCCGACGCGGCGTCACCCGCGGGGGGCGGTTGTAGTCAAGGCCCACGCCATCCTGGGATGGCTCCAGCGCGACGTCCGGCCGGGTGGGCGGCGCAACCTCGAAAAGGCTGCCGCCCGCCGCCAGTTGCGCGGTAAAGGGCCAGTCCCTCGCGCCCGCCACCGGCTCACCGTCGAGTCGGCCATAGCTGTCCCGGGTGAAAGACACCTGGCACTGCCCGTCCGGCTCGACCGACACGGTGAACGCCCGATCCGGCAGGTAGCCGTCCCCGACTGGAATGTCGGCATCGATGCCGGAGCCCACAACGCTCTCCCCCGGCGGGAGGTGGTAAACTGTGCCCGCCTGCGGGCCTCCGGTGACGCGTAATTCCACAACCCCGACCGGCGCCGCTGCTGGGCAGCCGGCTGGGTCGTCGAGGCTGACCACCGTGCCCTCGCGAATCGGCGAAGCCTTGAGGGAAAGTCGGGGATCGATCGGCCGCCCGTCCACGTAGAGCACCGGTGAGAGCCCGTCGTACCCGGTGCCGCGCACACCCCGCAGCACCCGACCGATCTCCCGCGCCACCAGATCCACACCGGATTCCGGATGCGCGTCGATGATGACGTCCTTCGCACTGGCGGCGGCCAAATCGATGATCGTAACGGAGAGCCGCATCCGTTCACCCTATAAAAAGCCCATTGATCAGCCGAACCCGTACCGATGCCAGCGTCGGATTCACGACACAAGCTGCGTCTCCGGCTCCGAAACGGCCGACCTACCATCTGACTGAACGTGCGAGACCACCGAGCGACAGTTCACGGAAACCCGACTCGCACCCTGGACGGCCCCGACCGGAACGTGGGATGATTCTCTAGATATCGCGATAAACCAACCACCCCCCTCGGAGGAAGTGATCATGGCGAATCTGCGCGGTGGCAACATCGATGAGATGCACCAGCTCGCGAAGATGTTCACAGCGAATGCCGCGAAGCTCAACGGCATCATCAACGACCTCAACGGCCGGACGGCCAGCAGCGATGCGATCTGGACCGGCCCGGCGGCGGACCGGTTCCGGTCCGATTGGAGCGAGGCGAGAGCCGCGTTCGAGAAGATGCGCCAGGCTCTCGACGAGGCCGGCACCGCCGTGACGAAGAGCGCGCAGAACATCGAGGCCGCAACCCGCTGACCCAGGGCCCGCAGGAGGCTCTCGCGAACTGAGGCCGGCACCTGAGCCGGCAATGACGGCGCCGGATGCAGCCGAACCACCCAGGAGCGTCCTGAAGACGATCACGCGGGGCTGGCGGAGTGATTTCACAGATCACTGGGGAGGAAGCATGACCGGCCCGCAGAACGACCCCAACTTCGCCGGAGTTACGCAGCCGGCCTTCGACGCTCTCGTACGCGTTCATACGCAGGCCGCGCTGGCGCTGGAGCAACTCGCTCCCGCGTTGTGGACCCACCTGACCACGCTCAAAGCAGACACAGCCCCCGCAGAGGCGGTCCGGCAGCTTGCGGCCAAGGCCCGTGTTCAGGCGCAAGACCTGCAGCGGCGCCAAGCCCTGGTTCGCGCAATGGAGCAACCCGGCTCGGCCCAACGAAGGTGGGTGATCCAGCAGCCGGCGGCCCACAATCTGTCGTGGGAACTCCGCGCTGCAGCATTCCTTCCTCCTGCGCAACTGCCTCCGGGATACACTTTTTCGGCCGAGGAGCAGGCGGTTTTGAGTTGGATACAAGCCCATCAGGGAATTATTATCCGAGAGGCTCGCGCAAGGAACATCTCCCCGAAGGCCATCGTCGCCGCAATCGCCTGGGAGGCGCTAGAAAACCGCAAGGAGCCGTCGCCTGGAGAACTCCTGCTTAGCCCCACGGGACGGGTAGGATACGGACCCGGTAAGGTTCACTACAATACGGGCGTGGTGCGTCAAATCGAGAGCCGGGGATATCTTCCTGAGCAAGAATTGCTTGAACGCATAGAAATTCTCCACACGCCGGAAGGATCAATCAAGTATATCGCAGCGATCATGGGCGCTTTTGCCGATGCTACCCACGGACACGGCTACGACATCCGTAACAACAACATGATGTTGACCTATCTGTATCAGGCGAAGGACCTCGAAAATTGGGATGAACACATGATCGACAAGTTGAATAGAGGGGAAAAGGGCCTCGACCCGCAAAGTGACATGGCCTTCTGGACGGGCACCCACGCCGACTTCCTGAACGCCGCACTGCCCGACTGGGACGGGACACCCCCCACCTCCCTACCCCTACCTACGCCTACACCACCTACACCTCGAAACACATCCACGCCGGCCCCGGGGACTGGTCCTACGCCTCCGTGAAAGCCGTTCCAGCAAAGGGTCCAGTTCATCCGGATCGACTCGCCACTCCGGCCCGCTACCCCCAAGGCTGACCGCCGGCCCGCGCCATCAGTCGCAAAGGCGGGCGACGAAGGATCTCCCGGATTCATGCTGACTGGTAGCGAAATCTTCTTTACTCTTTTTCCCCAGTCGTCGCATTAATGACATCGAGGTCAACCATCGGGGGCAGTCAGCGCGGAAGGTGCTCGGCCAGCACGGTTGTCCGGCGCCATCGCAGCCAATAATGGCGGTACGGTTCGAGTGGAGACAGGCCGCTCATGTTGCGAAGGCGACGTTCACCACAACAAACTGAATCGGCTTCTCAGGAACTTCAGCAGTTCCGTTTCTTGGTGCTCTTTCGCCCAGGCCATCAGGTGGGAAATCTCCGTCTGGTATAGCCGACCGAGCCCATCGAGCGTGGACACACAACTCGCCGCTACCGGCCCGCCCTCGTCGGGGTCGGTATCGTGTACCGCAAATACATCGGACGACCCCCGGCCTAATACTGCAACGGCAGTTGGTTAGGGGTAGCCGCGTCGTCGGTAGTGGCAGGTTCGGGCCTGGTGTTGGCGGCGTCGTCGCCATCGGGACCAGGCCCAGACCTGTTCGGGTTGGTGGATGTGTCGCACTGCGAGTGCGGTGAGGAGTCTTCGGATCTCCGGTACGGTGAAGCCGATCATCATGCCGTCACCGAGGCTGGTTCCCCTTTTATGGTCAGCGATCGGGCCACGGACAGCCAGGCGTGGCCGGCCATCGCGAGGGTGATGTGGGCGTACCAGGCCCGCCAGTCACGGACCTGGTACTCGTCGAGTCCGGCTTCGTTCTTGGCCTGCTGGAAGCACTCCTCGATCGCCCACCTCGCACCAGCGACACGGGCGAGGTCGACCAGCCGGGTCCGGCGGGGCCCGTAGCAGACGTAGTAGGCGATCTCCCCGGTGGTGATGCTGCGCCGAGCCAACAGCCAGTGCCCGCGGCCCGGCCTCCAGCAGATCCGCACCGGCACCCGCGCCCACCAGTACTCCCGCGGACCGTGCGCGCCCGCACCGGCCGAGAGCCGACACCACGCCCGAGCGGGCAGAGCGGCGATCAACTCCTCGGCGCGGGCAGACCCCATCGTCGTGGTGACCATGTCGTCGTTGCGGCGGGTCGCGACCACATACGCCACATCCCGGTGTTCCAACCGCACCCGCAGGGACTTCGACTGCCCATAGGCCTCGTCCATCGTCACCCACCCCATCGGCATCCCCGCATCGAGTGCGCGGGCCAGCATGGTGCGGGCCATCTGCACCTTCGTGGCGAACTCCACCTCATCCGGGATCCCGGCGGCCCGGCACCGGGCCCGGTCATCAGTCCACGACGCCGGCAGGTACAGCTGCCGGTCGATTAACGCGTGACCCTTGGACGACCGATAGGCCACGAACACCCCGACCTGGCAGTTCTCCGTCCGGCCGGCGGTGCCCGAGTACTGGCGCTGCACCCCGGCCGACCGCACACCCTTCTTTAGGAACCCGGTGTCATCGACGATCAACACCCCGTGCGGGTCGCCGAGGTGCTCGACCACGTAGTACCGCACATCGTCACGGACGGCGTCGACGTCCCAGTCCGCCCACCGCAACAACCGCTGCATCCCGTCCGGCGACACATCACCGGCCTGCTCAGCAAGAGTCCACCCGTTCTTCCGGTCCAAGCCCGAGACCAGCCCACACAGATACTGCCGCGCCCGCCGACGCGGCTCCGACCTGCGGAACCGCCCACCGATCCGAGCATGGAGCCGATCCAACTCCGCACGCCACCGGTCGACATCAACATCCGTCACGACCTGACCAACGAACACGAGGCGAACTCGATTCGCCTACTGCCGTTGCAGTACTAAGGGACGTCTCGTAACTCGGTGGCCGGTCCATGGTGGATCATGGTGGGGTGCAGGTGATCACGGCAGTCCGCCGGAGTGGATCTCCCCGTTCACTGGGCTGCAGCCCGCCCAGTTCCGCCGCCTCGTCAGGCTGGTCGCAGAGCGTGGCGGTGACGCGATCGCCGACGGTCGGCCGGGACGGCAATGGTCTCTCGACCTCGCCGACCGGGTGATGCTGGTAGCCGCGTACTGGCGCACGAACCTGACCATGCGCCAGATCGGCCCGCTGTTCGGGGTGTCGCACTCCGCCGCGCACCGGATCATCGACACCGTCGGCCCCCTACTCGCTCTGACGCCGGGGCGACAGCGGCGGGTCGAGCAGATCACCATCGTCGACGGCACGCTCATCCCGACCCGAGATCACCGGCTGGCCGCCCCGAGCAAGAACTACCGCTACAGCATCAACCTGCAGGTCGCCATCGACGCCCACACCCGCCTGGTCGTCGCCCTCGGTGATCCGCAACCCGGCAACCGCAACGACACGATCGTCTACCGGACCAGCGGCATCGACCAGAAGCTGGCCGGACGACCGGTCATGGCCGACGGCGCCTACCGCGGCAACCCCGAGGTGATCATCCCGTACCGCAAGCCCGCCAACGGCAGCGAGCTACCCGACTGGAAGGTGAACCTGAACAAGCACCACCGCACCGTCCGCGCCCAGATCGAACACGCCCTGGCCCGCATGAAGACTTTCAAGATCCTGCGCGACTACCGCCGCGCCGCCCACACATTGACCGACACCGCATCCGGCATCGCCTACCTCCACAACATCATCCTCGCGGGGTAACACCAGCACCGTTGCCAGGCAACGCCATCACCGAGTTACGAGACATCCTTTAGGTTGCCGGTGAAGTACGGCGGCACATCGGTGGCGAGGAACGGCTGCCCGGTGGCTGCCGAAAGCTGATCGGCTCGGCGGACCCGGCCGCGCTCGGTCAGGTCGGCCAGGTCGGTCTTGATGTCTCGGCGCAGCGTCTCAAACCCCATTCGATCAGGGTAGACCGAGGATCTCCAAAGGTCCCTGATGGAACCTCGGTCATGGCCCTGACGCCGCAATCGATGTAGACCCGGCTCGGACGACTGTTGTGGTGAAAGCCGACGGATCTAAGAATCATGTGCGTGACGACGTTGTACTCCCGTCCAGACAAGGCCATGCAGCTTGAGGTCCGGCCTGAGTTAGAAAGCTGGGACGCTGCGGGCCATACCAGCCAACAGCGGCTGGCGCGGTTCCTGGACCACATCGCCTCGATAGCTGACCCGGTAATGACGGCAGTGGACGGGCCCGTCGCCGTCGAACTGGTCGTAGGCTTGCCGGACCCGTTGCCGCTGACGGCCGGCGGACGAGACCTGGACAACTACCTCCACCCGGTGGCACAACGACTCGGGGCAAAGCGGATCCACGCCGCGTTCGGCCGCAAGGTTCGCGGAGAGTCCTCCTCGCTGGCGGTCGGGCCAGCCGTGCCACAGGCAGTGGCCACCGAGCCGCAATTTGCCACCCGCATCGCCGGGTCGTACGAGAGCAAGCTCTGGAAGCAGACCCTGCGGGAGCGGTTGCTGGCGGCCCAGGCCACTCAGGTCAACGCAGGACCGGTCCGCATGCAGGTCGCCGTGACGACCGGCCCTAGCCGCAATTGGGCCAACCTCTGGAAACCGTTGCTCGACTCCTTCGGCCCGGTCCTGGGCGAGCATCCGCTGCAGCCATTCCATCCACACGATGACCGAATCGTCGACCTTGGCCTACACCACACCGTTGACGCCGAACTCGGCCACGACGTGGTTGTCCAAGCATGGTGGGGCACCGACCTGCGAACCTGAACAAGTGACCGATGCAGCAGCCGCGACCGGTCGCAGACCACGAAGTGCGCGAGGGGCCGGCCAGCGCAACAAGATCCGGAACATGCGCGGAATGATCAACCGCCGATGGTGACCGGTCGGGCGTATCCCCTGGTAGAACGAGGATCTGCCCGGCAAGCGCTATACCGTTCCTGAGCCGTTTGCTTGCCCGCCTGAACATGCAGACCGGCCCCATGGCGCTCCCCCGGCGGGTTCGGAACTCGCTCTCGCCCTGGTCCCCGTACAGCGCCCAGGTACAGCAGCCACGGCACCGTCGGGCCGTCGACGACCGCCTCGCGCTCCCGAAGTCCGCCCACCCCGGCGCGAAGGCCGCTCTGGCCGAGATCTACAACGCCGAAAGCAAGCAGCACGCCGCAGTGGCCGCGAAGCGGTTCGCCGCCGCCTACGGGGCGAAGTTCCCGGAGGCCACCGCGAAGATCACCGACGATCTCGACGTGCTGCTGACCTTCTATGACTACCCGGCCGAGCACTGGATCCACCTGCGCACCTCCAACCCGATCGAGTCCACGTTCGCCACCGTGCGCCACCGCACCCGCGTCACCAAGGGGCCAGGAAGCCGCGCCGCCGGGCTGGCCATGGCGTTCAAGCTCACCGAGTCCGCCCAGGACCGATGGCGGGCCGTCAACGCCCCACACCTGGTCGCCCTGGTCCGCGCCAGCGCCATCTTCGTCAACGGCCGCCTCATCGAGCGACACGACCAGGCAGTGGCATGAGCCCCTTCCTGACCGCGCTGGCCGGACTCACCCACCACGACGCACGGCAGCGCGACCTCACCGCCGAAACCCTCGGCGACCTGCTGCGCACCGGCACGCTCGACCACTCCGACGCCGAAACCACGGTGGCCGCGCTTGTCACCCCGGCTACCAACGACCCGGACGTGGTCGTTCAGGAATCCGCGTTACACGCCATAGCCGAGGCATTCGCTCACTACGAGTTGCCACTGCGGCTGTTCCACACCCTGCAGCGGCAACTGCCGGCGATGCCGCCGACCCTGCTCGCCGAGTACGCCCTCGACATCCTCGCTGCCACCCACGACCCCAACGCACGCCCCACCATCGAGGCGTTCCTCAAACACCCCGAGCCGGCAGTACTACTCGCCGCAGCCCAGGCGATCACCGAGCTATCGGGCCGGAGCGGCTTATAGGACCACTGCATCCACAACTCTTGACCAATTGCTCGCACCAAGTGGGCCCAGGAAAAGCCCTGGCAGTGAGGGGAAACCGGGTCGGTTCAGGTGGGCGGCGCGGTCAGTCGGATCGGACGCGTGACTGCTCCCGCAGGTCGGCCTCAGCGCCGAGGACATCGCGGAGCGAGGCCACCCTGCCGTCGCTGGCTGGCAACGGCGCCGCCTCGAGTTTTAGCGGGAGATCGGCTTCCAGCTTCTCCTGTGTCACCGCGTTATCGTCCAACTGCAACAGGTCTTCGTCATCCACGACCACCGCTTGCTGCAGGATTCGTTCTTGCTTGGCGGCGAGCAGTAGGGCGGCCCGGCGCAGTTCCCGCCTCTGCCGTGCCTCTTCCCTGCCAATGACAGGCCTCTGCACCTCGATGTCGACACCGACTTCGTCCACCGCTTCCACTGATGGCGGCGGCACGCAGACCTGCACCGTCGCGGCGTCATCCGGATTCGTGACGTTCACCTGCGCCGCACCGTTCTGTGTCGCAGCGGTGGCCTGTCGGCGCGCCTTCCTCGATGCGATTGCCCTCTTCGCCTTTGACGTCGCCGCCGGAATCACCCGATCGAAGACAAAGCTCATGAGTATCGGAGTGCCTCGCTCGATCAAGCGATGCGTTAGGTGCGCGGCTGCGTCGAGGGCGATGTTCTCGACTTCCTCGCGCCTGCGCGACCGGGGATTCGGTTCGTACTGGCGGGCGGGTCGCAACGCATCAGTGGAGACCACCTGCTCGTTGTCGGCGAGTGGCTCGAGGGTGGCCTCGCTGAGCTTCTTCGAACCAGGGACACGGGTCGAAGGGCTTAGCCTTCCCGGCACCTTTTGTGAGCGGGAGAAACCCTGCCCAGCCGGCCGCCATACCCGCATCACTTCGGATACCATCTCCGGCTCGCCCTGCGTTCCACCGTTTCCTTGCAGTGCCGGTTTTTCCTGCATCGCCGTCCCCGTCTCAGCCAACCATCCACCTGCGCCGCGAACGCCGCACTCGCCGGAACATCGTCGCAGACGGTGTCATGGTGCGTCATCGGTTCGCGAGTCCGTCACGAGCAGAAAGCCGCGACCGCACGACGAAGTCGCCCGCACTCCGCGGCTCAAGGGATGACGGCTCCGCTGATACCGGCGTTCGCCAACTGGTTGGGCAGCCTGGTCGAGCGGAGAGGCTAGGATCGGTGCCGCAGCTGCGAGTTCTCCTGTGGCGGAAGGACAGGCGGGAATGGCGGGCCCTTCCCGCACCAGGACAGCCCGACGGAGCCGACGTCAACTGCTGCGAACTCGTGTTCGGTGATCGTTGGGAACCGGCGCGTGGCAGGCGAGTTCGACCATGAGTTCGGCTATCACCTCAGCCACGTCCTCCGGGCTGGGCCCTTGCGCCGCTGGCGGCAAACAGGTCCTGGTCGCCCTTGGCCTGGTAGACGTTGTCCGTGACCGCGATCAACTGCCGTCGAGTGAGGTCGTTGGCGAAGCTCTGCCGCCGACTGGTCGTCCAGGAGCTGGCCCCGGATCGCCACGCCTCCGCCAGAGGCACGACGTGATCGATGTCGAGGTCCGAGGCGGCATACCAGGTCGCGCCGTCGTACGGGCTGCACCAGCGGCCCGACGTGGCAGCGCAGGAACTATCGGTCACCACGGAGGTGCCGTCACGCTTGAGAACCTGCTCGCGCGTGTTACACGTGCCGCTGATGGTGATCCAGTGCGGGAACAGGTCCCGCGAGTAACCCGTCAGCGGCCCCCCCGGTCGACACGGTTAACGCGTTGAGCTGTGACTGGGCCGTCGCCTTCGACGGGACACCCGGCGGCGTCGCCGACGCCGCCTGGGCCCCTACACCCACCACACACGCCGGCCAAGGCGGCAAGCGCGGTCGCGGTGGCACGGCCACGACGAGAAACAAGCTGACGGAACGGGGGTCGGTCAAGCCGCATCGCAAGTCTCCTGATACGGCCGCGGGGCTGGACGTTGACCGTCGCGGCTATGGATGACGAGGCATCATCCTCTTCGTAACGAACCAGCGACAGCACATCGAAAAAGTTTGATAAGCTACGCGGCAAGGATCGCGCAGACCAGGAGTATCTGCCCTCCGATGCTGCCGCCTTCTTCGGCCCTGAGGCAGCGACGTCCAAACAATCGCGCCACCGGCCAGGGTGGGCCTGGACATGTCCACCGGGCCCACCCTGGCTCTGCGGTAGCTACGCCAAGGGATGAGGTTCGCTGGTGAGGGCCGCGAGCGCCGCCGCGACCTCCTGGAGGCTCGCCCGGACGTAGGTCGTGGTCGTGCCTACGTCGCCGCCACTGTCCGAGTGGCCCGCGTAGGCGCGGGCCACCGCATAGCCGAAGTTCCGCTCCACCCAAGTCAGCGTCGTGTGCCGCAACCAGTGCGTGCTGATCTGCTGCACGTACACCCACGGCAGGTGCTCACCGATACGAACCCACAGGTGGTCATAGCGTCGGTACGTGATCGGCTGCCCGTTCCGGTACCGCAGCAACTGCCCCGTTCCCGTGGCGTACCGCTCCTCGGCATGTCGTTGCAAGTGTCTCATCAGGGTCGGTGACACCGGCTGCCACCGCACCGCGTCCCCCTTCTCCCGCAGCAGAATCAGGCACTGGTCCGGATCGAGGTCGACCGGGCGCAACGCCAGCGCCCCGCCACGGCGGCACGCCGTCTCGGTATGCAGCCGCAGCAGCAGACTGTCCAACGCCGGGTCATCGCCGGTGCTTGCCGCCACCGCGTTGATCTCCGCCAACCGGCTGTCCGCCACCGCCCGCCGGGTGCTCGGCAACCGCCGCGGCTTGGCCACCTTCAGCGCCGGATTGTCCGCCGCCGTAATGAACCCGTCGGCGACCGCCCGCCTGTACAGGCACCGCAACGCCGCGATCAGATGCTCCGCCGCACTACGCCCACCCCGGGCGTTACGCCGGGCCACCACATGCGTCTTGACGTACTCCGCCAACCGCTCGATCTCCGACGGTGTCGGCTCGTCCAATCGTCGCTGTCCCCAGTGCTCCAGGACCCGATTCCAGTACGAGCCATACGCCCGCCTTGTACCCGCAGTCACCGCCGCCGACACGACCGGGACGTACTCGGCGAACGTCGGCGCCGGTGGACGCTCCGACGCCGCCTCGACAAGGTCAGCCGGCGAGATACCCATCCGCGCCAGCAACAACCGCGCGGCATCCAACTCCGCCCGGCCCGCCGGGGTGCCGCTCATGCGTCATCACCGCCGAGGGCCGCCGCGTGGGCCTGGGCGATCATCGCGTCCAGCGCAGCCGGCGGGTGCACCACGAGCCGGGAGGCATCCGGCTCGGCCGCCAGGAACACACGATCACCGGCGGCGAGCCCACACCACTGCCGGACCACCGCCGGCAACCTCAGGTGCCCCTCCTTGGTCACGGCGAACACACCCTGCTCATCGGCGGCCACGACGATCAGCCCGGCATGTTCCCGAATGTCGAGCCGACGGCCGGGAACCCAGTCGAGCGCCCTCATCGCGGCCCGATCGGCAACGCGTCCACGGGAATCGAGAGTGGTCAGGCCATAGACCGTGCTCGCAACGCGACGGGCGGCAAGCCTCGCCAGCGGCAAGGGCGGTCGCTTCATCGCACCTACGGAGGACTGCCCTCGACCAGCGCTGGGCTGCCGGCAGAACCACAGCCGGGATCACGGAGGAGACAGCACGGGTACTCATGATGCCCACCGCCCCGTGAGCGGGGCCGCTGAGGGCTTACAGAGAGTCAAGGAGGGTGGTTGAAGCCGCTCAACCACCGGTCCGCAAAACGTCGCACGAATGCTACGCGGGAGTGTCCGAGGGGGGACTTGAACCCCCACGCCCTATACGGGCACTAGCACCTCAAGCTAGCGCGTCTGCCATTCCGCCACCCGGACCTACTCGTCCAGCCTACCCTGACTGCCGGAGTGGTTTTTCGCCACCCTCTGGCTGCCCGGCGGGCCGCACGGGGCATTACTTTACACCGCCGAACTCGATCATGCACATCGCCTTTCCCCCGAGCCTCTGGGCAGACATTTCCCCAGCTCAACAGCCTGCAACTCAAGATCGCCCATGGGAATCCCACATCGCCGGAGAGTCCCGGACCGGACGTCGCACACCCGGGGTGGCGTTCCACCCGCAGCTACCGGCAGCATGACGGAGTGTCCCAGCCGTCTCCACTGTCCGCCGTCCGGAACCGGGCCCTCGCCCTACGCGCCGGAGGCGATCTCGCCGGCGCCCGTCAACTTCTCGCGGACACCGTCGAGGCGGCCCGTCCCCGCCTGGGCGAGGACCACCCGGACCTGCTGGGTACCGCCCATCTTCTCGCCCGGCTACACCGGGAGGCCGACGACCCGACCGGGGCGCGGCGGGTCCTGGAGGAGGCGTTCGCCGCCGGGGAGCGCCGGTGGGGGCACGCCGACCCGCTGATGGTGGCGATCGCGTTCGACCTGGCCTCTGTCGCGGAGGAACTCGGCAACCGGCACGAGGCTCGCCGCAACTACCAGCGGGTGGCCACGTCCGGTCCCGGCGTACTCGGTGACGACCACCCGGCGGTCCGGGCGGCACGCGCCTACCTGGGTCTGGCCTCCACCGGCCCGGCGTCGCCGGGCCGGGATCAGCCGACGGTTGCCATGCCCCCCGTTCCCACACCCCGCCAGCCCGACGTCACCGTCCCGGCTCCGGTCGGCGTCGCATGGTCGCCACCGCCCCCGCCTTCCCCGGCTCCCGGGCCACCAGACCTACCAGCGACACCGGTTCCCGCCGGGAAGCAGGGGGAGCCGCCGCTCGGCACGCTTCCTGAGCGCACGGCGCGACCGGCCGCCCCGCCGCCCGTACCGCCCGCCGGGGAGCCCACCGGCCGGGCCGTCCCCCGCCCCCGCAGCGCACCGCCGGCTCCGCTCGAACCACCGGTGGCACCGCCGTCGGCATCTCCCGCTCCGCTCCGACCACCGCCCCATCCCCCGGCGAGGGGCGCCAGACCGGCATCCGGCCACCCGTCGGCGTCGCCGCACGCGCCTGCCGGCCCACCCGGCAGCTCGCCACCGCCACCGCCACCGGCGCCGGCACATGAGGCGACCCGGCCGGTGCCGGCGCAGGAGTGGGACGAGCCGACCGTGCAGGTCCGGCAGATCAGTACGTCCGATGAGGGGCGACGGCCGGTAGGCGGGCCGTCCGGCGACCAGCAGGTGCCCATGCCACCGGCACACGTTGCCGGTGTCCCGCCGGTCAGCGGCCCTCCGAACGTTCCGGTCAGCGGTGTGCCGTACGCGCCGCCGATCAGTGGAGCCCCGTACGCGTCGCCGGTGAGCGGTGCGCCGTACGCGCCGGTCAGTGGCCCGCCGTACCCGGGCCCGGTGAGCGGGCTGCCGACGAGCGGTCCACCGCACCTGTCCTCACCGGTCAGCGCGCCGCCGGCCGGCGAGCCTCCGGGCACCGACTTCCCGGTCGCCGCACCGTCGCACCCCACTCCCCTACCCGGTACGCACACCCTTCCACCCGTCGCCCCACAACCACAGACCGCACCTCACACCGGTGCGCCACCGGCACAGACCGCACCTCACACCGGTGCGCCGCCGCACAGCGCGGCCCCGACGGGCACGCTGTACGCCGGGCCACCGCCGGTCGGCGTGCCCCACGTTCCGCCACCAGCAGGCGAGCCGTCGGCCGCCGCTTTCACCGGGCAGGCGAGCACCCCCGCCTGGGATCTCATCACGCCGGCAGGCGGACCGGCCCCGACACCACCCGTTCCGGCACCACCCGTTCCGGCACCACCGGCCCCGACACCACCGGTCTCAGCACCACCGGTCTCGGCGCCGTTCGCCCCGGCACCATCCCTCCCGGCGCCACCCGACCCGGCGGTCAGCAGCCCCCTGCCGGCGGACGCCACCGCCCCGTTCGCGCCCGCCCCGCCGTCGACCACGGAACCGCCGGTGGGCGGGTACCCGTTCCACCCGCTCCGACGCGGCCCGGTCGACGGGACCGGCCGGCTCGGCCCGGTGTCGGGCGAGCCGGTTGGTGAGTTCTTCGGCCCGCCGCCGTCCCCGCCGGCACCGGACCAGGTTCCCCCGGTGTACCCGGTGGAGGAGCCGGACCGCCACCGGGGCCGGCGGCTGCTGGTGGTGATGGTGCTGGCCGCCGTGCTGGTGGTTCTGCTGGTGTTGGCCGGCGCGGCGCTGCTGGTGGTCAACGTGGTGCGGGACCAGACGGCGCCCAACCCGCCGACGCCGCCGGCAGCCGCCCCGCCGACCCCGGCGCCGACCTTCGATCCGCCGGGTGACCTGCGGTTGCGCGACGACACCACCAGCGTCACGCTGACCTGGACCGACCCGTCCGGCGGGGTGGTGCCGTTCGTGGTGGCGGGCGGCCGGACCGGTCAGCAGCTGGGCGCGATGGCCTCCCTCGACCCGGGACGGACGACCTGGACGGTCAACGGCTTGAACCCCCGGGTGGACTACTGCTTCACCGTCCTGGCGGTCTACTCGACCGAGTCGTACGCCACGTCCGGTCAGGTCTGCACCACCCGCGAACCGGGGCCGACACCCAGCTGAACGGGCATCCTCCCTGCATACGGAGGGTGTCCGAGACCGGACGGTGCGGGTTCCCCCGGTATCGACGGGGCCATATGATGGCAGCCGGCTCACGGGCGGGCCGCCGGGGAACGGCGCGCCGCCTGGCCCGATGCGCGGGCGAGTCCGATCACCTGGGGGAGACAGCCAGCTGTGGCCACCACCGACGACGACGCCAGCACCGGATCCGGCACCACGAAACGCCGGTCGCGCATGCGCGGCGGCCTGGTCACCGTCGGCACGGTCGCCGCGCTGCTGGCCGCCATGGGCGTGACCGTGCTCAACCTCGGCTACGCCGACAACGCGGTGGCGAACTACGATGCCTCCTCGTGGCTCTGGAGCACCGCCCGCAGTGAGCTGGCCCGGGTCAACGGGATCACCGCCAAGGTGGACACCCGGGTGGAGGTGCCGCAGGCGAAGCAGCACCAGATGCAGGTCGCCCAGACCGACCGGCTGCTCGTCCTGCGGGACCTGAACACCGGTCAGGTCAGCTCACTGGACCTGGCCACCCTCCAGATCACCGCGACCACCCGGACCACCCCCGGCCTCGGGGTGAACGTGACGCTGCACGAGGACGCGGCGTTCGTGGTGGACGCGGTGCAGGGCATCGTCCGGCAGCTCGACCCACGGTCGCTGGTGCCGGTCGGTGAGCCGGTGCGCTATCCGCCGGGCATCACCGGCGGGTCGTTCGACGGCAAGGGTCGCCTGTGGGTGGCGGTGCCGAGCGAGGGTACCGTCTCGGCGATCACTCCGGCGGAGCTGCCGGAGAAACCGGCCACGGCGGCGAGCGCCGGGGGCGGGCTGAGCCCGAAGCAGGTGAGCACCCACGCCGTCGCCGACGGCAGCCACGAGCTGGTGGTCTCCACCCTCGACGACGGGGTGGCGGTGCTCGACCGCACGGCCGGGGCGCTCGTGACGGTACGCGGCGACACGGTGCGGCGGGTTCCGCTGCCGGCGACCGGGCCGGGCACGCTTCCGGCGCGGACCAGCGGCCCCACGGTGCCGGTGACCGTCCCCGACGCGCGGACCGTCCATGTGGTCGGCGACGACGGGCAGGTCCGGGAGTTCACCGTGCCGGGCAGCGGCGACGGGCTGCGCCCGGCGGTGGCGTGGGCGGGCCGGTTCTACTGCCCCGACTCCACCGGCGGGGTGATCTACACCTTCGACGGTGACGGGAAGCTGGTCGACACGATCTCCGGCCGGGGCACCCGGGGTCCGCTGGAGCTGGAGGTCCGGGAGAACCACCTGTTCATCAACGCGCCGGACTCCTCCACTGCCCGGGTGGTGGATGACAAGCACCAGATCAGCGAGGTCGACAAGTACGCCAACGACGTGCTCGGCGGTGACCCGCCGCCCGCTCCCCCACCTCCTCCCCCGCCGAAGAAGCCGAAGATCGGCAAGCCGAGCGCGCCGCGCGGGGTGACCGCCGCCGCCGGTGACGCGTCGGCCCGGGTGAGCTGGCGGGCGGCCGCCGCCAACGGCGCCGCGATCACCCGCTACGTGGTGGAGGGCGCCGGGCAGCGCGTCGAGGTCGGCGCCAACCAGCGCGCGGTGGAGATCACCGGGTTGACCAACGGGGAGACGTACCGGTTCCGGGTGCACGCGGTCAACGCCAAGGGCGCCGGCCCGGCGCGGACGAGCAACCCGGTGGTGCCCACGGCGGAGGTGCCGGACGCCCCGACCGGGGTGACCGCGAAGGAACGACCGGACGGCACGGTGCAGGTCCGGTGGACGGCCGCGAACGGCCAGGGCGCGAAGATCACCCGGTACGTGGTGACCGCCGCGTCGACCGGGGCGAACGCGCCCGCCGGTGAGTCGAAGGGCACCGAGCTGGTGGTGCCGGCCGGTGAACTGGAGTACGGCCGGCAGTACGCGTTCACCGTGGTCGCGGTCAACGACCGGGGTGCCGGGTCGAAGGCGTCCGAGGTGAGCAACACGGTGGTGCCGTTCGCCGCGCCGGAGCGTCCGGGGCAGCTGCGGGCGGCGACCGTGCCGGACAAGCCGGGCACGATCGTGGCGGAGTGGGACCCGGCCGAGGCCAACGGCCGCCCCGTGACGGCGTACCAGGTCGAGGTCGGCGGGAAGCGCCGCGACGTCACCGACAACCGGGTCACCGTGGACGGCCTCGGCGACGGGCAGAACGTCACGGTGACGGTGCGGGCGGTCAACGAGGCCGGACCGGGCGCGGAGGCGACCGCCACCGCGCGGACGGTCGCGCCGCCCCGGGTGACCGTCACCGGTGGGTCGACCACGGCCACCACGGTCACGGTGAAGGTGACCGTGGACGCGGGCGGCGGGAAGGCCACCTGCACCGCCAGCGCGGGCGGGAAGACCTCCCCGGCGGGGGCGTGCGGGACGCTCACCGTGGGCGGGCTGGCGCCGGGCACGTCGTACCCGGTGACGGTGACCGCGACCAACGCCGCCGGGGAGGGCACCGTCACCAGCACCCAGAAGACCGACCCGCTGTATGGGATCGCGACCTGCAACAACGGTTCCGCCCCCGACCAGCGCACCTACTGCGACAAGGACCGGCCCGGCGAGCGCAACGGCAACGAGGTGTTCGAGGTGGCCCGGCAGGACAACGACCGGCAGGCCGGCTGGGCGAAGCCGGGCACCCGCTGGCAGGCCTTCTGCAAGGTCAAGGGCGAGCATGTCGACTCGTACGTCTACAACGACCAGAAGGCGAGCACCTGGTGGGTGCGGATCAACTACGAGGGGAGGAACTACATCCCCTGGGCCTGGCTGAACCTCGAGGGCGGCGACAACATCAACGTCCTGCCCACCTGTTGACCGCGCCGAACGGCAAGGAGCACCACGCACCGTGAAGACCCACCAGCCGCTCACCCAGCAGGAGGTGCAGCGCTTCGCCGCGCTGGCCGCCCGGCTCGCCGAGAACGTCAACTCGGTGGTGCTGGGTAAGCCGCAGGTGGTGCGGCTGGCGTTGACCGCCCTGTTCGCCCAGGGGCACGTCCTGCTCGAGGACGTGCCCGGGGTCGGCAAGACCACCCTCGCCCGGGCGATCGCCGCGACCGTCACCGGCGAGTGGCGGCGCATCCAGTTCACCCCGGACCTGCTCCCCTCGGACGTCTCCGGGGTGACGATCTTCAACCAGGCGACCCGGGGTTTCGAGTTCCATCCGGGGCCGGTGTTCGCGAACATCGTCATCGCCGACGAGATCAACCGGGCGTCACCGAAGACCCAGTCGGCGCTGCTGGAGGTGATGGAGGAACGCACCGTCACCGTCGACGGGGTCCGCCACCCGGTGCCCCAACCGTTCCTGGTCGTGGCGACGCAGAACCCGGTGGAGATGGACGGCACGTACCGGCTGCCCGAGGCGCAACTGGACCGCTTCCTGGTGAAGCTGTCGGTGGGCTACCCGGACGAGGCGGTGGAGGTGGAGGTGCTGCGCGGGGCGACCGTCCGCTCACCGGAGGCGCTGGCCGCGGTCACCGACACCGCCGCGGTCGCCGAGATGATCGGCATGGCGCAGCGGGTGCACATCGCCGAACCGCTGTACGCCTACGCGGTGCGGCTCGCCGCGGCCACCCGCAACCACCCGCACGTGCGGGTCGGGGTCAGCCCCCGCGGGGTGATCGCGCTGACCCGCGCGGCCTGCGCGTACGCGCTCATCGACGGGCGGGGCTGGATCATGCCGGAGGACCTGAAGGCCCTCGCCGGCCCGGTCTTCGCCCACCGGTTGCTGCTCTCCTCCGACGCGCAGGTGCGGGGCGTGAACGCGGCCGAGGTGCTCCGCCAGGCGATCGCCTCGGTGCCGGTGCCACTGCCGTCCGGGCAGACCGTCCCGGCGCAGGGCTGATCCGTCGCGCGGATGGGGATCACCGCCCGGGGAGTCGGGCTGCTCGTCGCCGCCGTCGCCCTGCTGGCCGCCGGTTTCGCCTTCGCGTACCCGGAGCTGACCGTGCTGGGCGCGGCGGCCGGCACCGCCGTCGGCTACGCCCTGGTCGTCGCGGCCCGACGGCCGAGGCTCACGGTGACCCGGCACGCCGACCCGGACCGGGTGGCCCGCGGCGAGCCGGCCCGGATGTCGGTGACCGTCCGCAACACCGGGCGGCTGCGGGCGGCGAGCCTGGTCGCCGAGGACCGGTGCGGCGGCCGGACCGTCCCGGTGCCGCTGCTGCGGCTGCGTCCCGGCCGCGACACCACGGTCACCTACGACGTGCCCACCACCCGGCGCGGTGTGGTGCCGATCGGCCCGCTGCGGGTGGTCCGCCGGGACCCGCTCGGCCTGGTCGCGCTCTCCCGCTCGTACGGCGACCCCGTGCCGGTGTGGGTGCACCCGCGCATCCACCCGCTGACCGCGGTCCCCACCGGGGCTGGGCGCAGCCTCGACGGCCGGGTGGACGGGGTGCCGCACGGGTCGATCACCTTCGACTCGCTGCGGGAGTACGTGGTCGGCGACGAGCTGCGGCGGGTGCACTGGCGCACCAGCGCCCGGGTCGGTGAGCTGATGGTCCGGGAGAACGTGGACACCAGTCTGCCCCGGCTCGTGGTGCTGCTGGACAACCGGGTCGACGCGCACCCGGACCGGGCCGACGGCACGGCGGAGAGCTTCGAGTCCGGGTGCGAGGCGGCGGCGTCCGTGGTGGCCGCCGCGATCCGCGAGGACCTGCCGGTGACGCTGCTGACCGTGGTGCCCGACGACGATCCGGACGCGCACCCCCTGGACCGGCTCACCAGCGTCGGCCTCGCCACCGGCTCGCTGTCGGACGCGACCACCCGGCTACGCCGGCAACGGGCCGGGGACACCCTGGTCTTCCTGACCGGGCCGGGTGGTCGGGCCGGCCTCGGGCACGTGGGCGCGCTACGCGGGGCGTACCCGTCGGTGGTGGTCGCGGTGTTCGGCGCGGCGGACGCGACGCCGGGGGACGGGGCGGGCCTGGTGGTGATCGACGCGGTCGACGGCGCGGCGTTCGCCGCCGAGTGGGACGGGGTGCGCCGGTGGTGACCGTACGGAGGGTGCTGCGGGCGGTGCCGCTGCCGCTGGTCCTGGTCGCCATGATCGGTCTGGCCGGGGTGGTGCTGGGCCGGGTGTACGCCGGTGATCTTCTGATCCGGCTGGTGGTCGGCGCGGCGGTCGGGTCGGTGCTGGTGAGTGTCGCCGCCCGTCGGCTGCGGTCCTGGCTGGTCGCGCCACTGTCGGTGCTGGCCCTGGCCGGCTACACGGCGGTGGCGCTGCGGGTGGCGGCTCAACGCGCCGAGCTGCCGGGCGGCCTGGGCCGGATCGTGGTGGACGCGGCCGGCAACGGCGTCGCCCGGCTGCTGACCGCGATGATCCCGGTGGAGCCGTCCCCGGACACCGTGCTGGTGCCGCTGGTCGCCGCCTGGCTGGCCGGGCTGGCCGGGGCGGAGGTGGCGTTGCGCGCCGGGCGGGCGCTGCTGGGCTACCTGCCGCCGACGCTGCTCTTCGTCGGCGCGGTGTACGTGGTCGGCCCGAACGCCGGACCGGCGCTCTGGCCGACGCTGGCCTTCGCCGCCCTGGCCGCGCTCGGGCTGGCCGTCACGGGCGGGACCACGCCGGCGCAGACCGACGACGATCTGCCCGCCGGGACGCGGGCGGCGTTGCGGACGACCCGGACGGTCACCACGGCCGCCGGGCTGGCCGTGGTGGTGGGGCTGGTGGCCCTGCTGGCTCCCGTGGTGGCTGGGCAGGTCGACGACCGGCCGGTCGATCCCCGCCGGTACGTGGAGCCGCCCCAGGTGGAGACCCTGGACGAGAACCCGCTGATCAGAATCTCCGGGTGGGCGCTGCACCCGGAGCGGAAGCTGCTGGACGTGTCGGTCGACGGCGCGGCCCCGGCGGCGTCGGCGACCGCCGCCGGTCCGGCTCCGGATGCCGGGCCGCCGGGCTCGGACTCCGGGTCGGGGCCGGACTCCGGCTCGGGCGGTGAGGTGCGGCTGCGGTTGGCGGTGCTCAGCGACTACGACGGGGTGACCTGGCGGGTGGGCGCGACCTACCGCAACGCCGGCCGGGTGCTGCCGGCCGTCGAGCCGGCGGCGGGCAGCCGGCTGGACACCGTCCGGCAGGAGATCACCGTGGCCGACCTCAGTGGACGGCTCCTGCCGGCCGTCGCCACCCCGCGCGAGGTCGGCGGGGCACGGGTGGCCTACGACCCGACGACCGGGACGCTGATCCGCCCGGAGGGGCTGACGCCGGGACTGCGGTACACGGTGACCTCGGTACGGGAACGCCCCGACCTGAACCTGCTCGCCACCGCTGACGTACCGGCCGGCGGGGAGGTGGCCCGGGTGCTGCGGGTCGCCGACGGGGTGCCCGATCCGATGCGCCGCCTCGCCGCCCAGCTCGCCGAGGAGAACGGCGCCCCGTACGCCCGTGCGGCGGCGATCGAGCAGTTCCTCGCCGAGCACTACCGGGTGGTGGCCGACGCGCCGAGCGGTCACGCGTACCCGAACCTGAACTTCTTCCTGTTCGGGCCCCGCAACGCCGGTGGGCAGCGGGGCACCTCCGAGCAGTTCGCCGCCGCGTTCGCGGTGCTCGGCCGACTGACCGGGCTGCCCACCCGGGTGGTGGTGGGGTTCAGCACCCCCGGCAGCGGTCCGGTACGCGCCGCCGACGCGTTCGCCTGGCCGGAGGTGTTCTTCGACGGACTCGGCTGGGTGGCATTCGACCCGCTGCCCCGGCCGGACGACGAACCGCGCCCGGTGGAGGAGGACTTCCGGCCGACCCCGGAGGATCCGCCCCCGTCGGAGGCGCCGGAGCCGACCGTCGAACCGTCCGTTACTCCCCCGGCGGTGGCCGCGCCGCCCCGCCGGGAGTCGACGGGGACACCGGTGGCGGTGCTGGTCGGCGGCGGCTCCGGTGCGCTGCTGCTGCTCGTCGCGGCGGTGCTGGCGGCGCTGGCCGCGGCACGCCGGACGTTGACCCGGCGGCGGCTCGACCGGGGTGACCCCGCGCAGCGGATCGCCGGCGCCTGGCGGGAGGTGACCGACGCGCTGCGGCTCGCCGGGCAGCCGGTCGGTGGGGACCTCTCTGCCACCGAGGTCGCCGTGCACGCCCACCGGCTGGTGGGCCGCTGGGACGGGGCGACGCCCTCGGGTCCGGGAACCGGCGCGGCGACGTACGAGCCGGAAGCCGGGGCGGCGACGTTCGAGCCGCGTACCGGGGCGGCGGTTTCCGCCCCGGCGGCGGGGGCCGTGGATCCGGGCCCGGGAGGCGGGACGACGGTCGTGACAGCCGCGTCCCCGGTGGAGGAGCTGGCGGCGTTGGTCAACCGGGTCACGTTCGCCCCGGACGGGGCTGACGACGGCGAGGCCACGCACGCCGGACGGATCGCCACGGACTACGTGCGCGAGCTGCGCGCGGCCCAGCCCCGCTGGCGGCGGGTGCTCTGGTCCGTCCACCCCGGCCCGCTGCGCTGGCGCCGCTGACCCGACTGCACCGGCGTTGCCGGCCGGAGCTGCCGCACCCGGCGCTCGGACACCTGCTCGTCCAGCCCGGCCCGCCCGCTCCGGCCCAGGTCCTGATCGTTCCCCCCGATCCGAACCCACCCGAGCGGGGGCGGAGGTGTCCGTCACCACCCGCCCCTCGCTTGACGCCCCACTCCCCCAGGTGTCAGTATCTTCTGACATGGGGGTGTCAGAAGATACTGACACCTGGACGACGAGCCGAGGGTGGGCACTGGTGACACCGACGGGAGACGAACTGCTGCGGACGCTCGCCGCGCTCGCGAGCCCGCACCGCCTACGGATAATCGCCACCCTCGCCGAGGGACGCAGCTACGTCAGCGAACTGGCCCGCCGCCTCGAGATGAACCGCCCGTTGCTCTACATGCACCTGCAACGGCTGGAGGCCGCCGGCCTCGTCGCCGGCACGCTGGAGACCGCACCGGACGGCAACTCCGTCAAGTGGTTCGAGGTCGTGCCGTTCGCGCTGGACCTGACCCCGGCGGCGATCGCCGCCGCCGCACCGACCCTGGGCGCCGACGGCCCCGGAAAGGACGAGAAGTGAGCACCACCGACATCACCACCGCGAACGACCAGATGGCCCAGACCGGCATGATCACCGGCACCCTGATGCTGGTCGCGCTGACCGCGATCGTCGCCTTCGTGGCCCTGGGTGTCTACCGGGCCCGACACTCGGCGGCACGCGAGACGCAGTACCGCGAACTGGCCGAGCAGGCCGGCACCGCCCAGGCCCAGATCGCCGAGAGCAGCCGCGCCACCACCGCCGAACTGGCCGGGCTCCGGTCGGAACTGGCCGCCACGCACACCGAACTCACCCAGGTCCGGCAACGCCTGACCGAGGTGGAGCGCCTGCTCAGCCAGGTCGGCTGACCGCCCCTCCCCCGCGGGCCCGACCCGAGCGGGCTCCCGGACCCGGCGGGGCTCTGGCGCCGTCGCGTTCCTGCCGTTGTCGGGCACCCACACGTCATTCCTCTTCCGGGTCGGGTGCGGCGGAAGGCCGGCCAGGCCCTCGCATCCGGCCCACTCCCCCGGGGAGGCGGCCGGCGTCGGCGAGGGCCTTGCGTAGCAGGTACTCGATCTGGGCGTTCGTGCTGCGAAGTTCGTCTCCGGCCCAGCGCGCGAGCGCGTCGTGCACGGCGGGATCCAGCCGGAGGAGAAGCTTCTTCCGTTCGGTGGCCATGCCTAGGAGTAGAGTGTGCCCGCGTTGACCACGGGCTGGGCGTCCCGGTCGCCACACAGGACCACCAGCAGGTTGCTGACCATCGCGGCCTTACGCTCCTCGTCGAGGTCGACGACATGGTTCTCGGCCAGGCGACTCAGCGCCATCTCCACCATGCCCACCGCGCCTTCGACGATGCGGGCACGGGCCGCGACGATGGCGTTCGCCTGTTGTCTGCGGAGCATGGCGTGGGCGATCTCGGGTGAGTACGCGAGGCGGGTCAGACGGGACTCGATGATCCTCACGCCCGCAGCGGCGACCCGCACGCCGATCTCCTCCGACAGCCGGGCGGTGATCTCGTCGGCGTTGTCGCGCAGCGACATCTGGGCGGTGTCGTGGGAGTCGTAGGAGTAGCTGTTGGCGATGTGCCGGACGGCGGTCTCGGTCTGGATGGCGACGAACTCGATGAAGTCGTCGACCTCGAAGACGGCGCGGGCGGTGTCCTCGACCTGCCAGACGACGACGGCGGCGATCTCGATGGGGTTGCCGTCAGCGTCGTTGACCTTGAGCACGTCGCTCTCGTGGTTGCGGATCCGCGTGGAGACCCTGCGCCGGGCGGTGAACGGGTTGACCCAGCGGAGACCGTCGGCGCGGACGGTTCCGGTGTAGCGGCCGAGGAGCTGGAGGACACGGGCCTCGCCGGGCGCGACGGCGGTGAGCCCGGCCAGGGCAGTCAGGGCGGCCAGTACCAACAGGACGCTGCCGCCGACGACGCTCGTCACGACTACGGGGTCCGCCTGCTGCACGCCGACGACGAAGGCGGCGACGCCGAAGATGACCACCAGGACGGACAGGGCGAGGACCGGCCAGCCCGAGGCGTCCCGGGCGAGGCGCTCGCGTACCTGCGGGGCGGGCAGGTCGAGGTGTTGTGTCACGTGAGACCCCCTCAGAGAAGTGAGAGCATCAAGCTAGCAATGTGATATCACTTTTACAAGCGGCCGGCACCGCACCAGGAGTACTAGCCCCGGAGCCGGCCGACCAGTCGCCGCAGGCCGGCCTGCCAGCCGTCCGGGTCCTCGGCGCGACGCCGCGCGTAGTCGGCGACCTCCGGGTGCGGCAGGATCAGGAACCGGTCCTCGGCCAGCCCGGCCACGGTGACGTCGGCGACCTGCTCCGGGGTGAGCACCGCGCCGGAGGCGGCGATCACCCGGGCACCGAGGTGACCGGCGGCGAGCCCGTCGGCGAGCATCGGCGTGTCCACGCCCTGTGGGCAGAGCGCGCTGACCCGGATCCCCCGGTCCCGGTAGGTGATCGACAGCCACTCGGCGAAGCCCAGCGCCGCGTGCTTCGTCGCCGTGTACGGGGCGTCCCCCACCGCGGTCAACACTCCCGCCGCCGAACAGGTGTGCAGCAGATGGCCCTCGCCCCGGGCCAGCATGCCCGGCAGCACGGCCCGCGCGGCGTACACGTGCGCCAGCACGTTGACCCGCCACGCGCGCTCCCAGTCGGCGTCCGGGGCGTCCAGACCCCGGCCGGTGGCCACCCCGGCGTTGGCGCAGAACAGGTCGATCCGCCCGTACCGCCGCTCGACGTCGGCGACCAGGGCGGACACCTGGTCGGCGTCGGCGGCGTCCACGGCCACGGCGTGGGCGGCCGGCCCGATCCCGCCGGCCACCGCCCGCACCCGGTCGACGTCCAGGTCGGCCAGGACGACGGCGGCGGCCCCCTCGGCGACGAAACGGCGGCCCAGCGCCGCCCCGATCCCGCCGGCCCCGCCGGTGACCACCACGATCCGGTCGGTCAGGTCCACGTCAGCTGCCCGCCGGACCGACGCCGTCCGACGGCGGCGGGCCGAGTCGGCTGACCAGGGCCGCCAGGGCCGGCGCACCTCCGGCGGTCAGCCCCGGGGTGGGCAGCAGCGCCAGCACCGGCACGTCCACGCCGGCCTCGACGTACCGGCGCACCCCGGCCCGGCATGCCTCCGGTGAGCCGTGCATCACCAGCGCGTCGACCAGCTCGTCGGGCACCGCCGCGCCCGCACCGCGCCGGTCCCCCGCCGCCCACGCCCGCCACATCCCGCCGAGCACCGGCTCCCGGCCCAGCCAGCGGTGGAACTCCGCGTACGCCGGCACGGTCAGGTAACTGGTGATCAGCCGGCGGCCGAGGGTACGGGCGTAGTCGGCGTCCTCGGTGGGACACACGAAGATCCGGGCGGCCACCTCGAAACCGGGCCGCCGCTCGCCGGCCGCCGCGACGACGGTGGGCACGTCCTCGGCGGCCAGCCAGTTGAGGATCACCCCGTCGGCCTCGGCGGCGGCCAGCCGGAGCATCCCCGGCCGCAGGGCGGCGAGCAGGATCGGCGGCGGCACTGCGGGCGGCCGTTCCAGCCGGAACCGGCGGACGGTGAACGTGTCGTAGACCTCGTCGACCGTCTCGCCGCGCAGCGCCGCCCGCAGAAAGCGCAGCATGTCCCGGGTCCGCCGGAACGGCTCGGTGAAGGGCACGGCGTTCCAGTCCCGCACCACCGTCGGCGAGGACGCGCCGATGCCGAGGCTGAACCGTCCGGGCGCGGCCTCCGCCAGCGACGCCGCGCTCATCGCCAGCAGACCCGGCCCCCGGGTGAACACCGGTGTCACCGCCGTCCCGAGGCGCAGCCGGGGCTGCCAGGCGGCGGCGAGCGCCAACGGCGTGACCGCGTCGGTGCCGTTGACCTCGGCCGACCACACGTCGGTGAACCCGGCCCGGTCCAGGGCCGCGTACACGGTGGCGTGGTCGACCAGCGGCACCCCGGTGAGCGGGACCGTCATACCCCATCGATTCGTCACCGGACGATCGTCCCGCCGACCCCCGGTGGGAGGCAAGATCCCCGACCGACCACCGGACCCGGCTTCCGCCGATAAGGACCCGTCGGTCGGTGCGGAGGTGTTACGACTGCCAGGTGACCACCCGCCCCCCGTCCGACGACCGGCTCGAGCCGACGGCGAACGGGGCTCAGCGGGCCTCCTTCCTCGAACTCTTCTTCGACCTCGTGTTCGTCTTCGCCTTCACCCGGATCTCGGCCCGCGCCTTCGACGACCTCGCCCTGGAGCCCGGCGGCACCACGGGCTGGCACCCGGTGACCGGCGGCGCGAAGACCCTGCTGCTCCTGCTCGCCCTCTGGGCCGTCTGGCAGGGCACCGCCTGGACCATCGGCCGCTACGACCCGTACCACCTCTGGTTGCAGACACTCGTGATCACCTCGCTGGTCTGCGCCATGGTGATGGGAGTGGCGATCCCCCACGCGTTCACCAACCACGGGTCGACGTTCGCCGCCGCGTACGTCGTCGCGCAGGTCTCCCGTCCCCTGATCCTGCTCGTCGCGTCGCACCGCTACGAGTTGCGTCAGCTCAAGGTGCGGATGCTGGTGGTGCACGGCGTGGCCGCGGTGCCCTGGCTGGTCGGATCGGTCATGCCGACCACGCCCCGGGTGATGCTGTGGACGCTGGCCCTGGCCATCGAGTTCGGCGCCGCCCGGACCGGTTGGCCGGTCCCCGGCCTGGGCCGCTCCCGCCTCCACCGGTGGCGGCCGGCCGGCGAGCACCTGGCCGAGCGCTACCAGCAGTTCTTCCTGATCGCGGTCGGGGAGACGATCCTGATCAGCGGCCTGGCCTACAGCGCCCGGTCGTTCACCCCGGCCCGGACGGCCGCGTTCGGGCTCGCGCTGCTGACCTCGGTGCTGCTGTGGCGGATCTACTTCCACCGGGCCGGGCGGATCCTGGCCGAGGCGGTGGCCGTAGCCGCCCGACCCGCCGCCATCGCCCGCTCGGCCGCCGACACCCACCTGGTGATGGTCACCGGGGTGGTGGCCACCGCGATCGGCTACGAGCTGGCCGTCGAGCACCCCCTCGAGCGCCCGGAGGCGGCCTGGATCGCGATGATCCTCGGCGGGCCGCTGGTCTTCCTCGCCGGCCGGTCCCGCTTCGAGTACGAGGTGTTCGGGCGGGTGTCCCGGTCGCGGTGGATCGCCATGGCCGCCCTGATCGCCCCGGCCTGGGTGTTCCTCCACCATCCGTTGCTGTTCTCCGCCGGAACCGCGGCGGCCATCCTGCTCGCGGTGGCGGTGGCCGACGCCCGACGCGCCTATCGACGCCCGCCCGAGGCCGCCGCTCCCCCGTTCTGAACGGCCGTCGCCGACAACCGCCGGTCAGCCGGCGAAGGAGAGCCGGGGAAGGCCGACGGCGACCAGCGCGGCCCGTTCCGGCCCGGTCAGCGATGACCGCCCGCTGAGCCGACTGACCACGGTCGACCGGTCCCAGCCCAGCTCGGGTGGGACCTCCCGGCCGCCGGTGAGCAGCCCGGCGACGACCTCCGCCGCCGTGGGCGTCAGCCAGGGCGTACGCCCCAGCGCGGCGGCCAGGTCGAGGCCGTGCACGCCGACCTCGACCACCCGGGTGACCAGGAAGTCCGACAGGGTCATCGCATCGCCGTGCCGGGTGCGCACCAGCCGTCCGGGTGGCTGCGCGCGGACGGCGGCGTCGGTGGCCCGCCAGGCCCGGTCGAAGTCGGCGACCAGGGCGTCGCGGTCGGGCAGCGCGGCGGCCTCCCGGCGAGCACCGGCGACCCGGTCGGCGTCCACCGACGGGGTGAACTTGGCCGCCCCGAAGTAGCCGGCGGCGTCGACCTCCGCGCGGGGTGGGGCGGGGGCGGCGAGCATGCCGGTGAGCCGGCCGACGCCGGTGCGCACGTGCGCGAGGAGTTCCCGGACCGTCCAGGGCGGGCAGCCGGTGGGCCGGTCGAGGTCGGCGGCGTCGAGGGTACGCAGGACCGCTGCGAGCTGCGCGCACTCGTCGCGGAACGCCACCTGCGCCGGGGTCATCGGCGTACCCTCTCACACCGTTTCGGCCCGGACCTGGCGGGTACCCGCGGCCAGACGAGGAGAAGCGGAGGTGGAGGCGCGATGGCCGGGATCATGCTGCGCAGCACGGCGTTCAACGACCACGACCTGCTGCCGGGGCGGTTCGCCCGGGACGGGGGCAACCTGTCACCGCCGTTGCAGTGGGCCGAGGTCCCCGACTCGGCGCGGGAGCTGGTGCTGATGGTGGAGGACCCGGACGCCGGGAAGACCCCGTTCCTGCACTGGCTGGTGACCGGGATCGACCCCGCCACCGGCGGCACGGACGAGGGCGCGGTCCCGGTGGGCGGCCGGGAGTGGCCGAACGACTTCGGCGAAACGGGCTGGTCCGGGCCGCACCCGCCGCAGGGCGAGGAGGCACACCGGTACTTCTTCCGCCTGTACGCGTTGGACCGGCCGCTGGAGCTGCCGGCGACCCCGCACGCTCCGGACGTGCACCGCGCGCTCGGCGGCCAGGAGATCGCCAGCGGAACGACGGTCGGCACCTTCTACCGCTGAGGCACCGTGAGCGCGGTGGTCAGCCCTTGACCCGGGGCACCAGCCGGTGCACCGAGGCGAGCACCAGGGCCATCACCACACCCATTGTCCCGACGATGCCGGCGGCGCTGCCGGCGTACCCGACGAAGAGGGGTCGCCGGGTGAGTTCGCTCACCGGTTCCGTGGGCTGACCGTCCAGCCAGGCCAGGGCGAACGCCGAGACGATGATCGCGACCAGGCCGGCGACGCCCAGCACCAGGGCCGCGGTGCGGTGCGCGTCGGCCGGTTCGACCTGGGCCTGTTCCCGTTGGGTGAGCAGCAACAGCAGCCCCCCGAGGGCCGCCCAGCCGCCGACGACCAGGAACGCGGCGATCGCGTCGCTGGGGCGGTGCCAGCCGGCCGAGAGGGTGGCGACCCCGTTCACGGCGGCGTACCCGGCGCCGAGGAACGCGCCGGGCACCCGGACCTTGCGGGGCAGGACGAGGACCAGTGCGACCGCCACCGAGGCCGCCACGCAGGCGTGCCCGCTGGGCAGGCTGTTGCCGACCCCGGCCCGCTCCGGGTCGATGCCGTAGTCGGGCCGGGCGAGGACGTACTTGAGCAGCTGGGTGGTGACGTTCGCGCCGACGATGAGCGCGGTGGCGGTGACCGCCAGGGCGATCCGGCGGCGCAGCAGCGCGATGAACCCGATCATGGCGGTGGCTGCCAGCAGGGACACCACGGACACCGCGTTGAGCACCCGGTCGACCGGCTCCTCGATGCGGTCCTGCCCGATCTGGTTGCCGGTCAGCGCCACCGTGTCCAGCCACTGGCCGGTCTCGGTGTGCAGGGCGAGCCGCCAGACCGCGAGCAGGGCGACGACGTGCATCACCGCCAGCAGCACCAGCCACACCCCGGTCCAGACCCTCGCCGACGCTTGCACCCGGACACGGTAGCGCCCCGTACGGCCGGCCCGGGCAAGGGGCCGACGGCGGTTCGGCGCTAAGTTGGGACGGGTGTCGAGCAGGAGGTGACGGTGACCGGTACGCCGCAGACCGATCGGCCGCCCGTACCCGATCCGCCGGGGCCGGAGTCCCTGGCCGACCTGCTCGGCGGGCGCCGGGGTGCGGTGGACGCCACGCTGCCCCCGCTCGCGTTCGGTGTCGGGTGGCTGCTGAGCGGGGACTCGCTGTGGGGCGGGGTGCTGGCGGCGCTGCTCACCGGGGCGGCGGTCGCCGGCTGGCGACTGCGCCGGGGCGACCGGCCCCGCTCGGTGCTGATCGGGCTGCTCGCGGTCTGCGTGGCCGCGCTGATCGCCCTGCGGACCGGGCGGGCGACCGACTTCTTCCTGCTCCAGGTGCTCGCCAACGTGTCCAGCGCGCTGGTGTGGGTGGTCAGCATCGTGGTGCGCTGGCCGCTGCTCGGTGTGCTGGTCGGCGTGGCGCTGGGGCAACGGACCCGCTGGCGGCGGGACCCGGCCCTGCTGCGCGCGTACGGTCGGGGCAGTTGGGCGTGGGCGGCGACGTACGCGCTGCGGGTGGCCGTCTTCGTGCCGTTGTACCTCGGTGGGCAGGTGGTCGCGCTGGTGGTGGCCCGGGTGGTGCTGTCCTGGCCGCTGGTGGCCGCGGTGCTGGCGGTGAGTTGGTTCGTGGTGCGTCGGTCGCTGCCGGCCGGGCATCCGGGGCTGCGGCATCCGGTCGTACCGTCGGACCCGGACACCCCTCGTCCCTGAGCCGCCGGGCGGCAGCACGCGCACGTTCAGGCGAGCGACCCGCGCGCTCGTCGGCGGCGCGACCGCGAGGTCCGCAAGGAGAGAAATCGATTCCTTGTCGGTATAGGATCTCAGGCTGACCATCATCGCGCGTCAGCCGCACCGGCCGTGGTATCCATCGACCACCTTCGAGGACTGACGCGGGATGAGCGCGGGACACCGACAGGGGCGGCGCATGACGACCATCTATGACGTGGCGCGGATGGCCGAGGTGTCGACGTCGACGGTGTCGAGGGTGCTGAACGGGCATGCGTCGGTGGACCCGGACCTGGCGGCACGGGTACGCCAGGCCATGCTGGACCTGGACTACCGCCCCAACGCGGTGGCCCGCAGCCTGCGTCGGCAACGGACCAGTCTCTGGGCCGTGATCATCTCCGACATCGGCAATCCCTTCTTCACCGCCCTGGTGCGCGGCATCGAGGACGTGGCGCAGGAGGCGGGCTTCTCCGTGGTGCTGTGCAACGGGGACGAGGATCCCGACAAGGAGACCCGCTACGTGACCGCTGCCCTGGCCGAACAGATGGCTGGCGTGATCATCTCGTCGTCGGGGCGGCCCGCCCTGATCAACCGGCTCACCGAGGCCAGGATGCCGGTCGTCGCCATCGACCGGCAGCCCCGTGGCGTGGCCGTGGACACCGTGCTGGTGGACAACGTCCACGGGGCCGAGATGGCCGCCGCCCACCTGATCGACAGCGGCTACCGTCGGATCGCCTGCGTCACGGGACCCCGGCGGATCTCCACCGCCGTCCAACGGCTACGCGGGTACCAGCAGGCCCTGCGCACGGCCGGCCGGACCGTGACGGAGGATCTGATCCGGTACGCCGACTTCCGGGAGGACGGCGGCTACCGGGCCATGGCGTCCCTGCTGAGCGCGACCGAGCCACCGGACGCGGTCTTCGTCGCCAACAACCTGATGACGGTGGGCGCCGTGGAGTGCCTGCTCGACCGGGGCGTCGTCGTTCCCGATCAGTGCGGCGTGGTCGGGTTCGACGACATCCCCTGGGCCCACCTCGTCCGGCCCTCGCTGAGCACCGTCACGCAGCCCACGTACGACCTGGGGCGGGCCGCGGCGGCGCTGCTCACCGAGCGGATCACCAACCCGGCGAAGGCGTCCTCGACCGTCACCCTGCGGACCGCCCTTCGGGTCCGCGAGAGTTCGGTCCGGTCCCTTCCCCAACCGGACGGGCAACCCGTCGAAGGCGGTCCGGGACCCGCACCGGCCCGGTCAGCCGGCGTCGAGGACACCTGCCCCGCGATCACAGCGCGACGTCACCGCACAGGTGCACCCGTACCCCGAGCGCGTCGAGCATCGCGGCCTTGACCCGCAGGGCACGGTCGGCGGCATCGGCGTCGCTGGCGTAGACCACGTTGACGTGGTTGGCCTTGTGCCGGGCCATCAACTGGTCCCGGCCGACGCCGTGCAGCACGGCGTGCATGATCGGCCACTGCGGGGTGGTGGCCCGGAGTCGACGCTCCGTCTCGGCGGCCGGCAACTCCACCACCGTGCCCCGGCCCAGGTCGGCGTGGAGCACCCCGTCCATGATGAAGATCCGCGACCAGACGATCTCCCCCGGTCGGGAGACACCGCTCAGGGTGCCCCCGCCCAGCGGGAAGTACATCGGCGGCTGCCGCATGCTGTACGACCGGTCGTAGCCGCCGTTGTGGGACGCCGGGACCGATCCGGAGATCTCGAACACCCAGACGAAGTCCGACCCGTACCGTTCCCCCCAACGGATGTCGTGCAGGGTCGTGGCCGGGTCCATCCCCATCGCGGTCCAGATCCGGTTGGTGACCAGGGAGTCCACCGCGACTCCCTCGTCGACCTCGTTGAAGTGCGGCAGGGCCTGTCCCGGATACAGCTCGCGCGAACCGTCCCGGCTGGTGACCGGCGGCCGGGACACGTCGTTCAGCAGCCCCTCCGCCAGGTCGCTCGCCGGCACCGTGTCCTTGAGCCCCTGCTGGTACTGGATGCCGACCGCGTCCAGGCCGAAGTCGTCGGCGATGCGCAGCACGGCGACGTACATCCGGAACTGGCTGAGTAGTTGCGCGTCGGTCAGTTCGGTCGCCTCGTCCGTGCCGGTGTGGAAGGTCATGCCGGCGGCGTCGAGCCACGCCCGCACCGCGTGCGCCTCCTCGTCGGACACCCGCGACATCTCCGCGACCAGCGCGCTCTGCGACAGCCGCTCCTTGTAGACGCCGAGCGGGTTGAGCAACTCGTCGTCGATTATCGCGTTGTACATGCCCATGCAGCCCTCGTCGAAGACGCCGATGACGGCCGGCCGGCGTCGCAGCTGACGGGCCAGCGCCACGCCGAGTTCGACCTCGGCGTCGGCCGGCAACGGCGGCAGGTCCCGCACGTGGCTCTCGTCGTGGACCACCTCGCCGGTCTCCAGCCAGCCCTTCAGCCCGTCGCGCGCCCATCCGTCGGTGAAGTCCTCGCTCCACAACGCCGAGTAGCGCACGCCCGCCTTGGTGAGACTGCCGGCGAGGTTCAGCAGGCCCACCAGGCCGGGGAACTCCCCGCTCCAGTTCGCCACGAGCAGGATCGGTCCACGGTGGGCACGCAGCCCGGCCAGCACGTGGTGGCTGTACTGCCACACCGCCTCCACGACGACGAGCGGGGCGTCGACCGGGATCCGCTGAAAGACCTCGATGCCGGCGCGCTGGCTGTCGACGAAGCCGTGACCGGTGACGGCGTCCACCGGATGGGCCCGCTGGACGGACCAGCCCAGCGCGGTGACCGCGGCGGCGAGATCCGCCTCCAGGCGCTGCTGGGTCGGCCACCCGGCGACGTTCGCGCTCAACCGCAGGTCGCCGCTGGCGACCGTGTAGACGGTCCGGGGGACGGCGGCCGGCGGGTCGACCAGCACGGGCATGGTGTAGTTGCTCACGGGTTGACGTCCTCCACTGGCTCGTCGGTGCCTGGCTGGGGCGGGGTCGCGAGGCGCGCCTGCCGGGCGGCCAACGCGTGGGCGACGGACTTCGAGATCGACGCCTCAGCCGACGCCGCCGAGTCTGGCGTACGTCTCGGTGGCGTTCTCCCTGGTGATCTGCATCGTGGCGAGCGTGGTGGCACGCGGGACGTCCTTGGCGCAGTCGACCAGGATCCGGCGGGCCAGGTCGACGGCCTCCCGGCCGCCCGTGGCGTACTGGAAGGTCGCCGCGAGCCGGCCCTGCTCGACGGCCTTGATGCCGCCCGACGGGACCGGCAGCGCGTCGATGCCGGTGAACTTCACCTTCGTGTGCAACCCGGCCGCCTTCGCGGCCAGGTACGCGCCCTCGGCCATCGGATCGTTGTGGGCGTAGACGGCGGCCGCGTCCGGGTGCGTCTTGAGCAGCGCGTCGGCCACCGACTGTCCCTTCTCCCGCAGCCAGTCCCCGGGCTGGGAGGCGACGATCTCGATCTTCGGGTTGCCGGCGATGCCCTCCCGGAAGCCCTGGGCGCGTTCGGCCGCCGGGGTGGAGCCGGGCAGGCCGGTGATCTCGATGACCTTGCCGCCGTCGGGCAGCAGCGTCTTCGCGTAGAACTCGCCGGCGGCCCTGCCGATCGCGACGTTGTCCCCGCCGATGAAGGCCGTGTACGCCTCGCCCTCCACCTTGCGGTCCAGCACGATGACCGGGATGCCCCGGCCGTGCGCCTTCTGCACCACGGCGGTCAGCGGCTTGGCCTCGTTCGGCGAGATGATCAGCAGGTCGATCCGCTGGGTGAGGAAGTTCTCCACGTCGGCGACCTGCTTGCTGTTGTCCTGCGCCGCGTCGGAGACCACCACCGTGAAACCGGGAACGGACTTCGCCGCCGTCTGCACGTCGGTGTTCATCACCTGCCGGTAGGGCTCGGCGTTGTTCGCCTGCGACATGCCGATCAGGAATTCCTTGCCGGTGCCGCAGTTCCCGGCGGCGTCGCCGCCGTCGGACGGCTTCTCCACGCTGCACGCGGTGGAGGTGACGAGCGCGCCGGTGCACAGCAACGCGAGGAGGACGGTACGGGTGCGCATGTGGACGCTCCTTGCTCGGTGGCGGTTCAGACGATGCTGCGGCGGAGCTTCTGCAGCCCGGCGGCGGCCACGATCACCAGTCCCTTGATCAGTAGCTGCACGTTGGCGTCGATGTTGTTGAGCGCGAGGATGTTGTTGAGGATGCCGAGCAGCAACGCCCCGGCGAGTGTGCCGCCCATCGAGCCGGTGCCCCCGGCCAGACTGGTGCCGCCGATGACCACCGCGGCGATGGCGTCCAGTTCGTAGCCGGCACCGTCGTTGGGGCTGCCCTGGTTGAGCTGGCCGGCGTGGATGATGCCGGCCACCGCGGCGAGCAGACCCGCGATGGCGAACACCGCGACCTTGACCCGCAGCACGGGCACCCCCGAGAGCCTGGCGGCCTTCTCGTTCCCGCCGATGGCGTAGACGTGGCGGGCGAACGCGGTCCTGCGCAACACGACGATCGCGGCCACGCCGATGCCGATGAACAGCACCGCCGGGACGGGCACCACCCCGTTGATGGTGCCGTTGAGGATCTCGAACGCCGGGGGCGCCTCCTGCGGGCCGTCGCCGTAGGCGATCGGGATGCCGAGCCCGCCCGACCAGATCCGGGCGAGACCCCGCGCCACCTGGAGTCCCGCGAGGGTGACGATGAACGACTGGATGCCGAGCCGGGCCGTCGCGTAGCCCTGCAACGCGCCGAAGACCGCACCGATCAGCAGCACCACGGTGACCGCGGGCAGGATGCCCAGCCCGGAGTCGACCATCAGCGTCGCGGTGCCGACGGCGGAGAGGCCGAGGATCGCACCGACGGAGAGGTCGATGCCGCCGAGCAGGACGACGAACGTCATGCCGACCGCGATGATCCCGATCTCGGACACCGCGCGGACGATGTTGCCGAGGTTCTCCGTGGACAGGAACAGGATCTCGCCGTCGCGGCGGGGCGAGACGACGACGGCCAGCACGAACACGACCAGCAACGCGAAGAGGCTCTGGACGGCGAAGATCCGCTCGACGAGTTCGCCCCGGCCACCCGGCCGGTGCCACCAGCGGCTGCCGGCGGCGACGCCGGGCGGCACGTCGGGTCTTTCCCCCGGTTCGCGGAGGTGGGTCATCGGTCGTCCCTTCCGGCGTACGCGCCGCCCATCGCTGCGGTGAGGATGTCCTCGCCGGTGCACCCGTCGGCCGCGAGGTTCGCGACGGTCCGGCCACGCCGCAGGACCACGATCCGGTCGCAGACGCCGGTCAGCTCGGGCAGTTCCGAGGACGCCAGCAGGATGCCCATCCCGTCGTCGGCGAGCCGGCGCAGCAGCCGGTAGATCTCCGCCTTGGCGCCGACGTCGACCCCCCGGGTCGGTTCGTCGAGCAGCAACAGCCGGGGCCGGGTGAGGATGTGCCGGGCGAAGACCACCTTCTGCTGGTTGCCGCCGGAGAGCGCGCCGACCGGCGCGTCGGCCGACGGGGTCCGGATCGCCAGCGCGGCGACCTGCTCGCGGACCGCGTCCCGCTCACGTCCGACGCGGACCACCCCGGCGGTGGTGAACCGGCGCAGGGCGGCCAGCACGATGCTCCGGCCGACCGGGTGCTCCAGGACGAGGGCGGAGCGGCGACGGTCCTCGGGAACGAACCCGACACCGGCCCGTAGCGCCGACCGGGGGCCGCGCGGGGCGTACGGGCCGCCGGCCAGCCGGAGCACACCGGTACGCCGACCGGCCGGGCCCGCGCCGTACAGGGTCTCCAGCAGCTCGGTGCGGCCCGCCCCCATCAGACCGGCCAGGCCGACGATCTCCCCGGCGCGGACGGTCAGGCTGACCCCGGCCGGTTCGCAGCGGCCGGGACGGGTGACCCGGGGCCGGACCGCGAGGTCCTCCACCACCAGGACCGGAGGCCCGGCCGGGTCCGCCGCGCCGGCACCGCCGCGTCCCGCGCGGAACAGCGCTTCCGCCGGGCGGCCGACCATGAGCGTGATGATGCGCTGCCGGTCGGCGCGATCGGGGCGCAGCGTGCCGGCCACCTCGCCGTTGCGCAGGACGGTGGCCCGGTCGGCGATGTCCTCGATCTCCTCGAGCCGGTGGGAGATGTAGACGACGGCCACGCCGCGCTCGCGCAGCGCGCGGATGGTGGTCATCAGCCGACGCACCTCGGCGTCGGCGAGCGCGGCGGTCGGTTCGTCCATGACGAGGACCCGGGCGTCGAGGGACAGCGCCCTGGCGATCTCGACGAGTTGCTGCTCGCCGACGCGCAGCGAACCGACCGGCCGGCGCGGGTCGAGGTCCGCGCCGAGCGGGCCCAGCCAGTCGCGGGCGGTACGGATCATCGCCCGCCGGTCGAGCATCCGTAGCCGGGTGCGCGGTTCCCGGCCGAGCACGAGGTTCTCGGCCACGGACAGCGCCGGCACCAGGTCGAGTTCCTGGTGGATCGTGGCGATGCCGGCGGCCTGGGCGGAGGCCGGGCCGGCGAAGCGTACCGGCTCGCCGCCGATCGAGATCCTGCCGTCGTACTCGGTCACCACGCCGGACAGGACGTTGATCAGGGTCGACTTGCCGGCCCCGTTCTCCCCCAGCAGGGCGTGGACCTCACCGGCCCGCAGGGTGAGGTCGACGCCCCGCAGGGCGTGGACGCCGCCGAAGCGCTTCGCGATGCCGGACATGGCGACGATCACCTGGTCGCTCACCCGGGCCTCCGCAGGAGATCGGAAATCGATTGCTGGCAAAATAGACGAGCACCTATTTACTGTCAAGGTCGTCGATGCGGGCCGGGTCGCCCGACCCGCAGGGCGACCACTCACGGCACGGCGTTGACGGCCGCGTAGACCATCTCGGCGAACGCGGTGTCCCGCCCCACCCCGCTGGCGGCGAACCGCCACGTGCCGCCCGGATACTGACCGGGCGACCACGAGGTGCCGCCGTTGCGCCAGAGCGGCTGCCAGGCCGCCATCGAGTGGCCCGCGTCGTACCAGGTGTTGTCACCACGCCAGGCCGAGGCCCAGCGGTGCGCGGCGACGAGGGACAGGTCCGCACCCGAGGTCATCGACCACGTCGGCATCCCCGTCACGTCACCGGTCGGCCGGGACGCGACGGCCGGGTCACCGACCGACGGCAGGGCACCGTCGACGTTGAACGCCACCTCCCACACCGGCGCCGTCGTCGGACCCCCGACCGACCAGGTGACGTCGCTCTGCAACGCCGGTCCGGTCCACCGGGGCGCCACGGTGAGCAGCCAGTCGGCGGTGACCGGCTCGTCCCCCATCCGGATGCCGACCAGGTGGAGCCGGGAACCGTCGGCGGAGACGTCCACCCGGGCCGGCGGGCCCGCCCGGTCGGTGACGTCGAACCGGCCGACCGCCAGGTAGGGGCCGGTCCCCCGGTGCGACGAGTCCAACGCCGACCGGTACGCCCCCGCGCCCGCCGGATCGACCTCCAGGGACGCGATCCGGGTGTGCGGCCAGGTCCGTACGTCGGCGCGCAGGAAACCGGTACTCACCCGGTAGCCCCGGGCGACGACCCCGGTGGACCAGGTCAGCGGCGCGAGCCACAGTCCGCCCTGACCCCAACCGGCGTGGCTGAGGTACCAGTTCCCGCCGTCGACCACGACCTCGGCGGCGTGCGCGTCGAGCACGGTCACCTTCTCCGCGCCCTCGAACCGCAACGGGTCCCTGCTGCGGTAGACCGCGGTGCGCCGGTACGCCGCGCCGTAGTCCGTGCCGTCGCAGCAGACGAAGAGATACCACCAGTCCCCCCGGCGCACCACGAACGGCGACTCCGTCTGCCCGGCCGCCCGCCCGGTGTGCGGCGACGCGTACGCGATGCCCCGCCCGCTCCAGGTCCGCAGGTCGGTGCTGGTGCGGTAGGCGACCACGTGGTTGCCGCCCTGCGGGTGGGAGGTCGCCGTGTAGTACATGACCCACCGGTCACCGACCCGGGTCACCATCGGGTCGCGGCCCTCCCAGCCGTCGGTGAACAGCGGGTTGGCCGGGCTGCGGGTCCAGGTGAACAGGTCGGTCGAGGTGGCCAGGTGCATCCGGTAGTTCGCGTAGTCGGGGTTCCCGGCCGCGTAGAACATGTAGTAGACGCCCCGGTCGTGGACTACGTGCGGCGCCCAGATCCACTGCTCGCCCGCCGCCGGGTCGGCCACGAGCGCCGGTGGCTGTTTCGTCCACGGCCCGGTGGGCGTGGGCGCGGTCGCGTGGCCGAAGCTCTTCTCGTCCTGCGGCGCGCCCGGCTCCGCGTGGGTGATGGCGAAGACGTGCCACAGCCCGGTCCGCTCGTCGCGCACGATGGTGTGGTCGTTGTAGTACCAGGCCACCGGTTCCCCCACGCTCGGGTCGTAGACCCGGGTCAGCGGTCCCCGCGCCGGTGTCTCGCCCACCGTCTCGTACGCCGTGGTGGTCACCGACGCCAGCGGGCCGACGCGGCGCAGGGTGATCGTGTCCAGGCCGGCGAAGAACCCGGTCGACGACGCGGACCGCCCGGTCACCGTCACCGTCAGCCGGTGGGTGCCGGCGGTGAGCGAGGCCGACCCGAGCGGCACCGCCTCGACGCGCCGCACGGTGGGCGCGTAGCCGTCGAAGAGCTGACCGACGGCCACCCCGTCGACGGCGAAGCGCAGGGTGCCGTAGTCGGCGGCCCGGGTGAGCACGGCGCCGATGTCGTACTGTCCGGCCGGCACCGGCGGCAGCGACAGGGTGACCGAGTCGCCCGCCCGCGCGGCCCGCAGCCAGAGCTGACGACCGGCCGACCAGGCGACCCCGCAGCAGTTGGCCTGCGCCTCGGCCGGGGCGGTGGACGAGGCCACGGTCAGCGACTCCGCCTCCGCCCGTACGACCTCCTCGGCGGCGGCCGGCCCGGCCGGGACGGTCACCAGGGCGGCGCCCAGCAGCAGCACCGCGAGCATCCGGGGGATTCGCATCACGACACGCTCGGCCGGGGCAGGTCGGTGCCGGGCGCGAACCGGTCGTGCCACCGGACACCGGCGCCGAAGCCACCGCCGGTGGACAGCGTCACGTACACGTCCGCCGTGCTTCCCCGGGTGTACGTCACCAGGTCCGCCCTTCCGTCGCCGTTGACGTCGCCGATGCCGGGAAGCTCGTCGCCCACCGCGAACCAGTCGTGCCACCTGCCGGCCTGCGGGACGAACCGCGTGCCGTCGGAGAGCGCCACGAACACGTCGCCCGTGGTCCCCCGGGTGAACGTCACGACGTCGTCGCGCCCGTCGCCGTCGACGTCCCCCAGCGCCGGCAGCTGGTCGCCGAGCACGAGCGAGTCGTGCCACTTCCAGCCGTCCTCGACGAACCGGGTCCCGTCGGAGAGGGAGACGAACACGTCACCCGTGGTGCCCCGGGTGAACGTGACGAGGTCGTCGCGCCCGTCGCCGTCGACGTCGCCCACCGCCGGCATCTCGTCGCCGATCGCGAAGTGGTCGTGCCACTTGACGCCGGGACCGAAGCCACTGCCGGTCGACAGCGCCACGTACACGTCGCCGGCCCCGCCCCGGGTGAAGGTGATGATGTCCGTGCGCCCGTCGCCGTCGACGTCGCCGACCGTGGGGATCTCCGTGCCGGTGGCGAAGAAGTCGTGCCACTTCACCCCGGCCGCGTAGGTCGTTCCGGTGGACAGCCCCACGTAGACGTCGGCGGCGTCGCCCCGGGTGAAGGTGATGATGTCGGCCCGGCCGTCGCCGTCGACGTCACCGGTGAGCGGGATCTCCTCGCCGGCGGCAAAGAAGTCGTTCCAGGTCCGCCCGTCCGGGACGAAGCGGGTGCCGTCCGACAGGGAGGTGGTCACGTCGGCGGTGGTGCCCCGGCTGAACGACACGGCGTCGTCGCGGCGGTCACCGTTGGCGTCGCTGGTGTTGCGGGTGCGGGTGGTCGCCGACACCTCGGCCGAGGGCGCGGAGGCGTTGCCGGCGCCGTCGACCGCGACGACCCGGTAGTAGCGGGTCTGTCCGGCCGGCAACGGGCCGTGTCGGAAGGTGGTGGTCCGGGTCGTGCCGACCAGGTTGGCCGGGGTGGTCGAGACGCCGGGGCTCCGCGAGGCGTAGACCCGGTAGCCGGCGACGCCCACGTTGTCCGCCGACGCCGACCAGGACAGGCCGATGGCGTGCACCCGCCCACCGGCCAGGGTGAGGCCGGCGACCGCGCCCGGCGCGGTGGCGTCGACAAACGGGGCGACCATGCTGTCGGCCTCGTAGCGGGCCGCCGTCCACGCCGGCGCGCCGGCCACCGGGGTCAGGGTGACCGTGACCGTCGACCGGCCGGCGGTCAGCGCGGCCGGGAGGACGAACTCGTCGGCCAACCAGCGTTGCCGGCCGTTGCCCAGCGGTTGCCGCCACACGCCGGCCCGCGTGCCGTCGACCGACACGGCGACCTGCTGGTACGCGTTGGCCTGGTCGCTGTGCCGGCGCAGCCGTACGCCCTGGTTGGCGGGGTCGACGGCGAGCCGGAAGCTGACCGCGCCGCCGCCGGCCCGCACCTGGCCGGCGACCGGGACGTTGTCGTCGTCGCCCTCGTACGGCGTGGTCAGCGCGTACTGGGTCCCGGAGCCGACGTAGCCGTGCCCGGTGCGGCTGGCCGCGTCGCCGGTGACCAGCGTGTCCGTGCGGCGCAGGGCGACCGTCGGCTGGGTGTAGAGGAACGCGGTCGAGGCGTAGTCCGCCGGCATGTCGTTGGCCGGGCCGTGCTCGATGCCGAACCGCAGCGCTGTGGCATAGGACACCGCGTCGCCGATCATCAGCCGGTAGACGGCGTCACACTCGTCGACGCAGCCACCGGACCGGAACAGGTGGGCGGTATTGCCGGTGAAGACGCCGCTGTACTCGCCCCGGTTGAAGTACCAACCGGACTCGTAGAAGTCCTCGGTGCCGGTGCCGTAGATCTGCGGCGTGGGCGAGCCGTCGACGTGGACGCGCTCGTCGCCCTCCAGGTAGTTGCGGGTGTTCCCGCCGATGATGTGGCCACGGGCGGTCTGGGACACGCCGACGAACCGTCCCCGACCGGCCTGGTCGGCGACGATCCAGTCGCTGCCCCCCACCGTCTCCGCGCGGCGGGACTGGGTGGTGAAGTAGCCGGCCGTGCCGTCGGGGGCGAGCGCGCCGGTCCAGCCGGCGCCCGGCGCGGTGGTCACCTCGGCCTGGACGCCGGTGACCGGGGCGCCGGTGGTGTTGGCGACCGACACCGTGGCGGTGGACCGGAACGGCATCGGCCACCAGGCGCTGTACCAGCCGCCCGGCGCGGCGTCCATGGCGAACATCAGGGAGCGGACGGATCGTTCGCCCAGGCCGGCGCCGAAGAACTCGCCCACCGGGCTGTCGACCGTGTTCCGCCCGTCGAAGGCGATCCGCAGCCGCAGGCCCGTCAGCGTCGCGGCGGTGGCCGCGGCGTCGGGCAGCCGCAGCCGCAGCGCCGTGACCGCGCCCGGACCGGCGAGCGTGGCGATCGTCGACTGCCCGCCCGCCGGGACGTCCACCCGGGCGGCCCTGGTGGTCGCGCCGGGCTGCGGGGGCTTCGGGTCGCGCAGGCCGGCGGCCCGCAACCTGTCCACCACGTCGGTGGCGGGGTCGCGTGGGTCGAACGTGGACACGCCGACCGCGTCGGTGAACTCCCGGTAGGTGACGTGGTGGAAGAGCGGGTTGAACTGGGTGGTGATCCGCATCGAGTCGCGGTAGGGCATGGGCACCTTGATGGTCACCCCGCCCGAGGTCTGGTCGGCGTTGGTGACCAGCGGCCACACGAAGGGGTGGCCGAGTCCACCGTCGACGACGCGCTGGAGGCTGGTGTCGACCACGGTGACGCCGTCCAGCTCGACGCGGATCCAGCCGGTGGCGCTGACGTTGCCGTCGTCCCGGGTGAACCAGATCGACTGCACCTCGCCGGCTCCCCGGTCCTCGGCGATGACACAGCCGCCGGACTGGCGCAGGCAGGAGTAGGTGCCGACGAAGCCGTCGTCGTTGGAGCCGTCCCGGGCGAAGCTGGAGAACTGCCGGGTGCGGCTGCCGGCCGCCAGTTCGGGCAGCCGGTCGAGCCGGCGGTACACGTCCCAGCCGACCGGGCCCTTGTCGTCGGTGACGGCGAGCGGCGCGGGGGGTGGCGGGGCGCCGGGCGGGGTCGGGACGGACGGGGCGGCGTGCGCTGCCGCCGGGGGGATCATGGTCGCCAGCGCCGCGAGGAGAGCCAGCCAGCGGCGGGCGTGGGGCTTCATGGATGTCCCTCCAGGATGACCGTCGGCAACCGCGGGAAATCGATTGCTCGGGAGTTAACTGGGAACATCGCAAGTTGTCAATACTTTACCGCCACCGCCCAGTTGCTGAAGGAGAACTTCAGAACGCATTGACAGCGGTGAAGGTCCTGGCGATACTCCTCGGCAATCGATTTCTCACGCACGCCGGCCACCCACCGGCCGCACGCTGCACCGGCACCAGAGCACTCCGCTCGCCGAACCCGCTGACACTCTCTGAGAGGAGCATCGTGAGACGCACTCCCCTCGCCCTGCTGGTCGGCCTCTGCACCGCGCTGGCGTCGGTCGTGGCCGTCGCGCCGGCCCAGGCCGACGCTCCGGTCGGCACGCTGGCCTGTTCCTCCATTCCCGCCAACCACGACCCCGCGATCACGGTGATCGTCTACCGGGTCGCCCGTGCCCACAACGTCAACGACAAGGTCATGTTGTCCGCGTTCGAGGCGGGCTGGGTCGAGTCCCACATGAACAACCTGCCGTGCGGCGACAAGTCCTCGCTCGGGGTCTTCCAACAGCGGTGGGACTACGGCTGGGGTACCCCGGAGCAGATCATGGACCCGGTCTACGCCAGCACGCAGTACGTCACCCGGGCGATCGTCTGCGACCGGAACAATCCCCACTACACCGCCGGTCAGGTCGCCCAGTGTGTGCAGCGCTCCGGCTTCCCCGACCGCTACGACCAGGTGGCGGCCAAGGCGCGGACCCTGCTGGACGAAGCGGCGCGCACCCACGCCATGGCCGCCGGGTCCGCCACCGACGTCAGCGGTGACGGGCGCGACGACATCATCACCTTCACCCAGAACGCCCTCGCCGACGTCTACGTCAGCACCTCCACCGGAACGTCGTTCGCCGGGACGTCGGTGAAGTGGAACGACTTCTTCTCGATCGGCGGCGAGACGGCCTCGACCGGCGACGTCGACGGCGACGGCCGCGACGACATCGTCACCTTCGCGCACAGCAACACCGGCGACGTGTACGTGGCGCTGTCGAACGGCACCGGCTTCACCGGGGCCAGCAGGTGGCACGACTGGTTCGCCCCCGGCGCGGAGATCGCCGCCGTCGGCGACGTCAACGGCGACGGCCGCGACGACATCGTCGCCTTCACCCACAACGCGTCCGGCGACGTGTACGTGGCGTTGTCCACCGGATCGTCGTTCGCCGGCACCGCCGTCAAATGGCACGACTACTTCTCCATCACCGGCGAACACCCCGCCCTCGGCGACGTCAACGGCGACGGCAAAGACGACATCATC